>NZ_JBFAJC010000006.1:33274-320989 GCF_040655075.1 Actinoallomurus sp. NPDC050550 | reverse complement strand
GGGGGCCCTCCGATCTCCCCCGCCATCCGGGGGGTGGTCCTCTTCTTCTCGTGGGGGGGGGGGAGGGCCCCGGCCAGCCCCGCCCCCCCCCCCGCCGATCTGTGCGCCCGGGACGTTGCCCCGGCCACGGTCGTCAATCGTCCAGGTGATCCGCCACGCAGGCCAGATAGAGGGCCAGGCGGTCCGCGTCGCCGTCGGCCCGGTCGCCCTCCCGGCGAGCGATCTTGTCGAGACGGTAGACCAGCGTGTTGCGGTGGATGTTCAGCGCGGCCGCGGTCCTGACGAGGTTGAAGCCGTGCTCGGTCCACACGGTGATCGTCTGGCGGAGCACGGGCCAGTCGGGGCGCTCGCACAGCTCCGCGACGTACGTCTCGGCGAAACGCCTGCGCACCCGGTGCGGAACCGCCGCGAGCAGCTGATGCACCCGCAGTTCGTCGATGGAATGCACCGAAGCGGCGGGCCGGGTCCGCGATCCGAGCCGCAGAGCGGCCTTCGCGTCCTCGTAGGAGTCGCGCAGCTCCGGCACCGAGGCGGCGAGCCCGCCGATGCCGACCCTCGCGGACAGGCCGAGCCGCCGCTGGACGTTGTCGACGAGCACGCGGCCGAGTGACCGCACGCCGGGCGGATCGTCCACGGCGGCCGGCCTGGCCGGACCTCGATGGAACACGGCGAACCGACCGGCCGCCACCGCGGCGACGAGGTCTTGTGGAGAGGCGAACGTCTCCCGGATGAGGCGCAGCAGCGTCGACCGCAGGTTGTGGCCGTCCGGCGCGACGGCGGTGGCGGCGTCCTCGAGTTCGAGGAGCATCGCCGTCCGCGGGACACCCAGGTCATAGCCGAGTTCCCCGGCGCGGAGTGCCAGCTCATCGGGGGTGACGAGGTCGGCGTCGAAGTGCGCGATGTCGCGGACGAGGTCCTCCAGGACGCGTTCGCGCAGCAGGTGGGACCGCAGCAGCAGCGACTCCTGCAGGAGGATCTCGGTCTGCCGCTGGACGACCAGCCCGAACCGCCGCACCTGTGCCGGTGCGCCGGTGATGCCCACGGTGCCGGCCGCCTGCCCGTCGATGACGATGGGCAGGGTGACGCCCGGCCGTACGCCGCGGAGGAGGCGGGCCTGCCCCACCGTGTGCGCCGCGGCCTGCAACGTCCGCATGACCTCCACCGACGCCTCGTGGAAGGAGCCGATACGGCCGCTGTCCCCGCTGCCGATGACGACGCCGTCCGGATCGGTGATCAGGACGTTGAATCCGATGATGGCGCTGGTGTCGCCGGCGATCTCCTGCGCCAGCGCGGGGGTCAGCGCCGAATGCCACCCCGGCCCGAGCCCCTGGGACATGCGCGCTCCTCGGTCGTACGTGTCGTACGAGCACAGGGCCCTATTTACTCACATGTTCGTACGAATCGGCTAATGACCTGGGCCGATGCCGCTCTCTACCGTGTACGCAATCGACGGCGAAGGCCGGCCGGGACACGGTCCGGCGGGTCCTCGCAACGGCTGGAGACCCTTCTCAGAGTTAGGCCGACGTACTCATGTGGTGGAGAAAAACCCGGCCCGGATCCCACGCCCTCATGGCCGCCACGGCGGCGCTGACCGCCCTCGGCTCCCTCAGCGCCTGCGGTGGCTCCGCCAGCGGGAGCAGTGCGACATCAGCCTCCAACCCTTACAACACCCTCAAGCCCGGCGTGCTCAAGGTGACGATCGAGCCGTACCAGCCGTACACCGCCCTCCAGGGCGACAAGCTCGTCGGCATCGACAGCGAGATCCTGCAGGCCGCCGCCGCCAAGCTGAACCTGAAGATCGAAACCCAGGTCACCGACTTCAACGGCATGCTCGGCAGCATCCAGAGCCGCCGCGCCGACATCACCATCGGCGGCATCGCCTGGACGAAGAAACGGCAGGAGCAGGGCCTGTTCACCGACCCGCCGTACTACTCGCCGCCGGCCATGGCCGTGCACAGCGGCAAGCAGTACTCCACGGTCCAGAGCCTGCAGGGGCTGAGCCTGGGCACCGTCACCGGCTACGTGTGGGTCGACTCGATCAAGTCGATCCCCGGGGCGAAGCTGCACGCCTACCCCAACGCGCAGGGCGTGTTCAACGACCTGTCCGCCGGCCGCATCCAGGTGGGCTTCCTGGATCCGCTGCTGGTGATCTACACCCAGCAGAAGCGGCCCGACATGCACTTCACGACGCAGTACCTCACGCCGCCGACCGACGCCGAGGTCAAGCAGAAGCCCACGTACGACGCCCTCCGGCCGTACATGACGAGCTTCTACATCCCCAAGCAGGAGCCGAAGCTGGAACAGGCGATCTCGGCGCAGATCCGGCAGATGTACACGGACGGCGAGATGACCGCGCTGATCAAGAAGTACGGCGGCGACCCGAACCAGTTCCTCAAGCCCTCCCCGTGGATGGCGGGTCAGCGGCAGGGCGTCGACCGGCCGGCCGGGTGGCAACCCCCGTCGATCTGACGGCGAGCGGAAGGACCGCGATGTTCAAGGTTCCCTGGTCCGACTACACCGGCTCACTGGTGCAAGGACTGCTGCACACACTGGAGTACACGGCGCTCGGCTTCGTGGGCGCCGTGGTCCTCGGGCTCGCCGTCGCCCTCCTGCGGATGAACCGCCTGCGGATCGTACGGCTCCCGGCGACGATCTACACCGAGGTGTTCAAGAACATCCCGTTGCTCGCGATCATCTTCATCACCTACTTCGGGCTGACCTCCGTGGGCGTGAAGCTCAGTGCGCTGGAGGCCGGGTCGCTCAGCATGGTGGTCTTCTACGCGGCGTACCTCTCGGAGATCTTCCGATCCGCGCTCGCCGGCGTACACGACGGCCAGCGGGAGAGCGCTCACGCCCTCGGCCTGAGCGGCCTCGGCACCCTCACGCACGTGGTCTTCCCGCAGGCGCTGCGCCTGGCCCTGCCCGGCACCAACACGATGCTGGTGGACCTGCTCAAGTCGACCTCGCTGCTCGTGACGATCTCCGCGGCCGAGCTGATGACCCAGGCACAGCTCATCACCTCCGACACGTTCCGTGCCCTGGAGGTCTACATCGTCATCGCGGCGATCTACTTCGCCGTCTGTTACCCGCTGTCCCAGGCGTTGCTCTGGCTGGAACGGCGGGTGCGCGCGGGGGCCCCGCTGTTCCCGGGGCGACGCCGGCGCCTGCGTAAGGCCCGCGCGCTGCTCGCGATCGCCGAGGCCGAGCCGGCACTGGAGGCGAAATGACAATCGAAAGGCCCGCCGTGGCGAAGACCGCTCAGCCCGCCGACGACGGCCCCGTCGTACGGATCGACGGTCTCGGCAAGTCGTTCGACGGCCGGGTCGTCCTCGACGACATCGGCCTGGACGTGCGATCCGGCGACATCGTCAGCATCCTCGGCGCCAGCGGAGGCGGCAAGAGCACCCTGCTGCGCTGCGTCAACCTGCTCGAACGGCCGGATCGGGGGACTATCGAGGTCGCCGGCGAACCGGTCTTCGCGAACGGCCGTGTCGCGTCCGGCGACCTGGCCCGCCTGCGGCAGCGCGTCGGCATGGTGTTCCAACGGTTCCACCTGTTCCCGCACCTCACCGCCGTCGAGAACGTCGTGCTCGCGCAGATCAACGCGGCCGGCGTCCGCGAGGACGAGGCGATCGCCACGGCCGTACGCCTGCTCCGCCGTGTCGGCCTCGCGCACCGGGCGCTCGCCTTCCCCGAACAGATGTCCGGCGGCGAGCAACAACGGGTGGCGATCGCCCGCGCGCTCGCGCTCCGGCCCGCCGTGCTGCTCTTCGACGAGCCGACCTCGGCGCTCGACCCGGAGTCGACCGGGGAGGTGCTCCGCGTCATGCGCGACCTCGCCGACGACGGCATGACGATGATGATCGTCACGCACGAGGTCCCGTTCGCCCGGGAGATCTCCGACTGGGTGGCCTTCATCGACAGCGGGCGCGTCGTCGAGGAGGGCCCCGCGGCGCAGGTGCTGGACGACCCACGGCAGGCCCGTACGCAGGCCTTCCTCCGGTCCTACCGCAGTTCGGGCAGGTGAACGGCCCTGTCTACGGAAAGCCGTGCTCCGGTCGTCGTCATCGGCGGCGGAGCGATCGGGCTGTGCACCGCCTTCCACCTCCGGCGCCTCGGCGTCCCGGTGCACGTCGTCGACCGGGGGCCCGTCGGGGGCGGCTCCTCGTGGGGCAACGCGGGCTGGGTCTGCCTCAGCCACTCCGCGCCGGTGCCCGCACCGGGGGTGATCTGGTACGCCGCGCGGTCCATCGGCCGGCCCGACTCCCCGCTCTACCTGCGCCTCCAGCCCACACCGGCGTTCCTCCGCTGGCTGGTGCTGTTCCAGCGCAGCTGCGCCCGTACGGCCTTCGACCGCGGGTACGCGGCCGTCGCCGAGTTCGCCCAGGCCACCTTCGAGCGCTTCGCCGAACTCGCCGACGCCGACGTGGTGACCACCCTGACCCGTCCCGGCCTCGTCCACGCCTACTCGTCCATGGCGGAGGCGCGACGGACGCACGGGATCCAGCGGGCGATGGCGTGGGCCGGGTACGACGTCCCCGGCGAGATCCTCACCGGCAAGGAGGTCATGGCACTGGATCCCGCCCTCGGCGGCAAGGTCGAGGCGGGCTACCTCGTCCCCGGCGAAGGCGTCGTGAACCCGACCGCGTTCGTGGCCTCGCTCACCGACCGGCTGCGGCACGACGGCGTCGGCGTCACCGAGCACGAGGCGGTCCGCGGGTTCCACTTCCGCGACGGCCGGATCGCGGCGCTGCGCACCACGAGCGGCGACATCGAGTGCTCCTCCGTCGTCGTGGCCGCCGGCGCCTGGTCGGTGGACCTCCTGCGGTGGCTCGGAGTCCGCCTGCCGTTGCAGGCGGGCAAGGGCTACAGCTTCTCCGTCGACCTCGACCCGGCTCCCGAACATCCGCTGTACCTCGGCGACAAGCACATCGCGGTGTCGCCCATCGGGGGCGCCACCCGCATCGCCGGGACGATGGAGCTCAGCGGCAACAACCGGCGGCTCGACTGGCGGCGTGTCGTCGCGATCGCGCACGCCAGCCGTGACTACCTCGGTCACTGGTACGACAACGCCGACGACCTCATGGCCCTCATCCACGATCCGTGGGTCGGCGGACGCCCCATGATGCCGGACGGGCTGCCCGTCCTCGACCGGGTGCCCGGCAGCCCGAACGCGTATGTGGCCACTGGTCACGGCATGCTCGGCATCACGCTCGCGCCGGTGACCGGCAAGGCGATGGCGGACTACGTCGTGACCGGCCGGCGCCCGGCCGAACTCGCCGCGTTCCGCGCCGACCGGTTCCGCGGCCTGCTGGCACACCGACCGGGCGGCGGCGTCACGGCCGCCGGAAGAGCACCTGGCCCGGCCAGTTGCGGACCGTGAACGTCTCGGCCGTCGTGAAGCCGTTGCCGCGGTAGTAGTCGACCAGGCGGCCGTCATTACCGGCGTAGCAGTCGACGCGCAGCAGGCCGACGCCCAGGCGCCGGGCTTCCGCACACGCATGTTCGATCAGCGCGGCGCCCACGCCCTGGCCCGCGAAAGGACGGGAGGTGACGAGCCAGTTGATGTACAGCTCCGGCTCATCGGCGGCCGTGACGTGATGCGGTGCCACCGACGAGATGATCATGGCACCCGCCGGTGCCTCCCCGATCTCGGCGATCCAGGCGGTGCCGGTGCGCACCTTGTCGGTGATGCTCTGCACCTGTTCCGGGTTCGCCGACCACGGCTTGGTACCCCACTGGTCCGAACGGCCAATGGCGGTCAGCCAGGTCACCGCGCCGTCCAGCATCTCCATGATCACTGGCGCGTCGGCCACTCCGCCCTGACGGATCCTCACTCTTCCGGCTCCTTCCGCTCACGATCGGGCTCAGTGGATTCCGCGGACACGACGACGGCCGAGCCGATTCGCGCGGGGCCGGGAGCGGTTGCCCACGGCGAGTCGGGATGGGCTCGTTGCGAAGTCACCCGGCGGCCGGGATCCCGCTCAGCGAGGCGACCCTGTTCAGCGCACGCTTCAGCGCCGCCGCCTCCTCGGCACTGAGCCCGCCTAGCAGCTCCTCATCGGTCTCCATGGCCAACAGCACGGCCTTGCGCCGAAACTTCTGCCCGGTGGGAGTGAGTTCGATGAGATGACGGCGACGGTCGACGGTGTCTCGCACACGCTGCAGGGCACCGAGTTCCTCGAGCTCGTCGAGCATGTCGACGACGACGCTCGGCGTCACACCGATCGTCCTGGCGAGTTCCAACTGAGCCTTCGGCCCGGCGGCCAAGATCTCCAGCACCGCACAGTGCCGGGGGCGCAGCCCGTGCGGCATCAGCCGCTCGGCGAATCGTCCCGTCGCGACCTGCCCCAGCTTGCCCAGCAGGAACGAGACCGTTCGAGTTACTGATTCTTCCGTCGCCATGGATCCGATGCTACCGTCGACCATATGATTCGGTACCCGAATGATATGGCCCCCTCACGAAATGTCAGACTTCTCGCCGCGAGTGTCATCACCGCCGAGGTCGTTGCGTCCGGATACATCACCGTGGCCGGATTGCTGGATCCGGGCGGCCTGGTGCACGGCGGAGACAGCACCGCCGCCAAGACGTACGCGGCCTACGTCGCGACCCGCAGCCTTGTGCTGCTCGGCGCGTTGATCTGGTTGCTGACCGTCCGGGCATGGCGACCGCTGGGCCTCGCCTTCACCCTCAATGCCGCCGTACAGATCGGGGACGCGGCGATCGGCGTCGCCCACCATCAACTCGCCCAGACCGTCGGCCCCATCACCTTCGCCGCCCTACTGCTCGCAGCGGCCCGTCCGTTGGGCGGCCTCACATGGAAGCCCGGGAGTAGCGCCTGAGGCTCGGTGGCGTCTTCTCATCTCCCCGCACCGGCCGGCGACGAGGGGCAGCTCGGGGGACGCCGTCCTGGGCGGTGGGGCGTCCGGTGGCTCAGGTCAGGAAACCGCGGAGCAGGGCGCCGGTGCCCTCCAGGTGCTCGACGATCGCGCGGCGCGCCGCCTCCGGGTCGCCGTCCAGGATGGCGTTCACGATCGCGGCGTGCTGTGTCGACGCGTGCTCGATGTTGCGCTCCAGCACCGGGATGGCGTTCAGCAGGTCGTTCAGCCGCATCCGGGCGTCCGCGCAGGCACCGGCGAGCAGCGGCGAGCCGGTCAGCTCGGCGATCGTCAGATGGAAGCGGGTGTCGAGCCGCCGGTAGTCCTCGGGCGCCGCCGTGTCGGCGTCCCGCAGGCACGACCGGAGCCGGTCGACCTGCTCGTCGCGCAGCCGCCGGCCGGCCAGCAGTTGCCCCGCTCCGGTCTCGACCGCCATGCGGTAGATCAGAGCGTCGCTGAGCTCCTCGCCCATGCCCGCGGCGACCCGCTCCAGGTCGCCACGTCGCGGGGCTCTGGGCCGGTAGGTCACGAAGGTCCCGCCGAACCTGCCGCGCCGCGACTCGACGTATCCCTCCTCCTGCAGGGCGCGGATCGCCTCGCGCAGCGTGACCCGGCTGATGCCCAGCTGCGGGGCAAGCTCCCGCTCCGGCGGGAGTCGCTCGCCGTGGCCGACCACGCCGAGCTTGATCGCCTGGAGGAGGCGCTCCACGGTCTCCTCGAAGGCGTTGCCCGCGCGGACGGGCCGGAAGACCGTCGAGGGCGCCAGAGCGGCCGGATCCCGCTCGTCACTCAACGAAGACCGCCCTTCAGCACCGGCGACGACCCCGCCCGGCGGACGCGATCCGGCCGGGCAAGCGGCGCGGGCGACGCGGTCCAGGGCTCATGCGCATCAGCGTAATGCCGACGGCGAAACGGACGGCCGGGCCACCGCGCGCCGCCGGACGGGCGTACGGTCCGCCGCGCCGCCGCCGGGCGGGCCGTTGTCGACCCGCCCAGCGGATGCGGTCAGGCTTGTGATGCCGGTTCCGGCTCGTCGGTGTCGATCGTCCGGCGGGGCCCGGTGAACCAGGTCCGCGCCGACAGCGCCCACCAGCCGCCGACCAGGGCCAGCACGACGCCGAGGGCGATCGGGGCGTAGTTCACCGCGCTCCAGTCCCATTTCTTGTTGCCGGGGACGCCGGCCGGGGCGATCGGCAGGATGAAGTAGATCGAAATGACGGCGATCTCGATGATCGCGATCCAGCCGAACAGCTTGTACTTGCGTCCGAGTGTCCACGGCCCCGGCTGGAACCGGTCGCCCATCCGTACGCGCAGGTAGATGGGGATGAGGAAGGCCAGGTACAGACCGATGACCGCGATGGACACGACGGCGTAGAACGCGACGGGCGTGCCGGTCGGGCTCTTGTAGAGGGCCGGGAGGGTGAGGACGAGGGCCGCGATGGACCCCATGATGATCGCGTTCACCGGGGTCCGGTTCTTGTCCACCTTCGACCAGAGCCGCCAGCCAGGCACGCCGCCGTCCCGCGAGAACGCGTACGTCATCCGGGACATGCTCGTCACGCAGCTCATGCCGCAGTAGAACTGGCCGATCACCGAGATGGCGATCACGATCTTGGCGAGTGCCGGGCTGAGCGCACTGGTGAAGATCGCCGGTGCGAAGCCCTGTGCGGCGTTGATGCCCTTGACGTCCGTGGCGGCGAACAGGAAGGACAGCAGCAGGATCCAGCCGCCGACCGCGGAGTAGGCGATGGACCGCCACAGTCCCTTGGCGGCGGTGCGCGCGGCGTCCTGGGTCTCCTCCGACACGTGGGCGCACGCGTCGAACCCGGTGATCGTGTACTGCGTCAGCAGGAAGCCCAGCGGCAGCACGTAGAACCAGTAGGTCCCGCCGGAGAAGCCCGAGTTGTTGATCCGCTCGGTGAACACGAACTTCAGGCTCTGGTGCGAGTCCGGGCCGAACACCAGGATGAGCACGATCGCGGCGACGCCGAACACGTGCCACCAGACGGAGATGTTCTGCAGGATCGCGACGAGGTGGTGCCCGTAGATGTTGATCAGCGCGTGCAGGGCCAGGATGACCAGGAACAGCACGAACACGAAGCCGAGGCCGCCGTCCCAGCCCTTGTGCAGCATGCCGAGCAGGACGTTGAGGAACGTCGCGCAGCCGTAGTCGACCGACGCGGTGACGGCGATGAGGCCGATCAGGTTGAGCCAGCCGGTGAACCAGCCGTGCACCGGCCTGCCCATGGTGGCCGCCCACCAGTAGATGCCGCCGGCGGTCGGATAGGCCGAGACCAGCTCGGACATGCAGAACCCGATGATCAAGATGAAGCCGGCGATGAGCGGCCAACCCCAGGTGATGGCGACGGGACCGCCGTTGTTCCAGGCCTGCCCGAAGGTCGTGAAGCACCCGGACAGGATCGAGATGATCGAGAAGGAGATGGCGAAGTTGGAGAAGCCGCTCCAGGACCGCTCCAGCTCCTGTTTGTAACCGAGTTCTGCGAGTCGTCTGGCGTCATCGTCGAGACCGGTGGCCATGGGGCCTCCTCGGATCGGGGGTGGTGGAGGTCGGGGGTCGGCCGGCGCGCGCCGGGTCTGCAGAGCGGCGGGGGTCTTGGACTGTCCGTAACCCATTCGAAACACGGCCCGTAGCGGCCCTTTCACTGTCCCGGAAGTGTGCGAGCCGGAAGACCTCACGTCAAGGGGGTACTTATTCGGCCGTGGATTCACCCGGCGACGCCAGGGGGTTGACAGATGCCCAGGTCTAGCCATCAATGGTTCTAAACCAAACCATTCCCCCTGGGCCACCCCCGGTCCGGCGTCCGGAGAGGACGAAGCGTGGTCGACCGAGGTCTGCTCACACTCGAGCAACTCAAGGATGAGGCGGCGGCGGGCCGGATCGACACGGTCCTCATCGTCATCCCCGACATGCAGGGACGGCTGCAGGGCAAGCGCCTGTCCGCCCGGTTCTTCCTGGAGGAGGTGGCCGGGCACGGTTCGGAGGGGTGCAACTACCTGCTCGCGGTGGACGTCGACATGAACACCGTCGACGGGTACGCGATGTCCTCCTGGGAGCGCGGCTACGGCGACTTCGTCATGCGCCCGGACCTGGCCACCCTGCGCCGCATCCCCTGGCACGACGGGACCGCGATGGTCTTCGCGGACCTGGAATGGGGTGGCGGAGACGCGGCCGAGGGATCGCATGGCGCCGACGTGGTCGCCGCGCCGCGGCAGATCCTGCGCCGCCAGCTCGACCGGCTCGCGAGCCACGGTTGGACGGCCTACGTCGGCACCGAGCTGGAGTTCATCGTCTACCAGGAGTCCTACGAGGAGGCGTGGAACCGCCGGTATCAGGATCTGACACCGGCGAACCAGTACAACGTCGACTACTCGGTGCTCGGGACCTCGCGCGTGGAACCGCTGCTGCGCCGGATCCGGAACGCCATGGACGGCGCCGGTCTGTACGTCGAGTCGGCGAAGGGCGAGTGCAATCTCGGCCAGCACGAGATCGCCTTCCGCTACACCGACGCGCTGTCCACCTGCGACAACCACGCGCTCTACAAGACCGGCGCCAAGGAGATCGCCGCCCAGGCAGGCATGTCGATCACGTACATGGCCAAGCCGAACGAGCGGGAGGGCAACTCCTGCCACATCCACATCTCGCTGCGGTCCGCCGACGGCACGCCGCTGCTCGCCGGCGACGGGCCGTACGGGCTGTCGCCGCTCGGCGAGCACTTCATCGCGGGGCAGCTGGCCTGCATCAGGGACTTCACGCTGCTGTACGCGCCGAACATCAACTCCTACAAGCGGTACGCGCCGGGCTCGTTCGCGCCGACCGCACTCAAGTGGGGGCTGGACAACCGGACCTGCGCGCTGCGCCTCGTCGGGCACGGCCCGTCGCTGCGCATCGAGAATCGGGTGCCCGGCGGTGACGTCAACCCGTACCTGGCGGTGGCCGCCCTGGTCGCCGCGGGCCTGCACGGCATCGAGAGTGAGCTGCCGTTGGAGGACCCGTTCACCGGCAACGCGTACGCGTCCGGCGCGGAGCAGGTACGCCCGACGCTGCGCGAGGCGTACGAGGACTGGTGCAAGAGCTCCCTGGCCCGCGAGGCGTTCGGCGACGAGGTCGTCGAGCACTACGCCAACAACGCGCGTGTCGAACTCGACGCCTACGACCGGGCGATCACCGACTGGGAGCTGTTCCGCGGCTTCGAGCGGCTTTGACCAGGCAATCCACCGGGATAGAGATCGTGACCGACTTCAAAGTGATCAATCCGGCGACCGAAGAGGTCGTCGAGTCCGTGTCGATGGCGAGCGCCGGAGAGGTCGACGCCGCCGTCGAGCGCGCCGCCGCCGCGTACGAGACCTGGCGGAACGTCGCGCCCGGCGACCGCGCGCGGCTACTGCGCGCCTTCGCGGCCAAGGTCGAGGAGAACATCGACGCGCTGGCCGCCCTGGAGGTCGCCAATGCGGGCCACCCCGTCGGCCAAGCCCGCTGGGAGGCCGGGAACGTCCGCGACCTGCTGACGTACTACGCGGCCGCGCCGGAGCGGCTGTTCGGACGGCAGATCCCGGTCGCCGGCGGGCTCAACGTGACCTTCCAGGAGCCCCTGGGCGTGGTCGGCGTGATCGTGCCGTGGAACTTCCCGATGCCGATCATGGCGTGGGGAATGGCGCCCGCACTGGCCGCCGGCAACACTGTCATCGTCAAGCCCGCCGAGGCGACACCGCTCACCGCGCTCCACATCGGCCGGCTCGCCCTGGAGGCCGGCCTGCCGGAAGGCGTCCTGCAGGTGGTTCCCGGCGAGGGCCCGGTCGCCGGGCAGGGGCTCGTCGAGCATCCCGGAGTCCGGAAGATCGTCTTCACCGGGTCGACGAGAGTCGGTAGGCAGATCATGGCGGCCTGCGCCACGGACGTGAAACGGCTGACCCTGGAGCTGGGCGGCAAGAGCGCCAACATCGTCTTCGCCGACGCCGACCTGGAGCAGGCGGCGGCGACCGCGCCGTACGCCGTGTTCGACAACGCCGGGCAGGACTGCTGTGCGCGTTCGCGGATCCTCGTCCAGCGCGACGTGTACGACCGGTTCATGGAGTTGCTGGAGCCGGCGGTGCTGGGAGTGCGGGTCGGCGATCCGCGGTCCGACGACACTGAGGTCGGCCCGTTGATCAGCGCCGCCCAGCGGGAGCGGGTGCGCGGCTACGTCGCCGGCGACATCGCCTTCCAGGGCCGATGCCCGGAAGGTCCGGGTTTCTGGTTCCCGCCGACCGTACTCGCACCCCCGGCCGCGCCCGGAGACGAGGCGTTCCGGCGAGCCTGGAACGATGAGATCTTCGGGCCGGTCGTGAGCGTCCTGCCGTTCGACGACGAGGCCGACGCCGTACGGATCGCCAACGACACGGCGTACGGCCTGTCGGGATCGATCTGGACCCGCGACGTGGGCCGCGCCCTCCGCCTCGCGCGGGCGATCGAGGCCGGCAACCTGTCGGTCAACTCCCATTCCTCGGTGCGGTACTGGACGCCCTTCGGCGGGTTCAAACAGTCCGGGTTCGGGCGCGAGCTCGGCCCCGACGCGGTCGCCGCCTTCACCGAGACCAAGAACGTCTTCATCGCCACCGACTGATCACAGCTTCACCATCGGAGGGAACACGAATGCAGCGTCTGCAGGACCGCGTCGCCGTCATCACCGGCGGCGGCAGCGGGATCGGGCTGGCGACCGCGCGGCGCTTCGCCCAGGAGGGCGCCAAGGTCGTCGTCGCCGACCTCGACGAGACCGCGGGCAAGGCCGCCGCCGATGAGGTCGGCGGCCTCTTCGTCCGGGCCGACGTCACCAGCGAGGACGACGTCACGGCCATGTACGCCGCGGCGAAGGAGACGTACGGATCGGTCGACATCGCCTTCAACAACGCCGGGATCTCGCCTCCGGACGACGACTCGATCCTCGAGACGGGACTGGACGCGTGGCGGCGCGTGCAGGAGGTCAACCTGACCAGCGTGTACCTCTGCTGTAAGCACGTCATCCCGTACATGCGCGCGCAGGGCAGGGGCTCGATCATCAACACCGCGTCCTTCGTCGCGGTGATGGGCGCGGCCACCTCCCAGATCTCCTACACGGCGTCCAAGGGAGGCGTGCTGGCGATGTCCCGCGAGCTCGGCGTGCAGTTCGCCCGGGAGGGCATCCGCGTCAACGCCCTCTGCCCCGGGCCGGTGAACACCCCGCTGCTCCAGGAGCTGTTCGCCAAGGACCCCGAGCGGGCCGCCCGCCGCCTCGTACACGTCCCCGTCGGCCGCTTCGCCGAGGCCACGGAGATCGCCGCCGCCGTCGCCTTCCTCGCCAGCGACGACGCGTCCTTCATCACCGCATCGGAGTTCCTCGTCGACGGCGGCATCTCCGGCGCGTACGTGACGCCGCTGTAGGCCGGGATGAGCGTCCCTTCCCCCGTCGTGGGCATCACGGCGTACGTCGAGCCCGCCCGCTTCACCGTCTGGGACATGACGGCCACGTTGCTGCCCCACTCCTACGTCGAACACGTCGTCCGGGCCGGCGGGCAGCCGGTGCTGCTGCCGCCGGTCGGCGATCCGGCACCGCTGGTCGAGCGCCTCGACGCACTGATCGTGGCCGGCGGGGGTGACCTGAACCCGGCCCGGTACGGCGTCGAGGCGCACGAGCGGACTGCTCAGGTCCGCGACTTCCGCGACGAGGCGGAACTCGACCTCGTACGGGCCGCGCTCGAGCGACGGCTCCCCGTCCTCGGCATCTGCCGTGGGCTGCAGATACTGAACGTCGCACTCGGGGGGACGCTTCACCAGCACGTACCGGAGGTCGTCGGCGACACCCGGCACTGCCCGGCACCCGGCGTGTACGGCCGCTTCCCGGTGAAGATCGGATCCGGGACCCGGCTCGCCGCCGTCTTCGCGGAGGAGCGGGCCACGGTGGCGCACTATCACCACCAGGCGATCGATCGGCTCGGCACCGGGCTGGTCCCGGTCGCGTGGGCGGACGACGGCCTGGTAGAGGCCGCGGAGCTCACGGGATACCCGTTCGGGATCGGCGTTCAGTGGCACCCGGAGGCGGGCGACGACGGCGCCCTCTTCGCCGCTCTGATCGCCGCGGCGGACGGGCGCACCCGCTCGTGATCAGTACGTCCCGGCGGTGGGGTCCACCGCCGGGACGTGCTTCGAACGATCAGGCGGTGAACTCGGCGGCGACCACTTCGGCGATCTCCGCGGCGTTCAGCGCGGCGCCCTTGCGCAGGTTGTCGCCGCAGATGAACAGCTCCAGCGTGTTCGGGAAGTCGATCGCCTGGCGGATCCGGCCGACGTACGTCGGGTCCGTGCCGACCACGTCGGCGGGCGTCGGGAAGACGCCGTTCGCCGGGTCGTCCATGACCACGACGGTCGGGGCGGCGTCCAGGATCGCGCGCGCGCCCTCCACCGTGACCGGCCGCTCGAACGTCGCGTGGACGGCCAGCGAGTGGGTCGTGATCACGGGCACCCGCACGCAGGTCGCGGAGACCTTCAGGTCGGGGATGCCGAGGATCTTCCGGGACTCGTTGCGGAGCTTGAGCTCCTCCGAGGCCCAGCCGTCCTCCTTGAGCGAGCCCGCCCAGGGCACGACGTTGAGCGCCATCGGGGCCGGGAACGGCGACTCGGTCTCGCCGAGGCGGTTCTGGATCGCCTTGCGCACGTCGCCGGCGGTCTGGCCGAGCGTACGGTCGCCGGCGACGGCCTCGATCTCGGCGTACATGCGCTCCGTGCCGGCCACGCCCGCGCCGGACACCGCCTGGTACGAGGCGACGACGAGGGAGTCCAGGCCGTACTCCGCGTGCAGCGCGCCCATCGCGGCCATCATCGACAGGGTCGTGCAGTTCGGACAGCAGATGATGTTCCGGGGCCGGTTCCGTACGGCCTCGGCGTTGACCTCCGGCACGACGAGCGGCACGTCCGGCTCCATCCGGAACGCGCCGGACTTGTCGACGACCACCGCGCCGCGCTCGGCCGCGATCGGGACCCAGACCTTCGACACCTCGTCGGGCACGTCGAACATCGCGATGTCGACGCCGTCGAAGACCTCCGGGGTCAGCTCCTGGACGACGAGCTCCTCGCCGCGTACGGAGAGCCGCTTGCCGGCGGACCGGGCGGAGGCGACGAGACGGATCTCGCCGTAGACGTCCTCGCGGGAGGAAACGATGTCCCGCATGACGGTGCCGACCGCGCCGGTGGCGCCGACGAGAGCGAGAGTGGGCTTACGACTCATCGACCGGTACCCCCGTAGATAACGGCCTCCACCTGGTCGGCGTCCAGGTCGAACGCCCGGTGGGCGGCGGTGACGGCGGCGTCCACGTCGTCCTGGTCGACGACCACCGAGATCCGGATCTCCGAGGTGGAGATCATCTCGATGTTGACGCCCGCGTCGGCGATCGAGCCGAAGAACTTGGCGGTCACGCCGGGGTGGGACCGCATGCCCGCGCCGATCAGCGAGACCTTGCCGATCTGGTCGTCGTAGCGGAGCGAGTCGAAGCCGATGCGCTCCTTGATCTTGTTGAGGGCCTTGATCGCCGTCTGCCCGTCGGTGCGCGGCAGGGTGAAGGAGATGTCCGTGCGGTTGGTCGCCGCGGCCGAGACGTTCTGCACGATCATGTCGATGTTGATCTCAGCGTCGGCCAGCGTGGAGAAGATCGTCGCGGCCTCGCCGACCTTGTCGGGGACCCCTACGACCGTGATCTTCGCCTCGCTCCGGTCGTGTGCGACGCCGGAGATGATCGCTTGTTCCATCTGGCTTCCCTCGATGCTGTTCTTGACCCACGTGCCGGTCTTGTTGCTGAACGACGACCGGACGTGGATCGGCATGCCATACCTCCGGGCGTACTCCACGCAGCGCAGGTGCAGGATCTTCGCGCCGCACGCCGCCATCTCCATCATCTCCTCGTAGGAGATGTCGGGGATGCGGCGCGCCGCAGGCACGATCCGCGGGTCGGCCGTGAAGATGCCGTCGACGTCGGTGTAGATCTCGCAGACGTCCGCGCCGAGCGCCGCGGCCAGCGCCACCGCCGTCGTGTCGGACCCGCCGCGGCCGAGCGTGGTGATGTCCTTGGAATCCTGGGAGACGCCCTGGAAGCCGGCGACGATCGCGATGGAACCCTCGTCGATCGCGTCCCGGATGCGGCCGGGCGTGACGTCGATGATCCGCGCCTTGCCGTGCGTGCCGTCCGTGATCACACCGGCCTGGGATCCGGTGAACGACCGCGCCTCGTGGCCGAGGTTGGCGATGGCCATGGCCAGGAGTGCCATGGAGATGCGCTCGCCGGACGTGAGCAGCATGTCCAGCTCACGTGCGGGCGGAAGGGGGCTGACTTTGTTGGCGAGATCGATGAGCTCGTCCGTCGTATCACCCATGGCGGAGACCACGACAACGACGTCGTGGCCGTCCCGCTTCGTGGAGACGATCCGCTGGGCGACGCGCTTGATGCTTTCAGCGTCGGCGACGGAGGAGCCACCGTACTTCTGCACGACAAGAGCCACGCGTGTGCACTCCTCGGATGGGGATCAGGCAGTCGAGACCCGAGTCTACCGAGGTCAGCCCAATACCCGGCCAGATTTGTCCCGATATGCGAGATTTCCTGAAAGTCGTGTAACGCCCCGGAAACCTTGCGACGGAAATGGATCCACGGCGGATCTACCCCGGCTCTACCCCGCGACCGGCTCCTCCATCACGTCGAGCCGGGCGCTCGCCGACACGGCGTACAGCGCCCGCAGAGCCGCACCGGCGTGGTTGCCCCAGTGATTGAAGTAGCTGTACTGCCACCACCACAGCGCCTCGAGCTTGCGGTCGGCGTCATAGTGACGCAGCCCGTGCACCAGGTCGCTGGCCACGTCCACGAGATCGTCCGAAAGGCGGTACGCGGTGGTCTCGGGGTCCTTGTACGGGTCGAAGACCTCGGTGTACTCGTCGACGTCGGTCAGACGCTCGGCAAGCCCCTGACGGGTGGAATCGAGATCCGGATCCTCCCCGACGTCCGGCTCCCAGTTGTCCGGCAGGATCACGTCGGTGCTGGCGCCGAGCTGGGCCCCGGCGAGCGCGATCTGCGACACCTCGAGCAGCAGCAATGGCACCGCATGGCCACCGGCCTCGCCGCGCGCCACGGCGGTCAGCCCCGTCAGGTAGTTTCCGGCGTGCTTCGCCACACGGTCGGCGAGCGTGATCCAGCTGAGCTCAGACTTGCTGTCCTCAGACATCGAGCAGCCTCCGTCCTTCGAACGCGCGACCGAGCGTGACCTCGTCGGCGTATTCCAGGTCGCCTCCCACCGGCAGTCCGCTGGCCAGCCGGGTGACGGTAAGTCCCATCGGTTTCACGAGCCGGGCAAGGTAGGTGGCGGTCGCCTCCCCTTCGAGATTGGGGTCGGTGGCAAGGATCAGCTCGGTGACCTCGCCGTCGGCGAGGCGCTGCATGAGCTCCCGGATGCGCAGATCGTCGGGGCCGACGCCCTCGATCGGGCTGATCGCCCCGCCGAGCACGTGGTAGCGGCCCCGGAACTCCCGCGTCTTCTCGATCGCGACGACGTCCTTCGGCTCCTCCACCACGCAGATCACGTGGGTGTCGCGGCGGGCGTCACGGCAGATCCGGCACTGTTCGGCCTCGGCGACGTTTCCGCAGATGCTGCAGAACCGGACCTTGTCCTTGACTTCCCGCAGCGCCTCGGTCAGCCGCGTGACGTCGGCGGGATCCGCGGCGAGCAGGTGGAAGGCGATCCGCTGTGCGCTCTTCGGTCCGACGCCGGGCAGCCTGCCCAACTCGTCGATGAGGTTCTGGACAACCCCTTCGTACACGGCCCCTCCCTTCTCCTCGTCGACGCGCTCACCGGGAGCGCCGTCTTCGGTGGTGTCGTCCGGGAGGCTCTTCTGACCTGGGCGATGGGCGGACGATCCTCATGCGACGCTCCGCGACCATGAGTCACATCCCCGGACGTCCTTCGAGACCTCCCTGATCGAAGAGCGTCCGGCGACCGTGGCGAGGCAGGTGCCGCCGCGAGGACGGCACCCGGCCGCCCGGGCTCACATACCGGGCAGGCCCAAACCGCCGCCCAGGCCGCCCAGGCCCTCGGTCAATGGTCCCATCTTCTCCTGCGCCAACTTCTGCGCCTCTTCCACGGCGTTGTGGATCGCCGCGAGGACCAGGTCGGCGACCGTCTCCGCGGTGTCCGAAGGGTCCCCAGGGTCGATCGCGGCCGGATCAATGACGATCTTGGTCACTTCGTTCTGCCCGTTGACCGTCGCGGAGACAAGGCCACCGCCGGCGGTGCCCTCGACCTCCGCCTGCGCGAGTTCGCGCTGCAGGCTCATGAACTGCTCCTGCATACGCTGCGCCTGCTGCAACATGTGCTGGATATTCGGCTGGCCACCGGGTTCCACGGTGCTCTCCTCATTCAGATCGTCCAATGAGACGAGACTACGGGGTCCGCCCCGAATCCGGTATGCGGCTCCGGGCAACCGGTACGGCCGTGCCGAAACGCCCCCGCCGGCCCGGCGAAGCCCGTACGAAAGGCCCGCGACCGATCGGCGCCGGCGCGGCATGACCGCGTCGTTACCGATCCTTTTGCCGATCGTCAGGTGTTGTCGAACTCCTGGATGACCTTTCCGCCGAGCACCTGCTCGATCAGGGCCATTCCGGTGAGCACGGCACCGCTGTCCGCGTCGGCGTCGCCTTCGGGGTCGACCTCGTCCGCCTCGTCCACGGGCTCGGGCGGCGGTGGCGGAGGCGGGCTGGGCGGCGGAACCGGCGCCGACTCGGGCGGCGGCGTCGTACGGGTCTCGCGCGTAGGGGCCGCCGGGGCACCCCAACCACCGGGATCCGGTGGCGGCGGCGCCGGCCGCGAGGCCTGCCCCGAACCGCCCTCGAGGACCGCGTCGATGCGCCACTCGACGCCCAGGATCTCCTTCAGCGCGTCGCGGAGGACGGCGTCCTTGCCCCCGGTCGTGAAACCGCGCCGCTTGCCCTCGTTGGCGAACGCGAGGGTCAGCACCTCACCCTGCAACGACGCGACCTCAACGCCCTCCATGAGGACGATCCAGGCGACCTTGCTCCGCTGCTTGACCGCCTCGAGAATGTCGGGCCACATCCGCCGGATCGCGGCGACGTCCACCCCACCGGCCGGGGCACTGGGGGCCGCCGAAGGCTCGGAGGCGGACGACTGGCCGTACGAAGGCGCAGATCCGGACGGCTGCCCCGAGGGTGCAGCGCCTGGGGGCCGGCCGGGCGCCGATGCCGATGGCTGACCGTACGAGGACGCCGGGCCGGCATCGGATGGCCGGCCGGACGACTGCCCACCGCTGGAAGGCCGAGCGGGAACCGGCCAGTCCGCACTCCCGCCCTGGGCGCCGGCGGGCCCGTCGCCCCCGGGCTCCCGTGCGGCGGGCCGCCGGTCCCCTTGGGACGTCCGGGTCTGACCTGTGGCCTGCGGCCCGGGCGCGGCGGAGGGCTGGGGCCGATCGGCCTCGGGCGGAGCCGCGACCCGTGCCTGTGGAGACTCCGGCTGCGGCCGAGCTTGAGCGGCCGGCGGCTGAGACGAGGGCTGCGGCGTGACCGACGGCGGCACGGCTGCGACCGGGGCCGGGCCGCCGACCGCGATACGGCGCTCGAGCCGCTCCAGGCGGGTGAGCAGCGACGCCTCGTCGTCGTACGCGTTGGGCAGCAGGATCCGGGCGCTGATCAGCTCGAGCAGCAGCCGCGGCGACGTCGCCCCGCGCATCTCCGTGAGGCCGGTGTGCAGCAGATCGGCGGCGCGCGTCAGCTCGGCGGAACCCAGCCGCGACGCCTGCGCCTGCATCCGCTCCAGCTCGTCCGGCGGAACGTTCAGCAGGCCCGTCGCGCCGGAGTCGGGGACGTTCGACAGGATGACGAGGTCACGGAAGCGTTCCAGCAGGTCGGCGGCGAACCGCCGCGGGTCCTGCCCGCCCTCCATCACGCGGTCGATCGCCGCGAACACCGCCGCCCCGTCATGGGACGCCACCGCGTCCACGACCTCGTCCAGCAGGGCCGAGTCGGTATAGCCGAGCAGCGACACCGCGCGGGCGTACGTGATGCCCTCCTCGCCCGCGCCCGCCAGGAGCTGGTCGAGGATCGACTCGGAGTCACGCGCCGACCCCGCGCCGGCCCGCACGACCAGCGGGAT
Source organism: Actinoallomurus sp. NPDC050550 (assembly GCF_040655075.1). Lineage (NCBI taxonomy): Bacteria > Bacillati > Actinomycetota > Actinomycetes > Streptosporangiales > Thermomonosporaceae > Actinoallomurus > Actinoallomurus sp. NPDC050550. Next base: position 300,942 of record NZ_JBFAJC010000006.1, on the reverse strand, counting down.
CGCGGCGGGCTCGTACGGCACGGCCTCCTTCTGGAGAATCTCCTCCAGCAGCTCACGGAGGGTGCCTGGCGGGATCAGCCGGAACGGGTAGTGGTGGGTCCGCGACCGGATCGTCCCGATGACCTTCTCGGGCTCGGTCGTCGCGAAGATGAACTTCAGGTGCGGCGGGGGCTCCTCGACGAGTTTCAGCAGCGCGTTGAACCCCTCACGGGTCACCATGTGCGCCTCGTCGATGATGTAGATCTTGTAGCGCGCCGCCACCGGCGCGAAGAACGCGCGCTCCCGCAGATCACGGGCGTCGTCGACACCACCGTGGGACGCCGCGTCGATCTCGATGACGTCGATGTGGCCCGAGCCGGAGGGCCCGAGCGCCACACAGGACTCGCACACGCCGCACGGATCCGGAGTCGGACCCTTCTCGCAGTTCAGCGAGCGGGCGAGGATGCGCGCACTCGAGGTCTTGCCGCAGCCACGCGGCCCGCTGAACAGGTAGGCGTGATTGATGCGCCCATTGCGCAACGCCTGCTGAAGCGGCTCGGCGACGTGCTCCTGCCCCTTGAGCTCGGCGAACGTCGCTGGCCGGTACTTGCGGTACAGAGCCAGACTCATGGGGGTCCGTCCTCGTCGAAAAAGAGGACCCCCCGCACACCCGTCAGAGCCTGCTTATCCTTGCTGCCTTCCGGCCCTGGGGAGGTTCACAGGATGGACGCCGTGCGAGGGGTCTGCCCCGAGTCTATGGCATCCGGTGGACGGGTTCGGCCCGTACGCTCTGCTTCATGGCAGGGGATCTCGAGGAGACGCGGACACCGATCTTCCACATCGCCGAACGGTCGGAATGGGAGGCCGCACGCGACGCCGGCCGCCCGTACGAGGTGTCGACCCGCGGCCGTACGCTGGCCGAGGAGGGCTTCATCCACGCCTCCCGGGACGAGGACCAGGTACGCAAGGTCCGGCGCGCCTTCTACGCCGACCTCGACGATCTCGTACTCTTGGTCATCGATCCGGAGGGTCTGGACGTCCGGCACGAGCCCGTCGGAGACGACGTCTTCCCCCATGTTTACGGCCCGATCCCGCCGAGCGCGGTTATCGAGGTTCGCGCACTGCCGGAGAACCGGTAGGCTCTGCGGCGGAGGATTCGCCTAGTGGCCTAGGGCGCACGCTTGGAAAGCGTGTTGGTGGCAACGCCTCGCGAGTTCGAATCTCGCATCCTCCGCCACTCTGAGCAGTAGAAACACAGGGCCGGTACCCAACGGGTACCGGCCCTGTGTGCTCTGTGGTCTCGGTTTTGCTCTCAGTTGGCCTCGTTAGAGCGGTGTCGTTGGGGGTCGGTCACCGGGCCGACCGCGCACAGCAACGCGTCGGTCGGCTCGAACAGCGCGTCCCCGCGCACGGTCAGGCAGTCGAAGAGGTCGTCCCGGAAGTGTGACGCCACCGCGAACGCTTCCCGCCGGACAGGTTGCAGCAGACTCATCCCCCCACGGCCTTCGCGCTGGTCAAGTGCCCCTGGTCGGAGCACAGGATCAGACGAAGGCCGTGTTCGCATCCCTGGAATCCTCGTACGAGCGGTCACGTTCCGCGGAATCGTTCGAGGTCAGACGATGAGGAGCAGGTCAGCGCATCCACACCAAGTAGTAGTTGGGGAGGCCGGGCTTGGGGTAGCTCTGGCAGGTGGCCTCGTGGTACTGGGGGTTCAGTGGCAGGTCCCTCTGCGCCTGGGCGACGCAGTCCTGGAAGGAGTCGTACGAGTCGCCACCGACCTGCACCCAGCCGTCATTGGGCGCAGTGTCGGCGAAAGCGCTCGTGGCGGCCAGCGGCACGGTGGCCGCTGCGGCTCCCGCGACGATACCGAGAGCGGCGAGACCGAGAGCGATACGAGAGCGCCAGGATTTCATGAATTCCTCCATCGGGTGTCTTCGGGTCTTTCTACGCGCAACTCTCCCGGGAAGTGCTGCGGCTGAAAGCCCCTCGGCTCTGTGCGTCGTTCACTAGGTTGGAAGCGCACACCGGGACAGAAGTTCACTAAAGTGGCGATTTTTTCGGGCCGGTGTGTTCCGTGGGCTTCTCGGCGCCCCACAACAGCCCGCCGATCTGGTGAGCGACGTCCAGCCGGATTGAGTCGATCACGTCTGATACCTCTTGGTCATGACTGCGCTCGACCGACCAATGACGGCCATGAAAGTGGGGGTCGAGAACGCCCACAGACCTTCGGCGGATCACCCACGAGTTCCCCGGCAGATCGCCCACCAAGGCTCCGGCAGATCGCCCACACGACGGAATTACCGCGACCGCGACAAAGTCGAGGTCGATATGACGCTTGAGCACCCTTGCGAGTTCGGATCTCGCATCCTCCGCCAGCTGATCAGGCAAGACGTCGGGCCGGTACCCCTGGGGTACCGGCCCGACATGCTTCCTGGTCTCAGTTGTCGCCGAGGGATGGCGTTACTGAGCCGACCTATAGACGCGCGGGCGGCCGCCGGTGATGAACGGCCGGACGACACGACCCAACCGGCCTCACGAAAGGTCGAGGCCAGGGAGCCCTTTCACCAGGGGTACAGTCCCCAGCCGCCGTCGTACGGCTGGCAGGAGAATCCGTGCAGCTTGCCCTGTTGGGCGAGGACGTTTCCGGCGTACTGACACTCCCCGTACGACGAGTACCACCTGGGAGACCAGCCCCCGTCGGCCGCAGATACGGATGCGGATGCGGATGCGGCGCCGGACAAGGAGAGTGCCGCAGCCGCCGCGGCGATGCCCAGTCTGCCAAGAGCAGCACGTCGCATGGGTTTACCTCATCTCGAAAGTCGACGGTCCTACCGAAGGTCTGATTCGACGAGAATGACAGGGTCATCACTCTGCGATCGCCCCGCAATGACGCCGAGTGGACCTCAATGCAATTTTGCACGTAAACGCCTATCCTGTCTCGGCCTAACGAGCTATTGTGATATACCACACAAAGCGGCATATTCGAGGTTTGCGCCAGAGAGCCTTCCGCCCCGTTGACCTGCGAAAATAAATCGCCTCCGACATGTCGCGCGGCCAGCCCAAAAGTCGCGACAGAAAAAGTCGCATCCGCGATTGAACGATTTCGCCGCCACATCCGTATACGACATCAACCCTCATCAGTCGGCCGGTCTCAATCGCCCCGCCGCCGAGCATCGCAGCCCGGCGTCTTTGAGCAGGTCTTTTCATCCGTGATAGTCGGTGTTCGGGTCCAGAGTGGACGCCCCACCGGTCACAGCGCGGTCACAGGTTCACGGACCGGGGTGTGACCGCCCGTTGTCTAGAACGGTTCACGACGTGAAGCCAGAGCAAAGGATCTTCGTTGTGAATCGTGCGACAACGGCCGGGATCGCTGGTGTGGCCTGCGCGATGCTGACGCTGAGCATCGCCGCGCCCGCCAGTGCCGCCACCTCCAGGCGGGCCGGCCTCAGCCGGCCTCCGGTCGGGAGTGTGCAGAAGGCGATGGACGCCCTCGCCAAGACCACCGGCGTGGTGGGCGCCATCGGCGAGGCGTACGTCGACGGTAAGCGCGTCGGCAAAGGGTCGGCCGGCTCTCGCCTGCTCGGCGGTAAGGGCGGCAGGATCCCCGCCGGCTCCCGCTACCGCATCGGGTCGCAGACGAAGCAGATCACCGCCACAGTGCTGCTGAAACTGGTCCAAGAGGGCAGGCTCACCCTGGACGACAAGCTCAGCAAGGTCCTGCCGGAGGTGGCTGCGCAGGATCTGGTGGAGCGGGCCGATGACATCACCGTGCGGGAGTTGATCCGGCACACCTCCGGCATCCCGGATTTCTTCGACAGCGGACGGTTCGACGACTTCGACTTCACGACCTACTACCGCCCGATCGACCTCGTGAAGGCCTCCCGGAGTCTGCCCCGGACCGGGGAGCCGGGGGAGAAGTTCTCCTACTCCAACACCAACTATGTGCTCATCGGCATGATCATCGAGCGGCTCACCGGCCATGCCCTGTCGGATGAGCTCACCCGGCGGATATTCGCGCCTCTCGGAATGAAAAGCACGTATCTGACCTTCAGGCCTCCGCAGGGCGTCAAGGGGCCGCACGGGCATGGCTACTTCCCCGATGCCGAAGGCAGGCCACGCGACATGGACCGGCAGAATGCGAGCTTCGGCGGCGCGGCCGGAGGGATCGTCTCCACCGCGCATGACATCAGCGTCTTCCGGCGCGCATTCAGCCAGGGCCGACTGCTGCCGCCAGCGCTTCAACAGGAGATCGTGCCGCCGGCGCCCAAGCCACAGGCGAGTGGGGCGACGCCGCCCCCTCGTATATGCGGAGGTAAGCCCGCACTGGAGATGCAGGCGGGAAGTGGGCCGGGATTCGCCGCCGTCACCTTCGCCACACCCGACGGCCGCCTGCAGTTCGCCGTGTCGGCCACGCTGAGCGTTTCCAACATGACCTTCAACCCGGCCGCTCTCAACAAGGCCGCCGAAGCGGTGCTCTGCCCCACGAACTAGCCTCGGTCGGCCGCACCTGGCGGACTCAGATCACCAGGCCGTTGCGGTAGGCGTAGACCACCGCCTGCACGCGGTCGCGCAGGTCGAGCTTGGTGAGGATGCGGGACACGTACGTCTTGACGGTCTCCTGGCTGATCACCAACGTCGCGGCGATCTCGCGGTTGGACAGGCCATCGGCGATGAGGCGCAGGACCTCCAGTTCGCGCGGGGTCAGCGCATCGTCGTCCGGCGTGCTCTCGGCGGGGCGGATCCGCGCCGCGTACCTGCCGACGAGCTGCCGCGTCACCTCGGGTGCCAGTAGCGCGGCGCCGCTCGCGATGGTGCGGATGCCGTGCAGCCGTTGCGCGGGTGGGGCGTCTTTGAGCAGGAATCCGCTCGCTCCCGCGCGGAGCGCCTCGTAGACGTACTCGTCCAGGTTGAACGTCGTCACCACGAGCACTTTGGTGGGATGTTCCACCCCGGCGCCGGCGAGCAGGCGGGTCGCCTCGATGCCGTCGAGGACCGGCATCCGTACGTCCATCACGACCAGGTCCGGGTTCAGCCGGCCGGCGAGGTCGACCGCGGCGCGGCCGTCTCCGCACTCGCCCACCACCTCGAGATCGGGTTGCGCGTCGATGATCGTGGTGAACCCGGTGCGGATCAGCGCCTGGTCGTCGCAGATCAGGACCCGGATCGGCGCGCTCACGACGGGTTCCGCGCGGGGATGCGCGCCCGTACGAGGAAGCCGCCGTCCGGCTGCCGGTCCGCGCTGAACTCACCGCCCAGAGCCGCGACGCGTTCGCGGAGCCCGGCCAGGCCCCGGCCGCTCCCGCCGAGGGAGCCGGTCTGCGAGCCGGAACCGTCGGTGCCGACCTCCACGGTGATCTCTCTTTCGTCGTAGCGTACGCGGACCACGGTGCGGCTGCCGTGGGCGTACTTGAGGGCGTTCGTCAGGGCTTCCTGCACGACCCGGTAGGCCACGAACTCGGCGCTGCGGACCGAGTTCGCCGGCCTGCCCTCCTTAGTGAACTCCACCGGGTGCCCGGCCCGGCGGGTCTGTGCCACGAGGGTGTCGACTTCACCGACGGACGGTGTCCTGGTGTCGGTGTCGTGATCGGGTTTGAGCAGGTCGAGCAGCTGCCGCAGGTCGCTGATGGCCTTGCGGCCGGTGTCGGTGACGGCGTTCAGGGTCTCATCGAGGCGATCGGGTGCGGCGGTCAGGTAACGTGCCGCCTCGGCTTGGACGACCATGGCCGTCACGTGGTGGGTCACGACGTCGTGGAGTTCGCGGGCGATGCGGGTGCGTTCGGCGGTGCGGGTGGCCTCGGCGATACGCCGGCGGCGTTCGGCCTCGGCGGCCCGGGTCGAGCGCAGCCAGCACCCGGTCCCCCAGGCGAGGACCAGCGCCAGGTAGAACACCACGAATCCGGACAGCCGCTCGGCCCCGCCGAGCCGGTGAAGCGCGACCGCCAGCGGAACGTACGCCACCGAGAAGAGGACCGCGGTGACGCGCCGGTGACGTTCCAGATGGGCGGCCGTGCTCAGCAGCGCGATGGGCAGAGCGGTGCCCGCTACTTCGTGGTAACCGCGGAGCTGATCGAGGGCGAAGCCGACCACCACCAGGACGGCGCAAACGGCCGGCCACCGTCGGCGCACGGCGAGTGGGAGGCACTCCAGGACGACCGCCACGACGGCCAGCGCGTCGAAGGGGCGGGTCGGCAGGTCGCCGAGCTGCGTCCCGAAGCCGTGGAAAGCCGGCAGGAGCGATCCGACGGTCAGCACCAGCGCGAGCGGGAGATCTCGGACTGTGACGTCACACCGCCGCCACAGGTCCGGGACCCGCCGGAGATCGATCACTGGGCGAGGTTAGCGGCCACGGCGGCCCGGGCGCTGCGCCGACGGGGCACCAGGTTGCCGCGCCGGTGGGCCACCCACAGGAAGACGATCGTCAGCAGCACACCGAACACGACCGTGTACGGGCTCGCCTCCGGTCCGAACCGGCCGCCGGTGAGCAGGGCCGAGCCCGAGGTCACGCCGTGCAGCAGCCCCTCGGTCTTGCCATTACCGGACACTTCGGTGCCGAAGATCCCGGCCTCGGCGAAGTTCCAGCCGAAGTGCAGGCCGATCGGCACCCACAGGGTGCGGGTGGCGGCGTACGCGGCGGCGAGCGTGCCGCCGGCCTCGATCGCGATGGCGATCGCGCCCCATACGGTGGCGTCCGGGTTGAGCAGGTGCCACCCCCCGAAGAGCACGCTGGTCAGCGCCAGCGCCATCCACGTGCCGCCGCGTTCCTCGACGATCCGGAACAGGACGCCGCGGAACATCAGCTCTTCGGTCACGGCGGCGGCGGCCATGAAGCCGAACAGCCCTGCCGCGCCCGCCACCGACCCGAAGCCGTCGACCCGGTAGCCGCGCAGGAAGGCGATGTTCACGATGACGGCCGCGAACCACCCGACGCCGATCAGCACCCCCAGGCCGATGCGGGCGGTGGCACCCTTGGCCGCCACCTCCACCGGCGCGCGGCGCTCGGACCACCGCACCATCCAGGCGTACACGAACACCGCGAGCACGGCCGTCGCGACACCGAGGACCAGGCTCAACAGCGCATTCCCCTGCACCGCCGCCACGCCCTGGCCGCCGACGAAAGCGACCACCATGACGGGCACGAGCTGCTTCAACAAGCGCATGACGACTCCCTTGCACGATTCCGTTACGCGATTTCGCGGCCGGAGCGCCGCGGCGACGTCGAGAACGCTATGGATTCGACGGCTTGGAATCGTCACCGCGCGGTGGACACTCGCGGGTAGCTCGCACGGGGGACAAAGGGATCCCGTCAGGGGTCGCTGAAACAGGTCGACAGACCGGTCAGGAATCGAGAAGCGCCGGTCAGCGGGCCACGCCTAGCGTTGCGGCCATGGACATCACCATTCACTGGACCTTCCTCCCGCACGACGACCCGGACGCCTCCCTGGCCTTCTACCGCGACACCCTTGGCTTCGAGGTCCGCCAGGACGTCGGGAGCGGCAAGATGCGCTGGATCACGGTCGGCCCTGCCGGCCAGCCCGGAACGTCGATCGTCCTGCACCCGCCGGCCGCCGACCCCGGCATCACCGAGGACGAGCGCCGCACCATCGCCGAGATGATGGCCAAGGGCACCTACGCCCGCCTCGTACTGGCCACCGCCGACCTCGACGGCACCTTCGAGAAGGTACGGGCCGGCGGCGCCGAGGTCGCCCAGGAGCCGACCGAGCAGCCGTACGGGACTCGCGACTGCGCCTTCCGCGATCCCGCGGGCAACATGATCCGCATCAACGAAGTCCGCTGAGCCTCCCGGCGAGGCTGGAGACACGCAAGCCCGGCATCTCCCGATGCCGGGCTTGTCGATCTCGACCAGGGCGCCTCTGCGCGCGTCCCGATCGCCGATGTCAGATCCGAGTCGTCAGCACTTGATCATGTACAGCCCGGACTGACGCTTGTCGCCGATCTGCTCGTGGTTCTTGTTCTCGAACCACGCCACCGACTTCACCCCGTGCCAGATGCCCTTCTTGCCACACTTGATGTCCTTCGACCCGATGCCGCCCGAGACAGGGTGGGGGACCGAACCGCAGTTCCTGGTGGACTTGTAACTGCTCACCTGCACGCAGACCCTGGTGATCGAGGTCTTGCCCTTACTGAGCTCGTAGTAGGCGCTGGCGTGCAGCCATACGACCTTCTTCTTGACGAGGCGAGACGGCCTCTGCGCCGTAAGCTTCACCGACTGCACGCTGACGGAGCCCTTTGCCTCGGTGGCGGCGTCGGCGGCCGGAGCGGCCAGTGTCATCGCCGCGAAACCCGCGGCGACGGCCACAGGCACCAGCTTGGCTCGTTTCATAGGTCACTCCTCCTTGGCGGGGGGGAAGCTGCGTACAAGAAGTTGATCTTGCCCGACCCGCGGCGGTCCGAGACAGAGTCCGGAGGCCCATCTATCCGGGCTGCGAGTTGAAGCTCAGGACCTATGAAGAATGTCGGATCGCCCTACACGAGCACGTCCGGTGCCGCTACGCGCCGGGGGCCGACAGTGAGGCGTTGATGTTCGCGACGCGGCCGTACTGGTCGAAGTCGATGGCCGCTTCGAGGCCGGGCCCGGTGAGGGTGAGCTTGGCGTAGTCCGGGCTGAAGGCCGCGCCGAGCTGCCGCCGTACCGCGTAGGCGTGCAGCGCGCGCCGGTGGTCGGTGATCCAGAGGCCGGAGAGCGCCTGCTGGATGAGGCGCATGACGCGGGCGGGCTCGGGCGGTGGCAGTTGGAAGTCCGGGTGCTCGATGAGGAACGCGGCGCGCGTACCGCCGCCGACGGGGCCGTTGTAGGAGGTCCAGTTGGCGCTCACGGCCTTGGCGGCGTCGGTGAGGAGGCCGACGACCACGGCCGGTTCGGTGGGTGAGCCGGGCAGCGCGTCGAAGGGGACCTCGGGGGACGAGAGCTCCGCGATGCCGTGCTGTTGCCCGAAATCGCGCAGCGTCGCGGACAGCGCCGTCACCGGCTCCGGGAATCCGGACGGGTTCGCCCAGGCCCACATCCACGACTGTGGGCCGGGCGCGGCGCTGCCGAGCAGGTGGAGGCCGGTGCAGGTGAGGGGCCGGCTCCCGGTGAATTCGAACAGCGGAGCCTGTAGGTCGGCGTGCCAGCTGCTCTCGCCGATGACCTCCCCCAGGTGCAGTTGGTGTTCGAGGGAGAAAATCGCCGCGTCGTCGAGGACATTGGCCAGAGAGAGGGCTTCAGGCATGTGCGGCAGCGTACTTCTCGTCCTCGAGCACCCAGGCGCAGACCTGATCGGCCGTGGCCGGGGCGGTGGCGCTCGTCGTGTCCAGGAGCCGCACCGGCGGTGCCATCGAGGCGGCCTCGGCACGGACCCAGTCGTTGTACTCCAGCATCTCGGCGATCCGCGGCTCAGACCATTCCCGCCACGCCGGACGCGTCCGGAGCCGGGCGGCGAGGACGTCCGGGTCGCAGGTCAGCGCGAGGTATCTGATCTCCGTGAACAGCGCCCGCTCGGGCAGCGGCTCGAACTCGGGCGGCACGACGGTGCCGCACAGCAGCACCGGCCGGCCGTTCTGCTGAATCATCGCGGCCATCGCCAGCCACGCCGAGCGGAAGCGTACGGGGTCGCGGAGGCCCGCCTGCCAGAGCACGTCCTGCTCCAGAACGACGAACCGCCCGCCCAACCGCTCGACGAGAAGCCGGGCCACCGTCGACTTGCCGCAGCCGCTGGGGCCGGTGAGGGACCACAGGGGGAGCCGGACGAACGGCTGCCGGTGGCCGCACGCGGCGCAGACGACGGCCGGCGGCTCGGCGATGACCTGAGGTGAGTCCGCGCGGGCCTCGCAGCGTGCGCAGATGAGCGGATTCACCGGGCGGTCAGTCGAAGAGATCCTCGAGGAAGCCCCGTCTGCGACCTTTGCGGCCGTACGGCGGGGGTGAGTCCTTGTAGTGCCCGTGGTGGGGGGCCTGGCCCGGGTGATACGGGGGCGGCGAATCACGGTGCCTCTGGTACGGGGGCGGAGAGTCGCGATGCCCCTGGTACGGAGGCGGAGAGTCGGAGTAACCGCCGGGGTAGGGCGGCGGCGGCGCGGCATAGTGCCGTTGCTCTGCCATCACGATCTGCTCGAGCTCGCCACGATCGAGGAAGATGCCGCCGCAGCCGGCGCACTGCTCGATGTGGATCCCTTGTCGGTTGAACGTCTGCATCGGGCTGTGGCACTTGGGGCAGGTCACAGCACAAGAGTAAACGATTGGCAAAGTCCCCTGGTAACAGATCGGGCGATCCGGCCGCAGCGGGTCACTGCGCGCCGGGAGGCCAGGAGCTCCCGAACGTCGTTCCTTCGGTTCAGCGCCCCAGGCTACGTACGCCCCGGGAGCTTTGGGGTGCCCTGTCATTACATGTAACGGCAGAGCCTTCTTTGCCCTGAACACCGGCTGTTACATGGGTAGTGCGAGCGAAGCCACGCCTTGCCGCCGGTCGCCGACCAGGAGCGACCCGGCCGCCGCGGCCGGCGGGACGCCTGAGCCGCACCTCACATATCCGCTTCCGCCGTGAGCGCCGAAGCGGCAACACCTCACCTCAGCGCGAAATCAAGGAGAACACGATGGAACTGCTTAAGCAGCCGCCGACCGCCAAGGGGCCGGCCGAGTGGTTCACCGGTGACGTCTGGTTCAACGCGATCTACCGGGGCGACGAGCCCTCTCGGGCTCGGGCGAACCTGGTCAGGTTCACGCCCGGGGCCCGTACCGCCTGGCACTCGCACGGCCTGGGCCAGACGCTCTTCATCGTCGAGGGCGTCGCGCTGATCCAGTCCCGTGGCGGGGAGCTCATCGAGGCCCACCCGGGCGACGTCGTCCACACCCCGGCGGGTGAAGAGCACTGGCACGGGGCCGCCCCGGACCGGTTCATGAGCCACCTCGCGCTGTGGGAAGGCGACGACGTCTCCTGGCTCGAGCACGTCACCGACGCCGAGTACGAGGGCCCCCGCGTCAGCACACGCCGCTGACCCACCGATCGCACCGACCGGGCGGGCACGGCCCGCCCCAAGAGCAAGGACACCATCATGCGCGGAGCCGTCATTCACGCTCCCGGGGACGTGCGCTTCGAGCAGCGCGACGACCCGAAGATCATCAATCCCACCGACGCGATCATCCGTACCGTGGCGACCTGCGTATGCGGGTCGGACCTGTGGGCGTACCGGGGCATCGATCCGGTCACCGAGCCACAGCCGATGGGCCACGAGTACGTCGGCGTGGTCGAGGAGGTCGGCGGCGAGGTGACCTCGGTCAAGCCGGGCCAGTTCGTCATCGGCTCGTTCCACCTCGGACAACACCTGTCCCAACTGCCGCAACGGCTACCAGTCCTCCTGCGTGAACCGTGAGTTCATGAGCACCTGCCAGGCCGAGTACGTCCGCATCCCGCAGGCTCAGGGCACCCTGGTGGCCACCCCCGACCGGCCCGCCGACGAGCTCGTGCCCAGCCTGCTCACGCTCTCGGACGTCATGGGCACCGGCTGGTACGCCGCCGTGGCGGCCGAGGTCAAGCCGGGCTCCACCGTCGCCGTCGTCGGTGACGGCGCCGTCGGCCTGTGCGGGGTGATCGCGGCCAAGGAGCTCGGCGCCGAGCGCATCATCGCGATGAGCCGCCACGAGTCCCGTCAGAAGCTCGCCCGCGAGTTCGGCGCGACCGACATCGTCACCGAGCGCGGCGACGAGGGCGTGGCCCGCATCAAGGACCTGACCGACGGTGTCGGCGCCGACTCGGTGCTCGAATGCGTCGGCACCAGCGAGGCGATGCGGCAGGCCCTGCGCTCGACCCGACCCGGCGGGAACGTCGGCTTCGTCGGCGTTCCGCACGGCGTGGCCGTCGACGGCGAGGAGCTGTTCTTCTCCCACGTCGGGCTGCGCGGCGGGCCCGCGCCCGTGCGCGGCTACCTCCCCGATCTCATCGACCGGGTCTGGGACGGCCGGATCGACCCCGGCAAGGTCTTCGACCTGACCCTGCCGCTCGAGGAGGTCGCCGAGGCGTACCGCGCCATGGACGAACGCCGCGCCATCAAGGCACTCCTGCGCCCCTAGGGAGCTGAGGTGGCGGCCGCTACAGCGCGACCTACGTCGACCCGATGGTCGCCCCCGACGCACGCGCGACGACCCTCCGGCTCGTGCCGCGTTGAGCGGAGGTTCCGAGGGCCTGTGACGGGCGATTGAGCCCTCGTGCACCAGATCAGGGGGCGCTGATGCCGAGGACCGACCGTACGACGTCGTCGGTGTCGGAGAGGTCGGCTAGGACGAGTTCCGCGCCGGCCGCCCTGAGCGCCGCCTCATCGCTCGCGCCGGTCGCCACGGCGACGACCCGGGCACCGCCCCGGTGACCGGCCAGGACGTCGTGCGGCGTGTCACCGATCAGAACGGTGTGCGCGGGATCGAACGAGCCGCCGTACTTCTCGGCCGCGCGTGCGCGGGCCAGCCCGACGAGCGGCGGGCGTTCCACGCCGTCGAACCCGAAGGCGCCGATGTCCAGGTCGACGAAGCGGTGCAGGCCGAAGGCGGTCAGTTTGGCGGACGCGATCGAATCCATGTTGCCGGTGAGGACGGACTGCACGACCTCGGGCCGGGCCGCCAGCGCCGACAACGCCTCTTCGACGCCCGGAAGGATCCGGCCGCGCCTCCGGAGGTCATCGGCGCGGTTCGCGAAAGATGCCGCCAGCGCGTCGCCGAAGGCGGTCATCACGTCCTCGGTGGGCGTGAGGGAATGCAACCCCAGCGTTTCAGAGATGATCGCGCGGTCGGTCCGCCCGGCCATGTGCGCGAGGCGTTCGAGAGGGCGGCCGGTGATCTCCTGGAACACCGCCGCGTAGATCTCCGCGCTGAGTCCGGCGATGCTGACCAGCGTGTGGTCGATGTCCCAGAGGACCAGTGTCCGCACGCCGGAATGCTACTGGTGGCGGTCGGCCCGGCGCCGCAGGAGCTCGGCGGTGGCCTGGTCGGCGGGCAGGAAGGCCTCCAGGTGGAGTTCGGCGAGCGTGATGTCGGTCGCGGTGGCGAATGACGTCAGCGTGGTGATCAGGCGGAGTTCGCCGTCCGCCGACGCCAGCCGCATCGGCACGGAGAAGCCCAGGTGCTCCGGGCCGACCGGGACTTCGGGTACGTATCCGGCAAGTTCCTCGACGAAGTCGTCGAGGCGGGGGTCTGGGCTGCGGCGTGCCCGGGCGCGGAGGTTCTCGATGACGTGCCGGCCCCACTCGCCCAGATTGCTCACCCTTCGGCCCATGCCGTCCGGGTGAAGCATGAGCCGCAGCATGTTGACCGGGGGCTCGAGCAGTGCGGGAGACGCGCCCTCGGTGAACACCTCGACGGCGTCGTTGACCGCCACCGCCCGGCCGTACGGGGCGATGACGAGCGCCGGATAGGGCAGATGGCCGTAGAGGATCTGCTCCAGCGCGGTCCGGATCGGGCGCAGGGCCTCCTCGTCCAGGCCCGACTCGCTGAACACCGGTGCGTAACCGGCCGTGGTCAGCAGGTCGTTGCGCTCCCGCAGCGACAGGCCGAGGGACTCGGCCAGCCGGATCACGATCGCGCGGCCGGGCTGGGAGCGGCCGCTCTCGATGAAGCTCAGATGCCGCTGGGTCGTGCCGGTGAGGATGGCGAGCTCGAGCTGGCTCAGCCGTCGAGCCCGGCGCCAGCGCCGCAGCTCCGCGCCGATGCCGATCCGCTCCGTCGTAATGGTCACAAACGCAGTTCTACCGGGCGTTCGGGGAGGCCGACGATTCCCTCGAAGGAATTGCCGGACGTCAGGTGCCCTCCGGAGGATCACGTCCGGCGGCCCGCCGTGGGCCGGCCAAGACGCTGAGAGGCCGTTCGATGAAGAGCTATCACCTTGACCCGGGCCGGGGACTCGCCGGTCTGTCAGTCCAGGAGCACACTGAGCCCGAGCCCGGACGGGGGCAGGTGGCGGTCAGAGTACGCGCGAACGCCATCGGCTTCCGTGACCTGATGGTGCTCGCCGACAACTATCCCCTGCCGATCAGACCGGGCGTGGTGCCCGGGTGCGAGGGGGCCGGAGAGGTCGTGTCGGTCGGGGAGGACGTCGGCCGGGTCAAGCCGGGCGACCGGGTGGCGGCCACCGTCTTCCCGTACTGGCTCGACGGCCCGTTCCGGCGGGACAACGCCGCGCAGCTCGGCACGATGATCGACGGCATGCTCACCGAGTACGCGGTGCTGAGCGAGGACGGCGTCGTACCCATCCCGGAGCACCTGTCGTACGAGGAGGCCGCGGCATTCCCGCTGGCGGCGGTGACCGCGTGGAACGCCCTGACCAGCGGCGGCGCGCCCCGTCCCGGCGAGACCGTGCTGACGCTGGGGTCCGGGGCGGTGTCGCTGTTCGTCCTGCGGTTCGCCAGGCTGGCGGGCGCCCGGGTGATCGTGACGACGTCCAGCGCCGCCAAGGCCGCGCGGCTGCGGGAGCTGGGCGCCGACGAGGTGATCGATTACCGGGAGAACCCCGAGTGGTCGGGGCGGGTACGCGACCTGACCGGTGGCGTGGGCGCCGATCGCGTCGTCGACGCGACGGGCCCGCTGGAGCAGTCGTTGAAGTCCGCCGCGCCGAGCGGGCAGGTGGCCTTCGTCGGCTACTGGCTGTCCGGCGCGGACGGGGCGAAACCGATCGATCCGGGGCTTCTCTTCGGCGCGGGCGCCGCGCTCCACCGCGTCGCCACGGGCAGCCGGGCGCACTTCCTCGAACTGAACCGCGCCGTCGCGGCGCATCGGCTGCGCCCCGTGATCGACCGGGTCTTCCCGTTCGAGAAGGTCCACGACGCCTTCGCCTACTGCGAGTCCGGCGGCGGCTTCGGAAAGATCATCATCAGCCACGCCTGACGGGCGATTAGGTCGTGGGACCTGGTCGGTGGCGTGAGAATCGGGTCTCACGGATCTAGTTGACACCCTCTTTTCGCTGCCAAGATCACCACTCGTTGCATCTACGGACGGTCGAGTGAGGCGTTCCGACCCCGGATCGTCCGATCGGCCGTGATCACCGCTTCGTGACGAGAGGATGTCGCATGTCTCGAATCGCACGTGCCGGCGCTCTGCTGGGGACCGGCGTCGCGCTCACCGCGGCGCTCAGCGGTGTCGCCCACGCCGCCCCAGCGCCCAAGACGCAGGCGGACTGCTATGTCATTGTCTACTCGGGGAAGAACTTCACCGGTCATCGGGCCTGCATCTCGGGGTCGGGAAACTTCGCCGGCGTCGCCTGGCCCGGTACCCGGTCGTCCATGGACAACAGCGTCAGGTCGATCAAGATGGACAAGGCCTGCACGGTGACCCTCTACCAGAACCCCTACTTCAGAGGTAAGCACACCACCTGGAAGAAGCTCAAGCCGCGTCCGGGCAGTGGCTGGCAGAAGGACGGCAACCTTTCCAACAACGCGGTGGGCGACAAGAAGGCGAGCTCGATCAAGCGAACCTGCTCCTTCGACACCTGATGCGATGAGCGGCGGCGCCCCCGGACCCCACGGTCCGGGGGCGCCCGCATGTTCAGGGGCCGGCCGGACGATGACGCGACACGTCAGGTCTCTTCGGCGCAGCTTCCGTCGTCGGCGCCGGGCCGGACGCGTTCGAGGATGTGCTGCAGCGCGGCGAGCTCGTCGGGGGCCAGGTCGGCGAACAGCTCCGCCTCGACGACCGCGACGGCGCGGTCGACCTCTTCGAGCAGCTCCTTGCCGCGGTCGCGGATCTCGACGATGTGCCGGCGGCGGTCGGCCGGGTCGCGGCGGCGCTCGGCCAGGCCCGCGCTCTCCAGGTCGTTGAGGATGGCCACCAGCACGCTCGGGTCGACCCGGAGCTCTTCCACGAGGGCCTGCTGCCCCATGGCGCCGTTGCCGATGAGGAGCATCAGGACGTGGGAGTGGGCGGGCTTGAGACCGTGCGCCGCCAGGGCCTTCTTGATCCGACCGTTGGCGATCTGCCCCGCGTAGGCGAGGGCGAGGCCGGGACGGTCTGAGATCACTCCTCGATGATACAAGCCGCAGATAGTCGGCGGATCTAGATCATTGAAAGTCTTCAACGATCTGCTACCCTCCATGCTCCACATGTTCCAATCATCGGGAGCCCCGCAATGTTCGTCGCCTATGCCATCGTCGGCCTGCTGCTGACGGTCGCGCTGCTGTTCTCCGCGTTCGGCAAGCTGACCCGCCAAAAGATGATCGTCGAGGGCATGACCGCCGTCGGTGTGCCGCTCGGCATGTTCCCGTTCCTGGCCGCCTGTGAGATCGCCGGCGCGGCGGGCCTGGTCATCGGGCTGTGGTACGGCCCGCTGGGGGTCGCCGCCGCGATCGGCGTCGTCCTCTACTTCATCGGCGCCGTGGGCGCCCACCTGCGCAAGAGCGACTTCAAGGGCCTGCCCAACGCGCTGGTGATGCTGATCATCGCCGCGGTCGTCCTCACCCTGCGGACGCTGTCTCTTTGACGCGACCTTCGGTGCACCACGCGAGGAGGGCCAAGACGGGCAGGGCGGCGCCGAAGCCGGCCAGCGCGGTCCAGCCGCCCTCGTGGTACGCGACCGAGCCGAGCTGTGACCCGACCGCGCCGCCCAGGAACAGGGTCGCGATGTAGGCGCTGTTCAGCCTCGCGCGGGCGGTGGGGTCCAACGCGTAGATGGTGTGCTGGCCGAGGACGAGCGTGGTCTGCACGGCCATATCGATGAGGATCGCCGCGACGGCGAGCAGGATCACGCTGTGCCGGCCCACCCCGGCGACGACGAAGGAGAGGGCGGCGACGACGAAGGCGACGGCCGTCATCGGGCGGGTCAGTCCCCGGTCGGCCCAGCGTCCCGCCCAGGGGGCGATCAGCGCGCCACCCGCGCCGACCAGGGCGAACAGTCCGACGCCGAGCTGGGAGTAGTGGAACGGCGGGCCGGTGAGGACGAAGGAGATCGTCGTCCAGAAGGCGCTGAACATCGCGAACATCGCGGCCTGGTAGAGCGCCCGCCGCCGCAGCGGCGCGTGGACGCGCACGAGGTGGGCGGTGGTGCGCAGCAGCCGGCCGTACGAGAGACCCGTGCTGGGGGCGCGGGTCGGCAGGGCCGAGCGGAGCACGAGCGCCAGGACCGCCATGAGGACGGCCGACGTGAAGTAGATGACGCGCCAGCCGGCGAGGTCGGCCAGCAGGCTGCTCAACGTGCGGGAGAGCAGGATGCCGGTGAGCAGGCCGCTCACCACGCGTCCGACGATGCGGCCGCGGGAGTGGTCCGGGGCGAGGTCGGCGGCGAACGGGACGAGGATCTGCACGACGACGGAGGTCGCCCCGCTGACGAGCGAGGCGGCCAGGAGCACGGGGAACACCGGCGCGGTCGCGGAGACGAGCAGCGCCGCGCAGGTCAGCAGGAGCAGGGTCGAGACGAGCCGCCGGTTCTCGACGCGGTCGCCGAGGGGGACGAGGAACACCATGCCCGCCGCGTATCCGACCTGAGTCACGGTGATCAGGCCACCTGCGGCGAGGCCGCTGATGCCGAAGGAACGGCTGAGTTCGGCCAGGAGCGGTTGGGCGTAGTACAGGTTCGCGACGGTCAGGCCGCAGGAGACCGCGAGCAGCAGCACCAGCCAGCCCGGCGGCCCGGATTCGGGCGCGGATCGGGCGGATTGTGATGCCTCGGTGGGGGGAGAGGGTCGGGGGGACACGGCACCTCACTAGCAGAACCGATTTAACTGGTTCTCTAGACGGTACCAGTTAAACCGGTTCCGGCGTTAAGGTGGGGTATGGCCACGACGAGCGACACCGTGCGGTTCCGGGAGGGAGCAGGCCGGCTGTGCCTGGACTTCATCCGTACGCTGCGGTACCGAGGGACGCCCTCGGAGGCGGAGGAACTGCCCGACGGCGCCGCTCTGGCCGCCTGGATCCGGCAGTGCGGCTCGTACCGGCTCGACGAGACCGTCGCGCCGAGCCCTGACCAGGCCGCCGGTGCCCGTGAACTCCGGGAGGCGGTCCACGCCCTGGTCATCGCGGCCGTCCGTACCGGAGACCCGGCGTCCTGCGGCGACGCCGCCCGCGATCACCTCAACCAGGCCGCCGCCGCCCCCGTACCGGTGCCGAGCCTCGACGCGTCCGGGCAGGTCCAGTGGCGGGCGGACGACCCCGTCACGGCGACGCTCGCCCTGATCGCGCGGGACGCCCTGGACCTCGTCACCTCGGCCGCCATCGCCCGCGTCCGCGAATGCGCGGGCCCGCGGTGCGGGGCGCTCTTCCTCGACGGTTCACGACCGGGCACCCGGCGCTGGTGCTCGATGGGGACCTGCGGCAACCGCGCCAAGAAGACCACCCTGCGCGACAAGGCGAGAGCCGCCTCACCCGAGGTTTGATCTTCGTCCTGTGGGAGATCTCTTGGGCGTCTCGGGGGGACGCGGATCTACCTCAGGAGGCAACGATGTTCGTCTTGGTCGCGGCGGCCTGCTTCGCCATCGCCCTGCTCGCGGACTGGCTCGGCAAGGGCTCTGACTTCTTCAACTATCCGACCCTCGACACGCTCGGACTGCTGTTCATCGCGCTGCACCTCGCCGGGTTCGGCACCCGATACGACTGGCGGGCGCGTGGCCGGGCCTGGCGGACGAGGCGCCGATGAGGTCGTACCCGCATTAAACTGCATGGCGTGATCTTCAAGGCAGTAGGCGAGGGCCGCCCTTACCCGGAGCATAAGTTCAGCTCCCGGGACTGGGCGAACGTCCCCCCACGCCAGGTCCGCCTCGACCAGTTGATCACGACGAAGGCCGGGCTGGACCTGAACTCCCTGCTGGCCGAGGACTCCACCTTCTACGGTGACCTGTTCCCGCACGTCGTGCAGTGGCGCGGCCAGCTGTACCTGGAGGACGGCCTGCACCGGGCGCTCCGGGCGGCCCTCCACCAGCGCCTCGTGCTCCACGCCCGCGTGCTCGACCTGGACGAAGTCGCCCGCTAGTCAGCACTTGAGACCGGGCCCCGGCGGGCAGGGAGTGGCGTTCCACAGCCGTGGCGTCGCCCACTCGAACATCTTGGGGAACGCCTCCCGCCAGGCGCCGTAGTTGTGCTGGCCGCCCTTGATGATCAGGAACGGCACGTCCGGCTGGAACCGCTTCACCAGGTCGACGAACGCCTGCGCCTGCACCAGGTCGACCTGGACGCCGCTGCCGGTCATCACCCAGAACTTCGGCATCCGGCCGTTCAGGCGCGGCTGTGCCAACACCTTCAGCGGGGAGTTCGCGTCGCGCAGCGCCTTGTTGCGGGCGAACGGGTCGACCGGCTGCGGCAGCCGGTTGTGTCGCAACGGCTCGTAGTAGCCGCTCAGCGAGGCCGCGATCCCGTACCGGTCCGGGTGACGCAGCGCCAGGTTGGCCGCGCAGTAGCCGCCCTCGGAGAACCCGGCGATTTCCCAGGCGGGGCC
Organism: Actinoallomurus sp. NPDC050550; assembly: GCF_040655075.1. Taxonomy (NCBI): domain Bacteria; kingdom Bacillati; phylum Actinomycetota; class Actinomycetes; order Streptosporangiales; family Thermomonosporaceae; genus Actinoallomurus; species Actinoallomurus sp. NPDC050550. Next base: position 281,572 of record NZ_JBFAJC010000006.1, on the reverse strand, counting down.
GGGCGGCTCCACGCGCAGCCGCGAGGCGACGAGGTCCGGCACGTCATAGGCCACGTACGTCTCGTCCTGCTCGCCGCCGACGGTGTTCAGGCACTGCGTGGTCCGGTCCGGCCCGCCGCCGACGTCCGGGATGACGAGCACCGCCGGCTTGGCCTTGTGCGCGGCGATCAGCTTGCGGAACATCCCGGAGATCTTCAGCCTGCCCTCGTAGTCACCCGGGTTCCCGGGCGCGCCGTGGATGAGCTCGATGACGGGGAGCCGCTGCGCCGCGTACGGCCGCTGGAAGTACTGGGGCGGCAGGTAGATCATGCCCTGACGGGTGATGTTGCTCTTCACACCGGTCAGCACGGTCTCGAGGGCGAACCCGTTCTTACGCGCATTCCGTTTCTTCACCGCCTCGTTCAGCACCTGGTCGAGGCGGTCACCGAGGTCGGGCACGCGCGCGACGCTCGCCGGTGCCTGGTTGGTCAGGTCGCGCCAGGCGTCGTCCCAGCTCTGGTAGTAGCCGTAGAACTTGTTCACCAGCGCGACCCCGAACAGCATCGCCGGGGCGAAGGCGACCACCCCGGCGACCATCTTCAGGGCCAGCATCCGCGTCCTGACCAGCCAGTACAGCGCGCCCATGAAACCGATCACGAGCACGGTGAAGGTAAAGAAGCCCTGTGGACCGAACACGACCCTCCCTACCCCCGTGGCGCTCGGCCGGACGACTCCGGTCAGTAAGCATGACGTCCGTGGCGACGTGTTAGTTCGCGATGCGGGCGACCCGAGCGCCAAGTTTCCTTTACCTTCGGGACAGGTCGTCAGCACCTCCAGTCGACCGAGAACGCCCGCGCCGGGTTCGCCACGAAGATCTTTTCGGCGACGTCCGCGCCCAGATCACGGATGATCCTCGGCCGCATCACGCGCAGTAGGTACGGTATCCCGGGCCCGCCACCGGTCGACGCCCTGGCGGCCGCGGTCGTCGTGTCACCACCCAGCAGCAGCCGGTCCGCGTGCCCCTCCTCGACGAGCGCGGCGAGCAGGTCGAACAGCCGCCAGTCGGTCGCGTGGTTGGCCCTCGACGGACCGTCGAACGCCAGGAACGCACCGGCCTCGCCCGCCTCCGCGTGCACACGCGGGTCCGGGAAGCGGTTCAGGTGCCCGAGGATCACCCGCTCCGGAGGCACGCCGTGCCGACCGCAGAGCAGATCGAGGACGTGCAGCGACGCCGTCCCGAGCTCATGGTGCACGCCGATGGGCGCGCCGGTCGCCTGATGGGCCCGCGCCGCAGCGGCCAGCACGGACCGGGCGTGCTCGTCCAGCCCGTGGAAATCGCCCGCCACCTTGATCATCCCGGCCCGGGGGAGCCCGTCCCCGCGCATGCCCTCGGTCAGCTCCTCGACGAACAACTCGTCCAGCCGCCCGCGCACCTCCCGGAGGACCTCCGGCTCATAGTGCACCGCCTGGTGCAGCCCGGTCGCGGCGATCACGTGCACGTCCCCGGCCCGGGAGACCTCCGCGAGCGCGTCCGCGCGCCGGCCCATCCCGTACGGCGTCCACTGCACGACCGTACGGCCGCCCAGCGCGTGAAACGCCCGCACCTCATCGGTCGCCGCGGGGACGTCGTCGAGCTCCTGCCCCGGCAGCCGCGCGCTCCGGAAGAACAGATGGTCGTGGGCGTCGCAGATCCCGAGGTCCTCCGCCGGGACGTCGCCGAGAACGGTACGAGCGGCCCTCACTCCTCGTCCTCCAGCACGGCCGCGGCGACCCTCAGTCCGGCCAGGGCCTTCGGCACCCCGATGTAGGGCGCCAGGTGAACGAAGACCTCGACGATCTCGCTCGCGGTCAACCCCACTCGCAGGCTCGTACGAACATGGCCGGTCAGCTGCGGATCCACGCCGCCCAGCGCGGTGAGGGCCGCGAGGTTCACCAGCTGCCGATCGCGGAGTGACAGGCCGTCGCGCTGGTACGTGCCGCCGAAGAGCGCGGTCACGACCCAGTCGGGGAATCCGGGCGCGAGCTCCTCCAACCAGGGGAACGTGCCCTGCCGGGTCCGCTCGTCCTGGAGGACCTCGAGCAGGCGGTGCCCGGCCTCCCGATCCAGACGGGCCTCTCGCAGATCGTGGTTCACCACTGCCGCCCTCTCGCCAAGTCGTGCAGGTGCGGCGCGGAAACGTGCAGCACCTCGTAGCGGTCGCCGTCCGCCGCTGCGGGCCAGTCCGCCCAGAGGGTGAAGTGCACGAGCTCCCACCGCCCGGGGTCGACGGCCAGCGCCGCCGCGTGCACGCCCTCCGTACGGGCGCGGCGCCCCAGCTCCTCCAGCGCCGACTCGACCACGCCCGCCGGGTCCACTCCCACCGCGATCGGCTCCGTACGGCGGGTCGCCGCACGCGGCGTCGCACCGTACGCCGGCCCGCGCTCGAACCCGGCGCCCGTCCAGTGCCGCACCCCCGGCCGCCCGAAGTCGTCCACGATCCCGCGGAACCCGCCGCCGCCCCACAGGAAGCGATTCATTCCGTCCACGGAGTCCCACAGGTAGAAGGGCGCGTACTGGTTCACCGGCGATCCGCCGACCCCGCGCTCCCGCATCAGGAACGCCTTCAATCCCAGTCCCCCGAAGCCGTCCATGGCCCGCCCCCGCGTCGCCACCCGCTCCCGGATGATCTTCATGTCGTAGTCGGCGGGCAGCGTGATCTCGTACTGCATCGCGTACACGCGCGTGCTCCCTCTCGTCAGACGGCGTTACTCGGTAGTCGTCTGGGCGGCGAGCAGGCCCAACACACCCTTGATCGCATACTCGAACGGCTCGACCGACTGAGCGGCCCGGGCCAGCACGTAGCCGCCCTGCAGCGTGGCCACGATCGTCGCCGCCGCGGCCACCGGGTCGAGGCCGCTCCGCAGCTCTCCGCGTTCCTGCCCCTCCGCCAGAACCTCCGCCAGGCGTCGCCGCAACCAGTCGAACGTCTCCTCCAGAGGCCGCCGGAGCGCCGCGTCCGCGATGACGTCCGGATCCTGGGTCAGCCGCCCGACCGGGCATCCGCGCAGAACCTCCCGCTCGCGGAGCAGGTACGTCTCGATCCGCTCGTACGCCGTCCCCGGCCCGGAGAGCTCACGCTCGGCCTTGGCCCGCATCTCCTCGGCGCTGCGCCGCACCGCCGCCAACGCGAGATCCGGCTTGCCGGTGAAGTGGTGGTACATGCTGCCCTGACCGGCCCCGGCCCGCTGCTGAATCGCCTTCGGGCTCGTCCCCACGTACCCGCGTTCCCACAACAACTCCCGCGTGCTCTCGATCAGCCGCTCCCTGGTGTCCATAGAAAGAGCGTACATACCAGTAGGTACAGAAGCAATCGCAAGCCGGCCGGCCGCGGCGCGGGCACGCGCTACGGCGTGTAGACCTGCTGCAGGGAGGTGATCCGCCCGTCCGCGCCAACCCGGACCTCGAAGGCGACCTTGGGAAGAAAGCCGCGATTCTTGGCCAGCGCCCCGACGAAAGCGGCCGCGGTGACCCGGTGGGGATTGGGGTCCATTCCGTACAGCGGCACCATGAGCACGATCCGAACGTCGGGACTCAACTCGAGTGTCGCTCGCGGACCCGTGACGCTGACCTTGTTGTACTCGCTGTACTTGTCCACAACGTGCTTGATCGTGGCCGCCCGGTACGTCACCTCCGTACGCCCGGCCGCACTGCGCGCACTCACCATGACCGCACTGAGACGACGCGGCGTCGCGGAGGCCCGCACCGTGGGCGAGGTGGCCGTGGCAGACGGCCTCGCCGAGGAGTGATGGCCGGGCCGATCGTCCTTACAGCCGCCGCACAGGACGGCGGCAAGCGCGGCAAGCGCCGCGAACCGCAGACGGACGGTACCCACCGGTCCTCCTTGTCCGGCCATTCGGGTGCATATCTCCAACGATGGCCATGAATCACTACACCTCATCAAGGCGCCTGCTGCGGCGTCGGCGCGCCGGGGTGATCATCTGGCTGCCGGTTGACCTAGAGCCGACTCTAGGACGAATAATCCCGCCGAACGCCCGACATGGACGGGCGACAGGAGAGGGATTTGACGTGAAATACCGCACGATTGGCAGCGATCCGAAGAGTCGCCGTGAAGTCAGTGTGCTGAGCCTTGGCGCGATGCTGTTCGGCACCGTCACGGACGAGGCGACGTCGTACGCTATCCTCGACCGCTTCGTCGAGGCCGGCGGCACCTTCATCGACACCGCCAATAACTACGCCTACTGGGTCAACGGCACTCAGGGAGGTGAAAGCGAAGCGCTGCTCGGCCGCTGGCGACGCAGCCGCAACGTCACCGATGAGATCATCATCGCCACCAAGCTCGGAGGGCGGCCCAACGCTCCGGCGACCGGCCTCACCCACGATCTTGAGGGCCTGTCCGCCCAGGTGATCAAGGAATCCTCGGAGCGGAGCAGGGAACGGCTCGGGGTGGACAAGCTGGACCTGCTGTACGCACACGCGTATCTCGAGGGTTCCAAGGTGCCGTTGGAGGAGACCGTCGAGGCTTTCGCGGGTCTGGTCGAGGACGGCAGCGTGGGTCTCCTCGGGGCGAGCAACCACTGGGCGTGGCGACTCGAGCGGGCCAGGAACCTGGCGACCGCGGCAGGGCTCCCCGTCTATGAGGTGTTGCAATATCACCACTCCTACCTGCGACCGCGCACCGATCTGCCGACTCTGCGGTCCGAGGACGGCAACCTCGGCGTCGTCGACGGAAACCTGCTCAGCTACCTGCGAGCCGAGCCCGAGCTCACGCTGGTCGCCTACTCGCCCTTGCTGGGTGGCGGCTACGTCCGTGACGACAAGCCGCTCGATGCCGCGTTCGACCACCCGGGCACCCCTCGGCGCCATGCGGCGCTCCGGGAGGTGGCGAAGGAGACGGGAGCGACCGTCAACCAGGTGGTGCTCGCCTGGCTGATCGGCGGCGAGATCCCGATGATCCCGCTGATCGGTGCCTCCTCCGTCGAACAGCTCGCGGAGAGCCTGGCCGCAGTCGACCTGGACCTCACAGCGGAACAGCGGGCAAGACTCGACGCCGCGTACTAACACTCACCCGACGCAACCCCACATCAGAGCACCCCTGAAGAACCCGAAGGCGCCTCCGAGGCCCGCCGAGCGCAGCGGGGGCGCCCCCGGACGGAATCCGGGAAGCGGGAAGGCACCCCCGAAGAAGCACCGAACACGCGGAGGCGCGGCGCAACCGCACTGGGGTCCCGGGGGTCAGTCGCCCCCGGATGGAATCCCGCAGCGGCGAAGATGCCCGAAGGGCACCGAGGATCGCGGCGGAGGCGCGCACCGGGGGGTCTGGGGGGGTCGTCCCCCCGGACGGAATCCCGTAGAGGCGAAGGCGGCGGAGGCGCGGCGAAGCCGCGCACCGGGGGGTCTGGGGGGTCGTCCCCCCAGACGGAACCCGCAGAGGCGAAGGCGCCCGAAGGGCACCGAGCATGGCGGTGGAGGTGGGATTTGAACCCACGGATGAGTTGCCCCATCACACGCTTTCGAGGCGTGCGCCCTCGGCCACTAGGCGACTCCACCAAGAGGGGAGCCTACCGGAAGTCGGACGGTCCTCGGTCCCGTCGGCCGGCGAAGAATTCGGTGAGGAGAGCGGCGCATTCGTCGGCGAGGACGCCGGCGATGACTTCGGGGCGGTGGTTGAGCCTGCGGTCGCGTACGACGTCCCAGAGGGAGCCGACGGCCCCGGCCTTGGGGTCGAAGGCGCCGAAGACGATGCGGTCGAGCCGGGCGAGGACGGCGGCTCCGGCGCACATGGTGCAGGGTTCGAGGGTGACGACGAGGGTGCAGCCGGTCAGTCGCCATTCGCCGTGGTAGGCGGCGGCCTGGCGGATGGCGAGGATCTCGGCGTGCGCGGTCGGGTCGCCGCTGTGTTCGCGTTCGTTGTGGCCCGCGCCGATGACCTGGCCGGTGGGGGCGAGCACGATCGCGCCGACGGGCACGTCGGCGGCGGCCCGCCGTGCCTCCTCGAGGGCGAGCCGCATCGCCTCGTCCGCCGTCGGCCCTCCGGTGTCCATGACGGCCCCGGCTATCGGAGCCGGTCGTACTCCTCGGCGAACCCGGCTCCTTCGGCGACGACCGAGAGCGCGTCGCCGGGGAGGGTTCGCTCGCCGAGGGCGGTCAGGGCGTCCGGGGTGGTTCCGAGGTCGGCGAGGAGTTCGGTGTCGCCGACCGGGTCGTCGGTGGACGCGTCTTCGGTGTCGAGTTGCGCGCTGAGCATGTCGGCCAGCTCGCTGCCGACGGGGGCTCGACCGTCGGAGAGGAAGACGCGGGGGTCTTCGCCGTCGTCCAGGCGGACCACGGCGAACCATTCGTCCTCCTGCTCGACGAGGAGCACGACCGTGTCGGCCGCCGTCTCGACGGCGGCCTCTCGCATGATGTCTGCGATGTCGTCGAGACCGGTGACCTCGCTGAGGTCGGGCTCGGTCCCGATCCATCCGGCGTCGCCACGCGCGAACACCGCGGAGAAGTACGGCACGATTCTATTCTCTCCCGAACCCGGGGTCACCCGATCGCACGCTCGAAGGCGGCGCCGAATCCGAGCCGTTTGGCGATGCTCGCCAGCATCTCGTCGGGGTAGAGGTCGAGGTCGCCGGACAGGGCGCCTAGCTCCATCTCGTCGAGGCCGAGGTCCGCGAAGATCGACATGTCTCCGGCGGGAAGCACCTGGTCGAGCTCCTCGTCGTCGGGGATGTCGAGTTCGAGGTACTCGACGATCTGCCGGGCCAGCACCCAGTCGACGGACGCGGTGACGTCCGAGAGGAAGACCAGGACCTCGTCGGCGAGCATCCGGAGGGCCACGAAGAAGTCGTCGCCGACCGCGACCAACCCGATCGTGCCCCCGATGCTGGGCTGCTGTCGTAGGGCGTGGATCAGCCCTTCGAGGTCTTCTGTCAGTGCGATGGGAAGCTGTTCTACTTCCCACGCGTCGTCTTCGCGATAGACCACGACAGCGAAGTCCGTCGTGTCCAGTTCAGTCATCTTCACCCCAGCCGCGCGCGTCCGCCTCGGGCATCTTGGCAGATGCGGAGCCCAAAGATTCGCGGCACTGGAAAACCCGGGTTCGGTCAGTTGGCTCGGAAGGTGCGCATGCGGACTGCCTCACGGACCCGTTCTCGGCGTGATCGGCGGGGGGACACGCGTTTCCGGAGCTCCCGTGCCTCGGCCAACTCCCGGAGGAAGACCGCTCTGCGGCGCAGCCGCTCGCGGACCTCCTCGGGGCTCATCCCTTCGCTCATGGCCGGTACGTTCCCCATGCTCAGGCATCCATTCGGATACCGTTCGGGATATGAAGACCCTCGTCGTCGATCACCCCCTCGTCGCGCACAAGCTCACGACGCTCCGCGACGCGACCACCGACTCGCCCACGTTCCGCCGCCTCGCCGACGAGCTTGTGACCCTGCTCGCGTACGAGGCGACCCGTGACGTTCGTGTCGCTCCTGTGACGGTCGACACACCCGTCGCGCCGGCCGAAGGCGTACGGCTGACGCGGCCGCAGCCCCTGGTGGTGCCGATCCTGCGCGCGGGGCTCGGGATGCTCGACGGGATGACCCGGCTGCTGCCGACGGCCGAGGTCGGGTTCCTCGGCATGGTGCGGGACGAGGGCACGCTGAAGGCGACGACGTACGCGACGCGGCTGCCGGACGACCTGTCGGGCCGCCAGTGTTACGTCCTGGACCCGATGCTGGCCACGGGCGGCACGCTCGCCGCGGCGATCCAGCTGCTCATGGACCGGGGCGCCGACGACGTCACCGCCATCTGCCTGCTCGCCGCGCCCGAGGGCCTCTCCCACATGGAGGAGAAGCTCGCGGACTGCAAGGTGCCGGTCCGGATCGTCACCGCCGCGGTCGACTCGCACCTGAATGAGAACGGCTTCATCGTCCCCGGCCTCGGCGACGCGGGCGACCGCCTGTACGGCGTCGTCTAGCGCGCAGCCCCGGCGCGCGCGCCCGTGCCCCGACGCGATCCGGTGCCGTCGGCGCATCCGTTCGCGCGGCTCTTTGCGGCTGGATCGTCGCCTGGTGTACAAATTAAATGGGTCAGTGGGTCGGCCTTCGGGAGGCGGGGTTTCCTTGAAGAAGTACCTCACTCGGGCGGACGGGGCCTTGACGCCCGTGTCGTTGGGGAAGTCCCACGGCACGAGACCCATCGCCCGTCACGCGTCCGGCGGTCTGGCTCCGGCGAGCGATTCGCCCTCTGAATTCGTGACCGCGCTATGAGGCTGGTCACTCCCGGCGATTCGGCGCCGGCATCGATTCACCGATACCTCCTGCCGCACGAGCACCAAGTGATCACTGTCCGGCGCCATCCGGCGGTGCTCATGACCCCGATCGGCTTCGTGCTCGGCGGCCTCATCGTCGCCGGGGTGCTGAGCAACCTGCTGGCCAAGCAGGGCGGATCGGTCGTCAGCTGGATCTGGTGGGCCTGGCTGATCCTGCTCGCGTGGTTCGTGTGGAAGGTCGCGGAGTGGTCCGTTGACTACTTCGTCATAACGAACCAGCGCATGCTCCTGACCACGGGCCTGCTGACCCGTAAGGTGGCGATGATGCCGCTGTCGAAGGTCACGGACATGAGCTTCCAGCGGTCCATCACCGGGCGGATGCTCGGCTACGGAGAGTTCGTTCTCGAGTCTGCAGGTCAGGACCAGGCGTTCCGCGTCGTCAGCTTCCTCCCCTACCCCGAACAGCTCTACCTCGAGGTCTGCAGCATGATCTTTCCGAGCAAGGACGACGCTGACGACTGATTCGACCCACGTCTTGACCAAAACTTCTCCACGTTGTCCGTGTCGTTTGGGTTACTCTCCATGTGTGAGGTAGTGCACCCTACGAACAAGACGTAACCCATTCCGGGTGAAACCCTTCGGTAAGTGAGTCGAGATGCCGGGTCAAGGAAGCGTCGGTGAGCGAGTCCGTAACCTACGTCTGAGTAAACATCTGTCTCAGGCGCAGCTGGCGGGGACGGAGCTGTCCGACAGTTACATCTCATTGATCGAGTCGGGGAAGCGAACCCCGACGCCCGCAGTTGTCCGGCTACTCGCGAGCCGACTGGGCTGCCTGCCGGAGTACCTGTCCGAAGGCATCGAGCCGGAAGAGCGCCTGCATCTCCAGGTCCGCGTCCGCCACGCGGAGCTCGCTCTGCTGGCCGGCGACGCCGATCAGGCGCTCAGTATGTTCGGCGACATCCTCTCCGCGGTCGACAACGACCCCGACCTGGCCAAGCGAGCCCGGTGGGGGCAGGCCCGCGCGCTGGAGGCCCGCGGCGACGGCGAAGAGGCCATCAGGGCGCTCGAGGAGCTCCGTGAGGAGGCCGGGAGGGACCGCGGCCGGGCGGGATGGCTGCCCGTCATCGTCGTCCTCGCCCGCTGTTACCGCGCCGCCGGCGACCTCGGCCGTACGATCGCGCTCGGCGAGTCCGCGCTGGAGCGCTTGGCCGAGCTCGGCCTACTCGGCGGCGAGGAGGCCGCGGAGGTCGGACGTACCCTCATCAGCACCTACCTCGATCGCGGCGACGCCGCGCAGGCACGGACGCTCGCCGAGCGTCTCCTCGCCGCGTCCGAGCTGGACCCCACCGTCATGATCACGGCCTACCGGAAGGCCAGCCGGCGGGCGCTCGAGGAAGGCGCGGGCGGAGAGTCCCTCTACCTCGCCGACCAGGCGCTCGCGCTGCACGCGGGTGACACGCTGACGACCGCGCAGGCACGCCTCCGCGTCGCGTCGGCGCGCAGCCTGCTGCCCGGCGACGCGTCGCCGGAGGCCGCGAACAAGGCCCTGGAGCTCCTGCACGCGGCGGAGCAGGCGCTGAGCGGCGCCGACGCGGCCGAGTGCCTCATCGAGACGGCGCGTTCGAAGATGGTGCTCGGGGAGCCCGACGCCGCGGTGACGATCGCCCAGCGGGTCCTGACCGAGCTCGCCTCCCACCCCGGCGGCTCGGTCACCGTCATCCGGGCCCGGCTCATGCTCGCCCAGGCACTCGTGGCCACCGGGAAGCACGAGGAGGCGCTGACCGCGCTCCGCGCGACCGGCGGCGAACTCGACGCGCTCCCCCCGTCGCGGGCGACCGCGCGGGTCTGGCGGGAGCTGGGCGACCTGTTCGGCGCCGCGGGAGACACCGAGGCGATGATGGAGGCCTACCGGAAGGCCCTCGAATCCGCCGGCCTCCGGTCGACCCCTCAGCACTCGAACGCCGTCGCCAACCTCAGCAGCCACTGACCCGTACCCGTCGGGCCGGTCCCGACGGGTCGTACGCCGAAGACGGCCGGGCCGCGCATCCGCGCCGCCCGGCCGTCTCGTTCGGTCATGACGATCCACGGCATTACGGCGGCGTACGCTCCTGTCCGCCGCGGCGGTCGATGGCACCCGCGCCGACCGACGCCTTCCGCAGCGCTCCGCCCCGGCCGGCCGTCTCAGCCGGTCGTGACGAGAGTGACGCCGACGACCGCGATGGCGAGGCCGAGGCGCTGGACCGGCCGCAGCCGTTCGCCGTACACCAGGCGGGCCAGCAGCACGGTGCTGGCCGGGTAGAGCGAGCTGAGCACCCCGGCGATGCTCAGCGCACCCGCCCGCGCGGCGAAGACGTACAGCGCGTTGCCGAGCATGTCGAGGACGCCGGCGAGCAGCGCGATGCCGAGGGTGCCGCGGTTCCTGAGCAGTGGAAGGGGGCCACGACGCGCCAGGACGGCCACGACGACCACCACCCCGAGACCGGCCGCCTTGGACGCCGCCAGCGGCCACAGGGTGCCGTCGTCGCCCAAGTGGATGATCACGAAGAACAGGCCGAAAGATGTACCCGCGATCACCGCCAGGACGGGGCCGCCCGTCAGCCGGACCGGCCCGCCGCCCCGCTCAATGCTGACGAAGCAGACGGCCAGGAGGCACAGGACGATCCCGGCGATCGCCGTCAGGCTCAGCCGGTCGCCGCGCGCGATGCCGACGACCGCGGGCACGACGGCGGCCAGCAGCCCGGACACCGGGGCGACCACGCTCATCGGGCCCATGGCGAGGGCCCGGTAGAAGACGAGCAGCCCGGCTCCCCCGGCGATGCCGGAGAGGGCGCCCCAGCCGAGCGCGGACGCGTGCGACGGACCGCCGAACACCGCCACCCCGAGCAGCAGGAGCAGCCCGGCGGGGAGGCTGACCAGCAGGACGCGAAGGTCGTCGATCCGCCGCGAGGCCGCACCGCCGCAGAAGTCGCCGGCGCCGAAGGCGATCGCGGAGGCCAGGGCGAGTGCGATGATCACGGTTCGATCAGGCGCGTACGGACGACGGCGCCCGGGGAGATCTCGGTGAGCAGGCCGCTCAGCGCTGCACCTGCGGCGGCCAGCAGGTCCATCGGGTACGGCTCCAGCCGTTCCAGGATGAACAGGGCGTTCTTGGTGTCCTCGGTGATGCGGGTGCGGGTGCACTGGCGCCAGTTCCAGCGACGGCAGGTCACGCCCGTGTCGTCGCGCCAGATCACCTCGCCGGGGTCCGGGTGCTCGACGACCGCCTCGCCGTTCTTGACCGTGTCGAAGGGCTCGTCCCCGGTGGCGCGGACCAACCGGGCCGGACCGGCGTACGCGTCGAGGTCCTCGCCGCCGATCGGCAGCTCGAACCGGACGCTGATCGTGTTGTAGGCGTCCACGACACGGTTGATCTCCGGCAGGTCGCCACGGCGCAGGAGTGCGTCCACCGACGGCCGGGCACGCTTGGGGTTGACGCCGAACCCGCGGTACGCCTCCCGCCAGGCCTCGACGTGGCCGCCGTCGGCGCCTTCGGCCCCGGCGGTGTCGACGACGCGACCGTCCGACGGGCCGTTCGCCAGCCCTTCCGCGGTCATGAGCAGCACCGCGAAATCAGGACGCAAGGCGCGGATCGCATCATCGATGACGATCTGCTCGAGCATGGACTCATCCTCTCGAATCATCGGTCGGTTCAGCATACCGGGCGGTTCAATGGAATGACCATCTAGGGTGTCCTGCGTGACGGACAAGGTCGGCGACGCGGTCGCCCGCACCGTACGCTCCCTGCGCGCGGCGCACGGTTGGAGCCTCGATCAGCTCGCCGCGCGGGCAGGGGTCAGCAAGGGCGTCCTGGTCGCGCTCGAACAGGCCCGGGGCAACCCCAACCTCGGCACCCTGATCCGCGTGTCGGAGGCCCTCGGAGTGCCCCTCACGCGGCTCGTGCAGGTCGAGGAGGAGCCGCCGATCCAGTTCTTCCCCGCCGAGCGTCACGTCGTCCTGTGGCACGGGGCGTCCGGCGGCACCGGCACGCTCCTGGCCGGCAGCGATCCCCGCCCGTCCATCGAGCTGTGGCGGTGGGTCCTGCACCCGGGCGAGTGCCGTGACAGCGAGGCGCACACGCCCGGCACGCGGGAGGTCGTCACCGTGGACTCCGGATGCCTGAGCCTCACCGTCGACGGCAGCCGTACCGAGATCGGGGCCGGCGACGCGGCCGTCTTCCACGGCGACCGACCGCACTCGTACGCGAACGAGGGGGATGAGGACGTGCACTTCGTCCTCGCCGTCATGGACCTGTGACCAGGCCGCGCGCCGCGCGCACCGACCGAGCTCTGATTACCTCGCACGTAATCGATCTTCCGCTCGCGCTCCGGCATCTTTGAGGCATCGGATCTCAGAGAGGAACACCATGAGCGACATCAACGAGCTGGTCGGCCGCTACATCGACACCTGGAACGAGAAGGACCCCGCCGCCCGCCGCGCCGCGGTCGAGGCACTGTGGACCGAGGACGGCACCTACCTGGACCCGCTGGCCGACGTGGCCGGGCACGAGGCCATCGACGCGGTCATCGGTGCCGTGCAGGCCCAGTTCCCCGACTTCGTCTTCCGGCCCGGCCCGGCGGTCGACGCCCACCACAACCTCGCCAGGTTCACCTGGGAGCTCGGCCCGGCCGACGCCGAGGCGATCGTCATCGGGTTCGACGTGGTGGTCCTCGCCGAAGACGGCCGGATCCAGAACGTCCACGGCTTCCTCGACAAGGTGCCCGCCGCCTGACCGGGGCAACCGACACCGTGCCCCGGCGGCCCGCGCCACGCCACGGCTCGATCCCGAGCCGGCGCGCGGGCCACCGCGGATCGGTGCCCGGCCGCCTGTGTATCGCCTTCGGTCGATGCCGAAGCGGCGGGTCGCGCCCCTCGATACCGAGCCGGCGTGGGTCGTGGCCGATCGGGACCGCGACTGCCCACGCCGCGCCACCGGCCGGCGCGCGGGTATCGCCGCCGGCCGGTGTGGAAGTGCGTATCCACATTCGCCGTCGGTCGATGCCGGGGCTGTGTGCGGATCGCCTACGCTTGCGGAACATGCGCATCCTCGTGACCGGCGGCGCCGGCTTCATCGGCTCTCATCTGACGGACGTCTTCCTCGACAACGGCGACGAGGTCACGGTGCTCGACGACCTGTCCCGTGGCCGGCCGGGGCGCCTCGACCCCTCCGTCGTCGTCCACAAGGCGAGCATCACGGACGCGGCCGCCCTGCGCTCGATCGTCGAGCGCGTACGGCCGGAGCTGATCTGCCATCTGGCCGCGCAGATCGACGTACGGGTGTCGGTGGACGCCCCCGCCGACGACGCGGTCGTCAACGTCGTCGGCACGGTCAACGTGCTGGAGGCCGCCCGCGCGGTCGGCGCCCGGGTGCTGTTCGCCAGCACCGGAGGCGCGATCTACGGGGTGGACGCGCCGATACCGACGCCCGAGGACGTGCTGCCCGGGCCGGAGGCGCCGTACGGCACGGCGAAGTACTGCGCCGAGCAGTACCTAGGCCTTTACAACCGGCTGTACGGCACGCGGCACGCGGCGCTTCGGCTCGCCAACGTCTACGGCCCGCGCCAGGACCCCGCCGGTGAGGCGGGCGTGGTCGGCATCTTCTGCGGGCGCGCCGTCCGGGGGGAGCGGCCGACGGTGTTCGGCGACGGCAACCAGACGCGCGACTACGTGTACGTCAAGGATGTCGCAAGGGCCTTCCTCGCCGCCGCCCAGACCGACCAGCCGGGCATGTGGAACATCGGGACCGGCCACGAGACGAGCGTCCGGGAGCTGATCGACCTGCTCGGCCAGGCGGCCGGTCGTGACCTGGACCCGGAGTTCGCGCCGGCCCGCGCCGGCGAGCTGCAGCGCAGCGCCCTGGCCGTCGACGCCGCCGAGCGGGACCTCGGCTGGACACCGCGTACGACGGTCGCCGAGGGCGTCGAGGCGGTCTACCGCTGGGTGGAGTCCGGCTCGCCCGACCGCGCCGGCCGCTGACGGCCGGGCAGTCCGCCCCGGGCCCGCTCTCGGGGGCGCTCCTCTCGCCAGGTCGCTCCGGTCAGGGGGCGATCCGGTAGTGGTAGGCGTATGACGGGGTGAAGCCGACGTTTTGGTAGAGCCGCCAGGCGGCGTCGTTGTCCGTCTCGACCTGGAGGTAGAGCCGGTCCGCGCGCTGGCGGGCGGCCCACCGGGCGCCGGCGCCCAGGACGGCGGTGCCGACGCCCTGCCGCCGAAGGTCCGGGCGGGTGGCCATGCAGAAGGCGCCCGCCCACCCCGCGTCGGCTACGAACAGCCCCATCCCGACGGCCTTGCCGTTCCGCGTCACGCTCGCGAACCCGGTGGGCCGCGCGATCCGGGAGATCACCTTCTCCCCGACCGCGGTCGTGTCGGCGTGGTCGTCCAACTCGGCGAAGACCCGCAGTGGACGCTCCAGGTCCTCGTCGAGGTCGACGGACGGCGTCTCCGCGCCGGCCGTGGCCGCGACGACCTCCTCGGTGAACGCCGTCAGTACCGTCGTCGGCGCCTCCCGGCGATAGCCTCGGCGGTCCAGGAGAGCGTCGAGGTCGCCGAGGGCGTCGGGGATCTGGACGATCACCGGCCGGTCGCGGTCCCGGTAGAACCTCTCAACGTCGCCGATCGTCGCCTCGCCGCCCGACGGCGGCGGCACCGCGGAGTTCGAGCGGCGGCGTCCGACGTCCGGGGTGTGCCGTAGCAGCCAGCCCTCGTGTTCGTCGGTGAACTCCGCCGGCCAGGCGGCGCGGGCCCGGGATTCGACCACCGCGGCGACCGACGAGCGGCACGCGTCCGCGATAGGACGGATCAGGTCGGCGAGGAGGTCCTGATCCTCGGGCCGCGCGGGCTCGTACTCGGTGATGCCGAGTCCGGCCACCTCGAACCGCCGTGCGAGGGCGGTCACCATCGCGAGCAGCCGGTCCGGGGTCAGCCCCTGTGGGGTGGGCACGCCGACGGAGCGGAACACCTCCGGGTCGAGGACGTCGAGGTCGATGTGGACGTACACGGCGGACGCGTCGCCGACCGCCTCGACGAGGGCTTCCGGGTCGCCGACGGTCGGGATGCCGGCGGCGGCCGCGTAGTCGCGCTCGGCCGGGTCGAGGTCCCGTACCCCGGCGAGCACGACCTGGCGGGGTTTCAGGGGCCGGTCGGGCACCAGATCCGCGGGCCCCTCGCCGAGCAGCGTGCGCAGCACCATGCCGTGGAACGCGCCGGACGGCGAGGACTCCGGTGTGTTGAGGTCGCCGTGCGCGTCGAACCACACGACGGCGAGCCGGTCTCCGTACCGGCGCGCCGCGGCGGCGATCGGCTCGAGTTCGACACCGCAGTCGCCGCCGAGCGTGACGGTGAACCGGCCATCGGCGCGTTCCAATGCGGCGCGTGTCCGCTGGGCGTTGGCCGCCAGCGCCCGGCGGCCGTCGTCGCTCGCGACATCGACGCACACCCGGTCGGCGGCGGGGACGAGGTCGCCGAGGAGGCGGGCTCCGGCGCGTAGGCGATGGGCGGTCGCCGAGGACGATCCCTGCCACTGCGGCACCTCGACGACCGTCACGTCAGGCCGAATCGGCTCGTTTCCCATCGGGGCTCTCCCGGAACGTCGTCGGGCACCTCCCGCGAGCGCAGCAGGTCCTCGGTCATCCTACGAAGCCGGTCGATCCACCGGTCGACCCGCCTTCCCCGACCCGGCCGGCTCCAGGCCATTGGCCCAATCAGTATGTAGCACATTGGTCCTTACGCCCGGCCATTCTGCTTCCTAGTCTGACCGCGTGATCAGTGCTGACATGTGGTTCGACCCCAAATGCCCGTGGGCGTGGATCGCCTCCCGCTGGCTCCTCGAGGTGGAGAAGGTGCGCGACGTCCAGGTGCGCTTCCACGTCATGAGCCTGGCGATGCTGAACGACGGCCGTGAAGGCCTGGAGGACTGGTACGTCGAGTGGCTGCGCGACGCGCGGGGACCCGTGCGCGTCGCCATCGCGGCCGAGCGGAAGTACGGAAACGAGGTGCTGCGCGACCTCTACACGGCGCTCGGCACCCGGATCCATCACGACAAGGCGCCCATCGGGCGGGCCCTCTACCTGGACGCGCTGGCCGAGGTGGGGCTGCCGGCGGAACTCGCCGACGCGGCCGACGTGACCGACCATGACGAGGCCCTCCGGGAGAGCCAGCACGCGGGTCTGGACCCGGTCGGGGAGGACCTGGGCACGCCGGCGATCCATGTCCCAGGGCCGGACGGTGAGCGGATCGCGTTCTTCGGCCCGGTCGTCAGCCCCATTCCCCGTGGCGAGGCGGCCGGCCGACTCTGGGACGGCGTGCTGCTGGTGGCGGGCACGGACGGCTTCTTCGAGCTCAAACGCGCCCGGACCCGCCGACCGATCACCCGGTGACCACGGCGTCCTCGCCCGGATCGGTCCGCGTGGGGTCACGGTCGGCGTGGCGGGGTTCCCTCGACGCGGCGGTGGCCGGCGAACTCCGTCAGGAACACCCCTTCCCCACGCGTCTGCCCCGGCAGCCGCCGCCCGAACTCGTGCACTCGCCCGAGCGGGATCACGCCCGTCACGTACGCGGTGTCGCGCCGTACGGCCATGTCGTCGGGCGTCCCGCCGACCTCGGTGAGAGTGCCCAGCACCCCGCTGACCAGGTCGGCCGGCACCTCCAGCTCGAAACGGCCCACCGGCTCGCACACGTAGGTCCCGGCCTGGCGCAGCGCCCGCTCCAGTAGCCGGGGCGTCAGCGTCCGGAAGTCGCCGGCGGTCGTGACCGGGCTCTCGTAGCCCGAGTGCGTCAGGGTGACCGCGCAGTCCGTGACCTCCCAGCCGTACGGCCCGCGGCGGAGGGCGGCGTGCACGCTGTCCTCGATGGCCGCGTGGAACGCGGCGGGCAGCGACCCGGCCTCGACCTCCAGCCCGTACCGCACGCCCGTCCCCGCCTCGGCGGGCTCGATCCGGAAGCCGGCGGTCGCGCACACCTCGTGGTCGCCGTGCCGGTCGATCTCGTGGAACGCCGCGCCGACGTCGGCGGGCCGCTCGATGTGGACGGTCCGCGTGGCGTCGAAGGTGACGGCGATGCCCGCCTCCTCTTCCAGCCGCGCCTGGAGCACCTCTTTCTGCACCTCGCCGTACAGCAGCACGGAGATCTCGTCGCCGACGCGGACGTTGATCAGCGGGTCCTGCTCGGCCAGCCGCAGGAGCGCGCCGTGGAGCAGCGGAGCGTCGGCCGGGCGCACGCTCCGTACGACGGTCTCCAGGGTCGGGGGCGCGAAGTGCGGTTCATCCGGCCCGTCGGCGGGCGCGCCGATCCGGTCGCCGATCCGGTCGCCGATCCGGACGTCCTTGAGGCCCCAGAGCTTCACGATGTCGCCCGCCCCCGCCTGGCGAGCCGGTGCCGCGCCGCCCCGATCGAAGACCTCGAGAGCGGTGATCTTCTCGCGGTGCTCCTGCCACGCGGTGGGCCCGCCGGTACGCCGGTGGAGAGTGAGGTGCTCCCGTACGGCGACGGTCCCGGAGCGCAGTCGCGCGTACGCCGCCTTCCGGCCGGAGGCGTCACGCTCGATCGTGAACACCGTGCCGGAGAGGTCGTCGTCCCGGTTTCCGCCGGCCGGTGGAAGGAGCTCGCGGACGCCGCGGACGAGTTCGGCCACGCCCACGCCGGTCACGGCCGAACCGAAGAACACCGGGTGCGCCGCCGCCCGGCCGGTCTGCTCGACGAGCCGCCGCCGGCAGTCCTTCGCGTCGACCCGGCCGTCCGCGCGCACGTAGGCCGCCAGGAAGGAGTCGTCGCCCTCGGCCAGCACCTCCGTCACCTGGTCGAGGTGCCGCGGATCGTCGAGGGCGTACGGCCGGGTCGCCGCGTCCCGCGTGCCCAGGCCGGTGACCGTGCCCATCGCCACCGCGCCGGGGGCGAGCCTGCGGGTGATGTTCCGCAGCAGGTCGTCGTGGCGAGCGCCCACCCGGTCGATCTTGTTGACGAAGATCAGCGTGGGGATGCGCAGCCTGGCCAGCACGCGCATGAGGACCCTCGTCTGGACCTGCACGCCCTCCACCGCCGAGACGACCAGCACCGCGCCGTCCAGGACCCGTACCGCGCGTTCGACCTCGGAGACGAAGTCGGAGTGGCCGGGTGTGTCGATCAGGTTGACCTTCAGGTCGTCGATGGTGAACGAGACCACCGCCGACCGGATGGTGATCCCGCGTCGCCGCTCCAGCTCCAGGGAGTCGGTCTGCGTCGTGCCCCGGTCTACGCTGCCGAGCTCGTCGATGACGCCCGCGTGGAACAGCAGCCGCTCGGTGAGCGTCGTTTTGCCCGCGTCAACATGCGCGAGCACCCCGATGTTCAGGGAATTCATGAAGTGTCGTCCTCGATGCCGCCGAGTGATCCTCTGTCGTGATGACCTGTGACCACTGGCGCATCGCCGAGCCCCCATTCCTCGTACGGACGACGACGGCGTCCACGCGACGCCGATGCGGCCGGAGCCTAACAAGGGGCTCGCGAGGGGGCAGCTCATTTATTCGCGGCTCTCCCGAGCCGCCTCCCGGAGGATCTGCAGCTCCTCCGGGATACCGGCCGTCTCGGCCGGGGAGACCGTCAGCTCAGCCGGGCGCGGGCGTACGCGGCCATCGCGTCACGCTGGAACTCGGCCAGGCCTTCGGTGATGTTCTCGTAGTTGTCGCGGAACCGCGCGTCATCCACGTACATCTTCCCGAGACCCGTGTACGCGCAGGCGTCGGGCTGCCAGAACCGGCTGATCGACCGGTAGTGCCAGTCGACCTCGTCCAGGACCAACGGGTCGTCCGCCGCCGCACCGGCGACCTTCAGCTCGGCCATCCGGACCATGTGCGCGGTCATCTCCCGCTGCGCGGTCTCCATCTGCTCCGGCGTGAACCCGGCCGCGGCCTGGCGGCTCTGCTCGTACTGCTCCGGCCACCGCTCGCGGGCCTCGTCCTCGTACTGCGAGGGGTCGAACCCCGTGAAGAGGTTCTCCGGACGGTTGATCTTCGGTGCCATGATGTCACCTCCTCCTTCGAGTTCGGCGATGGTGCGGGCCACGGTGTCGGCGAGCGTGCCGAGCCGGTCGCGTTCGGCCAGCAGCCGGGTGTGGTGGCGGCGCAGCGCCGCGACCGTACTCGGCTCCGAGTCGATCGCCTCGGCGATGTCGGCCAGCCCGACGCCCAGCTCCCGTAGCACCAGGATCTGCTGGAGTCGCAGCAGTTGCTCGTCCTCGTAGTAGCGGTAGCCGTTGACTCCGACGTACGCGGGGGCGAGCAGACCGATCTCGTCGTAGTGCCGGAGCGTCCGCGAGGTCACCCCGGACATCCGAGCGACATGAGCGATCGACCAGGCCATGATCCGTCCCATTCACCGATGCGGCCGGGCTCTCCGGCCGCGTCTTCGACGATAGGAGTTGACGTAACGGCAAGGTCAACCGCGTGTGTCGCCGTCCACCGCGCTCAGGCTCAGGCCGGGGAGAACTCCCAGATCGGGTTGGCCGCCACGCGGGAGATCCGCCACCCGCCGGCGGTGCGGGCGGCCTCGAGCCGGTACCGCTCGCCGAGGATCCGCTGTCCCGTGGGTGCCGCGAAGACGACGAGGAGGTTGGCGTCGATGGCGGCACGGTCGCCGTCCACCTCGATGCGGGGGTTGGTGATGAAGTGCTGGGTCGCCACGTCGTCCGGGTGCGATCGGTGAGCCTGGGCGGCGAGGGCGTCGACGCCGTGCACCGTGCCGCCCAGGGTGTCCGCGCTCGCGTCCTCGGTGAAGATCGTGCGCGCCTCGTCGAATCGCTTCTCGTCCAGCCAGGTCCCGAGGCGGGTGACAAGCTCGACGAGCTCGGCAGAGTCGGACCGTTCCATGACATACCTCAATTCATTGGCCTGGCCAACATTGGTATTGCCAACGGTACCATCATTCATTGGAATGACCAACGGCTAGACTGCGCCCCATGACGGCCGACGAAACGACGCCCACGCTCCTGCGGCAGGCGCCCAGCCGGCTGCTCGGGCAGGCGTCGATCCACAGCGGCCGGCTGGTAGGTGAGTGACCGAGATCCAGGACGCCCTCCTCGCCCCTCTCTCGGCCCCGAACGCGAGCAGCTCACCGCCCTGCTGCGCCGGATCGTCGACCACCACACGGCCCGCCGCTGACGTCCCGCCTCACTCGACCCGAGCCGCGGTCATGCGGAACACGGAAGCGTGACGGACAGCGACGTCCCTTCCCCGACCGGACTCTCGACCTGGAGCGTTCCGCCGAGCACCTCGATTCGCTTCTTGAGAGCGGCGAGCCCGGACTCATCGTCTAGAGGGTGGGCGCCCCCGATACCGTCGTCGCTGATCGACAGCCGGATCCCCTCGCCGGCCCTGGTGAGATCGATGCGGACCGCGGAGGCGTGGGCGTGCTGGATCGCGTTCAGCAGCGCCTCCGCAACGATGTGATAAACGGTCATCTCGACCTGTTCGGCCAGGTCCTCACCGGACGGGACGTTGAGATCGACGGGCACTGGGCAGCGGCGGGTGAGCGCCTCGAGGGTGGCCGCCAATCCACCGTTCGCCGAGACCGCGGACCGCAGGTCCCTGGAGACCTGCCGAAGCCGACCGTCGATCTCCGACGCCTCCTCGGCGAACCGGGACAGACTTCGTCGGAGCTCCTCATCCGAGATTCCAGACTTCGCCTCCTGAAGCTGCACGGTGAGCGCCTCCAGACTCTGCTGTGGTCCATCGCTCAGATCGGCCGCGACGCGTTGGCGTACGGCGTCGGCGGCCGTGACCATGCCGGCGTGGCAGGCGATCAGCTCCGCGTGGGCGTCGGCCTCCGCGATCGCGCAGTTCAGCAGCTGCACGAACTCGCCCATACTCCGTTC
Organism: Actinoallomurus sp. NPDC050550; assembly: GCF_040655075.1. NCBI lineage: Bacteria > Bacillati > Actinomycetota > Actinomycetes > Streptosporangiales > Thermomonosporaceae > Actinoallomurus > Actinoallomurus sp. NPDC050550. The sequence continues at coordinate 260,470 of NZ_JBFAJC010000006.1, read as the reverse complement.
GGCGTCATCGGGCGGCGAGTTGGTCTCCCGGTACAGCGTCGTGATCACTCCCCACAGCCGGTCCTCGACCGTGATGGGACCGGCCACACCGACTCCCAGGCCATGCGCCCTGGCCCAGGGACCGAAAGCACTCTCGCTGCAGGCCACGGTCAGACGCGCCGGCCATCGCGTCTCCACCACGATCCCCCCCAGCGTGCGCGGTGCGACGACCCAGCGGCCTCCGAAGGGGACGTCGAGCTCCGGGAGGTCGGGACTGTTCCACTTGGCGACCAGGGTGAGCGTCCGGTCTGCCCGGTAACGCGTGATCGTCGTATAGTCCGCCCCGAGCAGCCCGCCCATTTCGCCGGCTACCGCCGTGAAGACCGCCGACGGTGAGGCGCCTGCGGCCACCAGGGTCGCGACGCGCCGAAAGGCTCCCTCGCGTGCCACGATCCGCCGGAGCTCTTCATGATCTGGCTCCGGGGCGTACAGCCGATCCCAGATCATCCCCAGCTGTCGAAGCAGTCTCCTCGGCACGGCCATCATCCCCGGCGTGCAGCCTCCGCTGCCATGGTCCCTCCCGATCCGACCTGACCTGCGAATACGGGCTGGTCACCCAGCGTATAACCACGTCGACGGGGGACCGATGGCCGACCTCGCACCGGGCTCGACGCGTGATCGGGAAGATGCCGCCGAAGCATCTCTCGTCAGGGCATGGAGAGGGTGGCGATCGCCTGGCCGATGGTGGTTTGGTCGGCGTCCGGCAGCCATCTCGCGGCGTGGACCATGTGCAGCGCGGTCGTCAGGCGGACGCGGTCGGTGTCGGTGCCGAGGTCGCCCAGGTAGGCGGGCAGGATCAGGCCGAGTGCCTTGAGGTCGGCGCGGGCGCAGAGCCGGGTCAGCAGGTCCGGCAGGAGGTCGTCGGCGGGGCGGTGCTCCAGGCCGCCGGTCGAGCGTAGGCCCTCGGCGATCGCGAATCGGTTCCAGTCGCCGTACTGGCCCTGAGGCGCGTCGTCGACGCACGCGGCGGCGAGGAGGAAGTGTTCGCGTGCCTTGGTGAGGTCGCCGAGGTCGCGGTACGCCGTTCCCAGGTTGATGTGCAGGGACGGGTAGAAGCCGCGGACGCGTTCGTCGCCGACCTTGTCCGCGCGGGCGAGGCATTCCCGGTTCCAGTGGAGCGTGTCCTCGGGGGTCGGCTGGTGCCGGGCGAGGTAGTGCGCGGCGACGCAGGCCTCGTAGTCGTCGGTGGCCGTCTCCCAGGCCTTCTCGAAGAGGTCGTGGGCGTCGGCGGCTCTGCCGTCGGCCTCCGCGCGCATGCCTTCCGCGCACAGCCGTACGACCGGATTGTCCGGGTTCATGGTTCTCCCTTCGCGCGGGCTCAGGCGCCTTCGTGGACTGGCATGACGACGGTGGTGAAGCCGCCCTGGTCGGCGGAGCGGACGACGACCGGGTGCGTCGCCGAGGAGATCTCCAGCAGCACGTCGGGGCCCACACTGGCGTCGACCGCCGGGAGGAGCACCTTCGGGTCGAAGGCGATGCGCACCGGCGGCCCCGTACGGATGGCACGGAGCGGGGTCTCGTCCGATCCGCGGCGTACGACCAGGCCCTGCCCGTCGTCCGCCCGGAGGGTGACCGGCCCGTCCGCGTCACGCGCGAGCACCGTACGGAGGGCGTCCCGCTCGATGATCAACCGGTGCCGGGCGGCCGGGCGCTCGTCGAGGATGACCCGGTAGGAGGGGAACGTCCCGTCCGTCACCGGGATCACCCGACGGTCGCCGTCGCCGTACGCCCAGGCGCCCCGGCCGTCGATCTCGATGCCCACCTCCGGCAGCCGTACGGCCCAGGACGCGATCTCCGTCAGGGCGGCGGTGTCGACCAGCGCCTGGTGCGGGCCGCCGGTGACGACGCTCGGGCGGAGCGCGCGGACGGCCAGCCGGTACCGGTCGGTGGCCACCAGGCGTACCTCCTGCCCGGTGATCTCGACCAGCACGCAGCCGAGCACAGGGAACTCCTCTCGGGCCTCGCCATGGGCCGCCGACGGAACGACCTGCCGGACGGCGCCGGCCAGTTCCGGGCCGCCGACGCGGGCTTCCGCACCTCCTGGGGGACCGGAGAGGTCGCGGAGGATCGCGTCGATCGCCGCCTGGGCCGCCGTCGCCGTCTCGCGGGTCCGGCGCGCGTGCGCGGCCAGGACGGCGCGGGCCTCGTCAGGGTCGCCGTCGAGCACGGCCGAGGCATCGACCAGCGGCAGCCCGGCCTCGCGGAGCCGCCGTACGAGGACGGCCCGGGACTCCTGGTCCGGGGCGTAGTACCGGTATCCCGTCGCGCCGTCCACGTGGGCGGGTCGCAGGAGGTCGCAGTCGTCGTAGAACCGCAGCGCGCTCGGGCTCAGCCCCACCCGGCGGGCGAAGGCCCCGATGCTCAGCAGCGTTCCGGTGTCGTCCATGGCGGCCATCGTGGGCCTTCGACCCGCTTGAAGGTCAACCGCCGGAGGCGCCGGCCTCGTACGTCTCGATGGTCCGGACGAACAGCGCACGCTCTTCCGGGGACAGCGGCTCGAACGCGGCGCGCCAGGCCGTGGCCCCGCCGGCGAGCCAGCTCTCGATCGCCGCGCGGGTCTCGGGGTCCTCGGTGAGGTCCACGATCGTGCGCCGCGCGTCGCGGGGGTCGGAGCGGCGCTGCAGTACCCCCTGCTTGGTCAGGTCGCTGACCATGAGGCTGACGGTGGTCGGGGCGACCTGCAGCCGGGCGGCGAGCTCACCGACCACCATCGGCCCGTCGAACAGCAGGTACGACAGCAGCGACAGGTGCCGTGGCGCGAGGTTGAAGGACCGTAGTCGTTCGGGGATCGGCGTGCGCTTCAGCCGTGCGGCCAGACGTGGCATCAGCAACAGCATGGCCCGGACCGCCTCGTCCGCGCCCAGGCCGGGCTCCGGCTCCGTTGACATCCCCGCGATCACCCATATACGTTTGCGATCAAATCATATTTGCTTTCAAAGCAAACATTCCCACGGCAGCCACACCGTACCGGACACCCCTCCGGTGGAGGTCTCCATGAACGCGACGCCCACAGCGACCCTCAACGAACGGATCATTGAGGAGTTCCGCGCGAACAACGGCAAGGTCGGAGGGATGTTCGACGGCGTACCCCTCGTGCTGATCACCACGGCGGGCCGGAAGACCGGACGGCCCCGCACCACCCCGGTCGTCCACCTGCGCGACGGAGACCGCCACCTCGTCTTCGGCTCCAACGCCGGCAGCTCGGAACACCCGCAGTGGTACCACAACATCGTGGCGAACCCGCAGGTCACGCTCGAGATCGGCACCGCGGACGGCGTCCGTACGCTCGCCACCCGGGCGGTGGTCCTCGAGGGTGAGGAGCGGGACCACTGGTACGAGCGCCAGTGCGCGCTCGAACCCGGCTTCCGCGCGTACCAGGAGAAGACCACCCGCACGATCCCGGTGATCACCCTGTACCCCCTCGACCTGTCCGCCGACCCCGCGCGCAACCGGGTGGTCGGCGAGCAGCTGATCCGGCATCACGAGGATCTGCGTGCCGAGCTGCGCGACGTACGGGCGCGGATCGACGACCTGCTCGCCGGAGGGCCGCAGGCCGCGGAACCCGACCGTCCGGCGGACCTGGCCGCCCAGCTGCGCCGGCACTGCCTGACCTTCTGTTACGGCCTGCAGATGCACCACACCCGGGAGAACGGCGCGTTCTCGGCGTTCGAGGAGGAGTTCCCCCACCTCGTACCCGTCATCGAACGACTGCGGGCCGAACACCAGGTCATGGAGCAGGCCCTGACCGAGCTCGAGACGCTCCTCGGCGACGAGTCGGCGGATGACCTGGAACACCTCCGGGACGAGCTCGACCGGGTGGTCGCCGGGCTGGAAGAGCACTTCGCCGCCGAAGAGGCGAGCCTCCTCCCGGCGGTGGGCGTGACGCCCCCGCACCGAGCCGGGCGCTGATACGTTTTCACGTGACCGGCGCTGACGAGCCGAGCGGAGGCAGCGCGATGGGACGCCTGAGCGTTCGGATTTCCACTCCCGACGGGCAGAGCGACGGCACCCTCCATGTCCCCGACGGGGACGGCACGGGACCGGGCGTGCTGGTCTTTCCCGACGCCGGCGGAGCGCGCGAGACGATCCGGCGGCTCGGCGACCACCTCGCGAGCATGGGCTACGTCGCGCTGGTCCCGGACATCTTCTACCGGGCAGGCCAGTGGAGACCGTTCGACGTGGCCACCCTCTTCACCGACAAGGACGAGCGGGCGCGACTGGCGACCCTCACGAGCGTGCTCACCAATGACCGGATCATCGCTGATTCCGGCGCCTACGCCGATTTCCTGCTAGCACGTCCGGAAGTGACGGGATCCGCGATCGGCACCACCGGCTACTGCCTGGGCGGCCGCATGTCGTTCATCGCCGCGGGCGGGCTCGGGCGCAAGGTCGCCGCGGCCGCGTCGTTCCACGGTGGCCGCCTCGCCGTCGTCGACGACCCGTCGAGCCCGCATCTCGCGGCGGACCGCATCACCGCCACGGTCTATGTAGGTGCTGCGAAGGACGACAGATCGTTCACCGCCGAGCAGGCCGATCTGCTGGAGAGCGCGCTGATGAGTGCCGGAGTCGAGCACACCATGGACTTCTACGACGCTCATCACGGATTCGCGGTGCCGGACAATCCGACCTACGACGCGGAGGCGGACGCCCGACACTGGGAAGCGCTCCAGGAGCTCTACCGCGCCCATCTTCATTAGGCGTTGAGGACCACCACCATCTTGCCCTTGGCCTCATTGGCCTCCATCACGCGGTGCGCCTCGCGTACCTCCTCGAAGCGGAATACGCGCGAGGGTTCGGCCTTGAGCCGGCCCGCCACCACCTGCTCGGCGATCGCCTGCAGGGGAACGTCGGAGAGCGGGAAGCCGGGAGTTCCGAAGACGAAACTCCCGAAGAATGTCAGGTAGACGCCGCTCGCCATTTGCAGCAGCGGGTTGAAGTCGGGAATCGGGTCGAGGCCGCCCAGCCAGCCGGCCAGGCAGGCGCGGCCGCCGCGCCGGAGCATCGCCAGGGAATCGAGGATGGTCCTGTTGCCCACCAGGTCGAGCACTGCGTCGATTCGCTTGGCCTCGGCGATTCGCTGAGAGAGTTCGGGCCCCTCCAGTTCGGCGCGCAGTGCGCCGAGTTTCTCCAGCATGGCGAAGCGCTCAGGGTTGCGGGTGGTGGCGATGACTCGTGCGCCGGCGTTGCAGGCGAGGCTGAGTGCGGCCTGGCCGAAAGCGGAGGTCGCACCGCGGATGACCAGTGTCTGCCCTTGGACGATCTGCAGGTTGCGGAACAGGCAGGTCCAGGCCGTCGCATAGGTCTCGGGGATGGCCGCGAGCACCTCCCAGGGCAGAGTGGACTCGATGAGTGCCACGTTCGACGCCGGGGCTCGGGTGTATTCGGCATAGCTGCCGTTGATGGTGCGTCCCAGGCCGCCCATCAGCGCCGCGACCTTGGCGCCGACGGGGAACTCACCACCGGGGCAGGCCTTCACCAGACCGACGCACTCGATACCGATCACCTTCGCGGCCTCGGCCCATTCGCCCCTGCGCATATGCATCTCGGCGTGGTTGATGCCGAACGCCTTGATCTCAATGACGACCTGACCGGGGACGGGCTCGGGGTCGGGCAGTTCGGTGTAGACGAGGCAGTCCGGTCCGCCGAATTTCTCGATGACGATGGCACGCATCACAACCCTCCGGACGGTCGGCTCGTTGTCACGCTCCTGGCCTGACGTTGGCGAGGAAGTCCCGGATCAACGCGGCCACCTCCTCGACGGCGCTCTCCAGCAGGAAGTGACCTCCGTCGAGCAGATGGATCTCGGCATCGGGGAGATCCTCAGCGAACGCGCGGGCCCCGTCCGGGCCGAAGATCGGGTCACCGCGGCCCCACACGGCCAGCAGCGGCACCTGACCGGTGCGGAAGTACTCGTGCAGGCGGGGGTAGAGCGGCGGGTTGGTCGCGTAGTCGAGGAACAGCTTCAGCTGGATCTCATCGTTGCCCGGGCGGGAGAGCAGCGCGAAATCGTGATGCCACGTGTCGGGACTGACCAACGTCTCGTCGGGAACCCCGATGACGTACTGCCACCTGGTGACATCGAGGGTGAACGCCTGCCGGATGGCGGTCTCCGTCTCCGGCGTCTGCTCGCGCTGATAGTCCCAGATCGTCTTCCAGAAGCTCTCGACGAACCCGGCGTCATAGCCGTTGCCGTTCTGGCTGACGATGGCGGTGATCGCCTGCGGGCGCCGCAGAGCCAGCCGCCACCCGATCGGTGCGCCGTAGTCCTGGACGTAGATGGCGTACCGGACGACGCCGAGCTCATCGAGCAGGCCTTCGGTGAGATCCGTCAGTGCATCGAACGTGTAGTCGAACTCCTCGGCCCTCGGCATATCGGACAGGCCGAACCCAAGATGATCCGGAGCGATGACGCGGTACCGGTCGGACAGCAACGGAATGAGGTCGCGGAACATGAACGAGCTGGCCGGGAAGCCGTGCAGCAACACGATCAAAGGAGCGTCCGCAGGGCCGGCCTCCCGGTAGAAGAGCCGCCGACCACGGACCGTGCCGTACCGGTGATGAACGGCCGCCATCGCTCCCCCCGATCGAGCCGTTGACGGACCATCGTCAGCCTTACCCCGGATGACGAGCCCAATCACCCGCGCCGGCCCTCTACACCGCTTGAGTCAGTTATCCAACTAACTATGGACAGCCGCCGCTCGAGTGGCTATGGTCTTCTTAGTTAGCCAACTGACTCACTCGCAAGGAGAAGGACATGATCGTGGTAACGGGAGCGACCGGGAACGTCGGTGGACGGCTCGTCCAGCTGCTCGCGACGGCAGGCGAGCAGGTGACGGCGGTCTCCCGGCGCGCCTCGGCCGCCGGCCTGCCGGAAGGGGTCCGGCACGTGCCCGCCGACCTGGACGATCCGGCGAGCCTCAAGCCCGCGCTCGAGGAGGCCGACTCGCTCTTCCTCCTCGTCGCCGGAGGTGACCCACAGGGCATCGTCGACGTCGCGAAGGGCGCCGGCCTGCGCCGGATCGTCCTGCTGTCCTCCCAGGGCGCGGGCACCCGGCCGGAGGCCTACCGCCACCCCCGCGCCTTCGAGGACGCCGTACGGGAGTCGGGCCTGGCCTGGACGATCCTCCGGCCCGGCGGATTCGACTCGAACGCCTACGCCTGGGCCGAGACGGTGCGCTCGGAGCGGATGGCCGCCGCGCCGTTCGGCGACATCGGCCTGCCGACCGTCGACCCGGACGACATCGCCGAGGTCGCGGCCGGGGTCCTGATCGAGGACGGGCACGCCGGCCGGACGTACGAGCTCACCGGACCGGCCCCGACCACGCCCCGCGAGCGCGCCCAGGCGATCGCCGACGCGCTGGGGAGCCCCGTGCGGTTCGTCGAGCAGACCCGCGCGGAGGCCCGGGCGCAGATGCTGCAGTTCATGCCCGAGCCCGTGGTGGAGGGCACGCTGGCCATCCTCGGCGAGCCACTGCCCGCAGAGCAGCGCGTGAGCCCCGACATCGAGCACGTCCTCGGCCGCCCGCCCCGCTCGTTCGCCGACTGGGCGGCCCGCAACGTCGCCGCATTCCGCTGAGACCGGATCTCAGGCCGGAGCCGGACGCGGCTCCGGCCCGTCAGGAAGGAACGTCCATGACCGCTCGCGGGACCCGGCGCCGGAGCACCACACCCCCGCCGTTGCCCTCCTCCGCCAAGGCATTCCTCGCCGAGCCGCACGTGGGCACACTGACGACCGTTCGCCCCGACGGCACGCCGCACGTCGCACCCGTACGGTTCACCTGGGACGGCGCCACCGTACGGGTCATGACGGTCGCGTCGCGCCGCAAGGCCGCGAACCTCATCGCCGACCCCGCAGGCCGCGCCGCGATCTGCCAGGTGGTCGGCCCCCGCTGGATCACGCTCGAGGGCTCGGCGACCGTGTCCGACGATCCGCGGCGGCTGGCCGACGGCGTACGCCGATACGCCGACCGCTACGGGGCGCCACCGCCCGCTCCCTCCGGCCTGGTCGTGATCGAGATCATGGTGGACCGGGTCATGGGCCTGTACTGAGATGGGCCAGGACGGCGAGGACGCGGCGGTGGCCGCTGCCGTCGGGGTGCAGGCCGAGCTTGTCGAAGATGTTGCCGATGTGCTTGTTCACCGAGCCATGGCTGATGGAGAGGTGCTCGGCGATCTCCGCGTTGGCGTGTCCTTCGGCCATGAGAGACAGCACCTCGCGCTCACGTGGGGTGAGAGTGCGCAGCGGATCGTCGGCCTTCCGGCGGACCAGCAGCTGGGCGATCACCTCGGGGTCCATCACGGTGCCGCCGCCGGCGACCCGGCGTAGCGCGTCGACGAACTCGGCCACCTTGCCGACTCGTTCCTTGAGGAGGTAGCCGACGCCGGCGCCGCCGTCGGACAGGAGGTCGACGGCATGGCTGTCCTCGACGTGCGCGGACAGCACGAGCACCGGAAGGCCCGGATGGATCCGGCGCGCTTCCACCGCGGCGCGCAGCCCTTCGTCGCGATGGGTCGGCGGCAGGCGTACGTCCATGACGAGCGCGTCGGGGCGGTCATCGGCGATGGCGGCCAGCAGGTCGTCGGCGTTGTCGACGGCGGCGGCCACGTCGATGCCCTCGGTCCGCAGCAGCAGGACCAGGCCTTCGCGCAGCAGTGCGTCATCCTCGGTGATCACGACCCGCATGGCAGCTCCACTCGTAGTGCGGTCGGCCCGCCGGGCGGGCTGAGGAGTTCGGTACGGCCCTCGAGAGCGGCGACCCGTCGGCGGATGCCGGCGAGCCCGCTGCCGCCGTGCTCGTCGGCGCCGCCGCGGCCGTCGTCGGTCACCTCGATGACCAGTGTCCGGTCGCGTCCGGTCAGCCGTACGACGGCCTGCCGGGCGCCGCTGTGCTTGGCGACGTTGGTCAGCGCCTCGGCGATCGAAAAGTATGCCGCCGCCTCCACGGCGGCCGGGGCACGGGGAACGTCGGTGGTCTCCAGCACGCACGGGATCGGGCAGTGTGCGGCCAGCGCCGCGACGGCGCCGTCCAGGCCGCGTTCGTCGAGGATGGGCGGATAGATGGCACGGACGACCTGGCGCATGTGCGTCAGCGCGTCATTGGCGGCGTCCTGGGCTCGTGACGCGAGCCCACGCTGGTTCTCCGGCGCGGACTCCAGTGCCCGCTCGAGGATGCCGAGTTGCATCACGACGGCCACCAGACGGTTCTGTGTTCCATCGTGCAGGTCGCGCTCGAGACGCCGGAGTTCGGCGGCGTGCGCCTCCAGCGCCGCCGCCCGCATGGCGGTGAGTTCGGTGACCCGTTCGCTCAGCCGCATCCGGTCGGTGGGCCGCAGCAGGGCCCGGCTGATCCGCGCGTCGAGGCGGGCGAGCCGCGGCAGGACGACCAGGCCGAGGGCGGCGTAGCCGACGGCGACGAACGGCGTGGTCAACGCCGCCGGCCACGAGTCGACCGGGAGCCCGATGACGGACGGTGGGCTGCCCGGGACCGCCCACCACCACAGCGGCATGGTCGCGGCGTTGAGTGCGGCGAGTGGCAGACCAAGCGCGAGGTAGCCGCCGACCGTACCGGTGAGGCCGTGGATCGCGAGCCAGGCCAGGTCGCGGCCTGTCGCGGGATCGCCCAGCACGCTTCGCAGACGTGCCGCGTAGCCGCCCTCCACGCTCCGATAGTGATCGGGCAGGGGCGTGTCCAGGAACGCGGAGGCGCGGCGCCGTTCGGTCCCGGCCAGGCGCCGCACCCCGGCCACGGCCGCGGGCAGCGCCGGCAGGCCGATACCGATCAGCGACAACGCCCCGACCAGCAGGAGTCCGATCAGGGCGAACAGCGCCAGCAGGCCGGTCCCGAGGCCGACGAACAGGTACCGCATCGTGGATCGGATGGACGCCGCGGTCACCGGCCACCATGAGGTCGGCCGCCGCCCGTCCTCAGTACTGATCACGGGTTCATTCTCGCCGCCGCGCCCAGGGTGGTGCCGACTCCACCATCGGAGCCCCCACGCGCCGCACCCCGAAGACACCCGTCCACGGGCTGTCCGGGCCCATTGGCCGGACCGTACGTTCACGCAGATGAGCGAAGTTCCAATGGGCGATGCGTCGGCGATGCCGATGCACGAGGACGCCATGGCCGCCGTACGGATGCGGGACGTTCGAAAGATCTATGGCCGCGGCGACGGAGCCGTCACCGCTCTGGCGGGCGTCACGTACGCCGTCGCGCGCGGCGACTTCATCGCGATCATGGGGCCGTCGGGATCGGGCAAGAGCACGTTCCTCAACTGCGCCGCGGGCCTCGACCGTCCTACCGCCGGTGAGGTCCTGCTGGGCGAGACCGACCTGTCGGACCTGGACGAGACCGGGCTGACCGCGTTGCGCCGGGAACGGATCGGCTTCATCTTCCAGGCCTACAACCTGATCGAGGCGCTCGACGTCGCCGACAACATCACGCTTCCACTGAGGCTGGCGGACCGGCTCACCGACCGGCGGTGGCTGGCGGAGATCCTTGAGCGGGTCGGGCTGACCGACCGGCGCCGTCACCGTCCCGCGGAGCTGTCCGGCGGCCAACGGCAGCGCGTCGCGATCGCCCGGGCGCTGATCACCAGACCGGACGTGGTCTTCGCCGACGAGCCCACCGGCGCGCTGGACACCCGGTCCGGGCGCCAGGTCCTCACTCTCCTACGACACCTTGTGGACGCGCTCGGCCAGACCGTGGTGATGGTGACCCACGATCCGGTCGCCGCGTCCTACGCCCGGCGTGTCGTGTTCCTGGCCGACGGACGGCTGGCCGGGCACCTGGACGCGCCGACTCCCGAACGCGTGGCGACGGCGATGACCCGTCTCGGGGAGTGGTGACCGTGCTGGCCTGGAAGATGATCCGGGCGCACCGCGGCGGGCTCATGGGCACGTTCGTCGCCCTGCTCGGCGCATCGGCCCTGATCACCGCCTGCGGGATCATCCTGCAGTCGGGGCTGAGCGCCGGTGTCGCACCTCAGCGGTACGCGGGCGCGGCGGTCGTCGTCGGTGGACCGGCGAACGTCGCAGTGACGCGGAACGGCAAGACGAAGCACAAGCCGCTGACCGAGCGGGCCACGCTGCCCGCCGCTCTCGTGGACCGGGTGGCGCATGTCCGAGGCGTACGCACGGCGATCGGGGACGTGAGCTTCCCCGCCGAGGTGATCGACCGGCACGGTGAACCCGTCACCGCCGGGGACGGGTCACTGGGGCACGGGTGGGCCTCCGCGGCCCTGACTCCCGTCGCGCTGGCCTCCGGACGCCCGCCCACCGCCGTCGGCGAGATCGTGCTCGACGCGGTTCTCGCCCGCCGGGCGCGCGTGACCTCCGGTGACCGGATCCAGGTCATGGCCGGCAGCGCACCGGCGACCTACCAGGTGAGCGGCGTCGCCAGATCACGTGGCGCGGACCGGAGCCCGGCCCTGTTCTTCGCCGACCCGGAGGCCGAACGGATCGCCGCCCGGCCCGGAACCGTCGACGCCATCGGCGTGCTGACCGCGCCGCGTACCGACACCGGCGCCCTCGCGAAACGCATCGGCAAGGCCCTGCGCGGCACCCGTGTCACGGTCGCCACCGGAGCGGCGCGCAGCCGCATCGAGTTCCAAGACGTACGGCAGGCCCGCAGCGACCTTCAGGAGATGGCCGGAGCGCTCACCGGCATGATCATCTTGGTCACGGTGCTGGTCGTCGCGAGCACGCTCACCCTCACCTTCCATCGGCGGCGACGCGAGATCGCGTTGCTGCGCGCCATCGCGGCCACCCCACGGCAGGTCAGCAAGATGATCGCCGCGGAGGTTCTCGTCGTGTCGCTCCTCGCGGCGGCGCTCGGCTGGGTTCCCGGTGTCGCCGTGGCGTTCCTGTTGAAGGGCGCTCTGGGAGCCGTCGGGGTGATCCCCGCCGACTTCGCGTTCTCGGCCGGCCCGCTGCCCGTCCTCGTCGCGCTGGTGACCTGCGTCGGCGTCGCCGAACTGGCCGCGTGGACCGTGATCCGCCGAGCCGTGCGCGTCCGCCCCATTGAGGCGCTCGGTGAGGCCGCGCTGGAGCAGCGCGCCATCGGTGGTGCCCGTGTCGTGGCCGGTCTCGGGCTCCTGCTGGCCGGCGGCGCCGCCTCCCTGCTCCCGCTGTTCTTCGGAAGCGTCTTCGCGGTCGCGGGTGCCGGCTCGGGCGGGCTGATCATGGTCATCGCCGTGACCCTGCTCGGCCCGCACGTCGTCAGGGCCACGACACGGGTGCTGGCCGGACCGCTGCGGCGCTCATTCGGCACGCCCGGCCACCTCGCGGTGGCCGGCGCGCGGGCCTCGTCGAGACGGCTGGCGGCGGCGATCTCACCGCTGATCCTCATCGTCGGCTTCGCCCTCATCCAACTCGGCCTGCCCACGACCATGGCCGCCGCCGCCCATCGGGACGCGATCCACGGGCTCCTCGCCGACCGGACCCTCGCGCGTAGGGGAGGCGTGCCCGGGGATGCCGTCGAGGCGGCCCGGAACACCCCCGGCGTACTGGCCGCCACGCCGGTCGTCCACTCCACCATCTACGCGGCGATCACCATGCTGGGCGACCCGGAAGTCTTCGAATACCAAGCGCAGGGCATCGACACGCGGGGACTCGACCGCACGCTCGACCTCGGCGTTCAGTCCGGGAAACTCGGTGACCTCACCAGCGGAACGGTCGCGATCAGCCGAGCCGCCGCAGGCACCCTCGGCGCCCACGTCGGCTCCACCGTCCGGCTCTACCTCGGCGACGGCTCACCCATCACCCCGCGCGTCATCGCCGTCTACCGCCGCGGAGCGGGCTTCGGCGACATCACCCTGCCCCACCAGGACCTGCTGCCCCACACCACCGGCCGGACCGACGAGGCCATCCTGGTCCGCGCACGCGCCGACGCCTCACTCGGCGAACTCGAACGCCGCTACCCCGGCCTCACGGTCCAGGACCGTGATGACATCGCAGCGGCGCAGCGATCACAGCAGGACGGCACCATCCTCACCAGCGCACTGCCCCTGCTGATGGTCTTCGGCTACATCGCCGTGGCCGTCACGAACGCCCTCGCCCTCGCGGTCACCGGACGAACCCGCGAATTCGCGCTGCTCCGCCTCATCGGCACCACCCGCCGCCAGGTCATGCAGATGATGCGCGCCGAAGCCGTGCTGGTCGCCGTGATCGCCATCGTCATCGGGACCGCCGTGCCACTGCTGCCCCTGGCCACGATCAGCTACGGCCTCACCGGCAACCCCATGCCGTACCTCCCGCCGTTGCTGTACGCGGCGATCGCGGGCGGTGCGTCCGTACTCGGAACCCTCTCCATCCTCATCCCGGCCCGAATCGCCCTGCGATCCCACCCGAAGGAGTCACTGTGAACGAAGAGAAGAACACGGACGGCCGCCCTGACCGCGCCGAGTGGGCACCGCCGAAGGAACGCCCGGTATGGCCGTGGATCCTGCTGATCGTCGTCATCGTCGGGGTGCTCATCAACATCGCCCTCACCGCCGGATGACGACGTGGTCGCATAGGCGCACCGCGGTGTCCCTACTCGTCGGCACCGTCGGCCTGGGCGTTGTTGATCTCGTTGGCGCGGTCGACCTCGGCCATGTGCTCCTCGGCCCAGGCCCGGACAGTGGCGAGCGCGGCCTCGAGTGACAAGCCCAGGTCGGTGAGCCGATAGTGCACCCGGGGCGGTACGGTCGGCTCCACTCGACGGGCGACCAGGCCGTCGCGAGTCAGACTCTGCAAGGTCACCGAAAGCATCTTCTGCGAGACGCCGGGCATCCGCCGCCGAAGCTCGGCGAAGCGCACTTCATGCGGGGCGGCCTCCGCGAGGACCTTGACGGCCATGGACGTCCATTTCGTGCCGATGCGATCGAGCAAGCGACGGGTCGGACACTCGGGATCGAAGAGGTCGCCCCGCGTCCCCTTCGCCGTACCGGCTGGAGGGGAGGTCACCCGCAGCTCACCACCTGTCGCGAAAGTGCGGTCTTGGCCATACAGAGGAGGTTACCTAACCTCTGCTTGTCACGATTGGTAACCGCAGGGAGACATCATGCCCGGCACAGCCCCGACGCCCACCCCCGGCCAATCCATGGCCGAGATCTCCCTACACCGGGTCGCAGCAAACGGCATCGAGATCAACGTGGCGATCGCCGGGAACGGGCCCGCCGTCCTACTGCTCCATGGCTTCCCGCACACCTGGCGGCTGTGGACCGAGGTCATCGCCGGCCTCGCCCGGCATCACCGCGTCATCGCCCCGGACCTGCGAGGACTCGGCGCCACCACGAGAGCGGTGGGCGGATACGACGCCGGCACCCTCGCGACCGACGCCGAAGAACTCCTCACCGCTCTGGGAGAACCATCGGCGGCGGTGGTCGGTATCGACGCAGGCGCCCCTCCGGCATTCCTGTTCGCCATGCGGCACCCCGCCCGCGTACGGCGGCTCGTCCTCATGGAGTCGTTGCTGGGCAAATTGCCCGGCGCCGAGGACTTCCTTGTCAATGGTCCGCCGTGGTGGTTCGGCTTCCACTCGATTCCAGACCTCGCCGAGACGGTCTTGACCGGACACGAGACGGACTACATCGACTGGTTCCTCACCACCGGCACCCATGGCCGTGGTGTGCCACGCGAGATCCGAGACGCCTTCGTCAGCGCCTACACCGGACGCGATGCCCTGCGCTGTGCCTTCTCCTACTACCGAGCCGCACCCACCAGCGCCCGGCAGATCCAAGACGCCGTCGGCTCTCGCCGCCTCACCGTGCCCACGATGGCCATCGGCGCGCAACCCGTGGGAAACGCCCTCGAACGGCAGCTGCGACCCATCGCCGACGACCTCACCGGGCGGCTCATCGAGGACTGCGGCCACATCATCCCGCTGGACCGCCCGCACGCGCTGCTGCCACTGCTGACGTCCTTCTTCGCCGCGGACCGGCACGCCTTGTAGGTTCCGGGAACCTGTGAGCACTCGCAAGCCGTCTACCTGGTGGTCCAGGCTCGTGATATCGGTTGGAACTGGTGGGTGTCCGGCTGCGTCTACGCGGTTGACGGTCGCGACCTCGTGAGCGGGCTTGGTGATGGCTGACCCTCTGGTCTCAGGTGATCCTCAGCAGCTTGGTTCGTACTGGTTGGCGAGGCGGCTCGGCTCGGGCGGCCAGGGTGTCGTTTATGAGGGATATGACGCCGCTGGTGGCCGAGTGGCGGTCAAGGCGTTGCATGGTGATCTGGTCAGTGGCACCTTCCGTGATCAGTTGGGCCGGGAGGTGGAGGCGCTCGGGCGGGTGGCGCCGTACTGCACGGCGCGGATCATCGAAGTCGGTCTTGATGATGTGCCGCCGTATCTGGTCAGCGAGTACGTGCCGGGCCCGGACCTGCATACCTGGGTGGAGCAGAACGGGCCGTATGGTCCCGGTGAGCTGGTCCGACTGGCGATCGGCATTGCGACCGCGTTGGCGTCGATCCATCACGCGGGGGTGACGCATCGCGATCTAAAACCGGCGAATGTGCTGTTGGGGCCCGATGGCCCGCGTGTCATCGATTTCGGTATCGCGCGTACCGAGGAGATGACGCGGAGCGCCACTGGGCAGTTGAAGGGCACTCCGCGGTGGATGGCTCCGGAGCTGTTCCAGGGGGAGCGCGCCTCACCCGCCGTTGACGTGTGGGCGTGGGGTGCGGTCGCGTTGTTCGCGGCGACGGGCCGGCCGCCGTTCGACGAGGACGCGGGGAACATTCCGGCGCTGACCCACCAGATCCTTCACCATGAGCCCGACCTTGCCGTGCTGCCGGAGCCGCTGCGGTCCCTGGTCGGGCGGGCGCTGTCCCGGAGCCCACAGCGACGCCCCAGCGCCATGGAGCTGCTGGAGGGCCTGATCGGTGGCGAGGCCGGGGACTCTTCGCTGGAGGCGGGCGAACGGGCCGCGGGGGCTCTACCGGCGACCTCCGTCCCTCCGTCCCTGGCGGAGGAGGCCGAGGAGGCGTACGCCGGGCTTGATCCGGATGCGAAGGCCGTGGTGCCGCGTGTGCTGCTGCGGATGATCAACGCAGCCTCGGACGCCGACCGCCTGCTCCGCCGGGTCGCCGTCGAGGAGTTCATCGACGCCGAGACCGGTGAGCGGACCGTACGGCAGGTCCTCGACGCGTTGGGTGAGGCCGGGCTGCTGGTACGCGACGATGAGGTGTTCGCGCTCGCCACGCCGGCGCTGGTACGCGCCTGGCCCCCGCTGCGCCGGTGGGTGGCGGACGAACGCGACGCCCTGGACGCTCATCACCGGCTCGCCGACAGTGCGCGGCGCTGGCACGACCACGGCCGAAAAAGCGGAGATCTGCTGCTGGGCACGCCGCTGGACGAGGCCCTCACCCAGGCGGTGGCCGGCCGTCCGCACCTCACGCTCAACCTGCTCGAACGCGCCTTCCTCGACCACTCCGTACGAGCCGCCCGGCGCAGGAGCCGAAACCGTACCGTGGCGAGCGCGGCACTGGCGGTCCTGCTGGTCGTCGCTGCGACGACGGCCACCGTCGCGATCGCCCGGGGCCGTACCGTCGCCCGACAGCGCGACCAGGCCGTCGGCGCCCGGGTCGCGGGCCTCGCCGCCGGGATGCGCAGCACCGATCCGATCACCGCCAAGCAACTTGCGGTGGCCGCGGCGAGCCTGTCGCCCGACGGCTACGAGGCCCGGAACGCGCTGCTGACCGTGTACGACCAGCCGGAGCAGTACACCTACCGGCCCTCGGGGGTCGACAGGACCTGGTACTCGACCGGGGACGCGACCGGGCATCTGCGGGCCTACATCCGCGGCAACGAGGTGAAGCTCGCCGATGTCGACGCGCGCACGGTGCGGTCGTCGTTCCGGTTCTCGGGCAAGCCCATGGACACCAGGTTCTCCTCTGTCACCGCCTCCGTCGCGTCGCTCAGCTCGGACGGCAGGGTCCTGTCGCTGGTCCGGCAGGACAACACGATCGCGACCTACGACGCGATGACCGGCCGGCAACTCCCGGCGACGGTCCGTACCCCCAACCCGCTCCCGGAGCTCGACAGGCACGGAAGGCGGCTGCTGGTCGGCGAATCCGACGGCACGAGCGTGTGGGACACCGCGTCCGGAAAACGGCTGTTGAAGATCCCCTACCCCGTTGGGGACGCGGAGACCACACCCGACGAGAAGTACCTGGTCACCACCCACGGGACCGCGGTGGACCTGTGGGACCTCGACACGGGACGAAGGGCGCGTACTCTGCGGCTGATCCCCGGCACGAAGGCGATCTCGAACATGGCGCTCAGCCCCGACGGCAGGCTCATCGCCCTGCGCCAGGGCGATGAGCTGTGGGTCGGGCCCTTCGACCGGCCGACCCCGCAGGCAATGGGGTTCCAGACGGCGGAATCCGATGGACGCCCGACCTTCAGCCCGGACAGCCGGTACGTGGCGGTCCAGGGCACGGTCTGGGACGCCTGGGGCTACCCGGGCTGGACGCCCGGCCAGGACAAGCCGATCTTCAAGTACTCCAGCCCCGGGTGCCGCTCCTACACCTTCGGGCCGGGGGGCCGAACGCTACGCTGCGTCAACTTCGAGGGCGTCGTGACCGTGCTGTCCCTCGGCGCGATTCGCGACCCGGTCGACCTCTTCAATCCGGGCAACGATCCGATACTGAGCCGGGACGGTTCGACCATCGCAACGAGCGATGGCGTCTCGCCCGTGGTGGAGATCTGGGATCCGCTCAAACGGGTGCGGCGGAAAGCGCTGCCGTCCAAGGACCGCGTCTTGGCGGATGAGCTGTCCACGGACGGCCGGCTCTTGGCGGTGGCCCATCCGAACGGGGACATCGAAATCTGGGACGTCCTCTCCGCGACCAGGAAGGCCACCCTGGCGACGCACCAGAACCTGGAAAACGAAGCCTCCGACGATCTCGTTCAGGTCGCGTTCTCTCCCGACAACAGGACGCTGGCCCTTCTCACCTCCGGCGACAGGAAGGCGAGCCTGCTCGAACTGTGGGACATCGCGTCGAGAACCCGTCGCGCCGCGTCCACCGGGCAACCACCCGCAGGAGGTCAGGACGGTCTTCAGGCGGATTTCCAGACCCTCGGCGTCCGGATCCTCTTCAGCGGCCACGGCCGGACGGTGGTGTCCGCCCCGGACCAGGGGGTCGTCGACGTCGCCACCGGCAGGCGGCTGACCGCCCCCGACTTCGCGGTCGGCACACCCGAGGCCGTGAACAAGAACGGACTCGTCGCGGCGGCGAACGAAGCCGACCACAAGATCTCGCTCTGGGACGGAAGGTCGCTGCGGCGGGTGGACGACACCACCCTCAGCGGCTCTCCGGAGGCGCCGTCGGCCTTCTCTCCCGATGGGCGCATCCTGGCCGTGGCGGATCAGACGACGAACCAGATCCGGCTGTGGGACCTCACCCGAAGACAGGCGCTCGGCGGCCCGCTCAACGGATTCTTCCTCCCCGAGAAGTACAACGGTACCGGCATGATCGCGCGGGTGGCCTTCACCCCGGACGGATCGGCCGTCCTCGCCACCGACACCGCCGGCCGCCTCCGCACCCACCTGGTCGCCCCCGGCAAGATCAAGGCCGCCCTCTGCGCCCAGTTCGGCCCGCTGCCTAAAACAGTCTGGAAAACCCACATCCCCGAAATCCCCTACCGAAACACCTGCTGAGCCCGTACACCTATTGGTCCATGATTCGGTTTTCCCACCACCAAGCGGCGATTTCTACGCGGTTGCGGACGTCGAGTTTGTTCTGGATCCGGGTGATATGGGTCTTCACCGTGCTGAGCGAGATGAACAGTTCGGCGGCGATTTCCTGGTTGGTGCGTCCCTTGGCGACGCGGCGGGCGATGTCGAGTTCTCGTTCCGAGAGCCGGTTCCCGGCTCCGGCGTCCGGGTGCCGGGTGGATGCGAGCCGACGGAGGAGGCGGACGGTGACTGACGGGGAGATCAGGGCGTCGCCGACGCCGGCGGCGCGGGCGGCTTCGATGAGGAGTGCGGGTCCGGCGTCTTTGAGCAGGAAGCCCACCGCGCCGGCACGCAGCGCGCCGTAGACGTACTCGTCGGTGTCGAAGGTGGTAACGATCACGACGCGGAGCGGGTCGGCGACGCCTGGGCCGGCCAGCGCGCGGGTGACCTCGATGCCATCCAGACCTGGCATGCGGATGTCGACGAGGCATACGTCCGGGCGGAGTTCCTGGGCGAGGGCCACGGCCTGGATGCCGTCTGCGGCCTCTGCGGCCACGGTGATGCCGGGCTGGCTTTCGAGGATCAGCCGGAAGCCGCTGCGGACCATGGCCTGATCGTCGGCCAGCAGAACCCGTAGGGTCACGGCCGACCCGGCGCGGGGAGGGGCAGGCTGGCCTGGACCGCCCAGCCCGCTTCGGGCAGCGGCCCCGCGCGAAGCCTGCCGCCGAGCGCCTCGACGCGCTCTCGCATCCCGACGAGCCCGTAGCCGCCTCCTGGGCGGGAGTGTCGGGAGGCTGTGGTGGGGGCGTTGTCGGTCACCTCGACACTGACCTGCTGGGGGTCGTGCGTGACGGTGACGGTGACTGAGCGGGCGCCGGAAGCGTGGCGGGCGATGTTGGTCAGCGCTTCCTGCACGACCCGGTAGATGGTGCTGGCCACCTCAGGCGGCCAGGCGGAGGTTGGTATGCCCGGGGGGAGCCGTAGATCGACGGCTGGGCCGTGTTCGGCGAATCGCTCCACGAGCTTGCTGATCGGTTCGGGCGTCGGCGCGACACTGCTCATGTCGTCCGGATCGCGCAGCAGCCCGACAAGCTGCCGGATCGCGGTCAACGTGTCGGTGCCGGCGGTCTCGATGTTGCCCAGCGCGGACCGTAGCGTCTCAGCGTGGTCGTTTCCGGCGAACCGGGCAGCCTGGGCCTGGACGACCATGCCGGTGACGTGGTGGGCGACCACGTCGTGCAGTTCCCTGGCCAGCTCAAGGCGCTCCACGTGCCGTACGGTCGCCAGCGTCTCATGGTGGAGGAAGTCGAGATAGCGGAGATAGAGGCCGACGGCCAGCGCGGCAGACCACAGGGTGGCTCCGGCCAGCGCCCAATAGACCCGGTTGTCGAACAAGCCGTGGGGCCCGGCGGTCTCACTTACCCCGATCACGAGCGTGCCGGCAACGCCGACGATGGCGGCGCGGCGCGGCGGCAGCGTTCGGACGGCCGCGGCGCCGAGTACGAGCAGGCCGACGAGCCCGCCGCCGAACAGCGGTCCCGGAGGGATGGCCCCCCGCGCGACCGCGAGTCCGGCTGCGGCGAACAGGGAAAGACCGGTCACCGCCGCCAGTGTCCGGTTCCGTCCGCGTAGCAGGGCGGTCGCGCAGATCACGATGCCGACACCGAGACTGAACGGCCAATCCTCGCTGGCTTTGGCGATCAGCAGTGCGTTGAGGGCGATCACCATGGCCATTGCCACGCCCAGCGCTACTTCGGCGCCTGTCCCGGCCCGCCGGACCAGGGGCTTGAGCACGTCCATGCCGCCAGGTTACGGCCGCACGCCACCGCGGCCATGTCGGTCGAAAGTACGAATCCGGGCCGCGCAGGAAGCAGACTTCCAGCCGATACCGTGACGGGCCCCGCATGGCCAAAGTGGGCACGTGCTCGCAGTTGACGGCCATTCAGCCGGGCGCTCACACCTGTTCGTCCGGTGCCTCACACAGGCAGCCGGGCATCCGCCGCCCGACTGCCGGCGGTCACCGTCGTGCCAGGCGATCCGCTGACGAGCCACCGGCTCATCGCGACCGGACCACCCGAACCCGGCGCGGTACGGGCCGACCCCGCCATCGAAGACGGCTACGTCGCCCAGATCCGCGTCCGCCATCCAGAGAGGAACCCATGAGACAACAGAGCGTGCCTGCCACCGGCACAGAGTTGATCCGGTTGGACGGCGTGACCAAACGGTACGACAACGCGGTGGCGCCGGCGGTCGCGGACGTCGACTTGGCGGTGCATGCCGGCGAAGCGGTCGCGATCATGGGGCCGTCCGGGAGCGGAAAGTCGACGCTGCTCAACCTGATAGCGGCGATGGACCGGCCGACCACCGGCACGGTGCAGGTCGGCCGGGACCGCGTGGACAAGATGAACGAGACCGCCGCCGCCAGGTACCGGCGGCGCCAGGTCGGCATGATCTTTCAGTTCTTCAACCTGCTCGACGACATGACCGTCATGGACAACATCCTGCTGCCCGCCCAGCTCGCCGGGGGCCGGTCGGACGCCGCGCGGCAGCGGGCCGACCAACTGCTGGACCGGCTCCGGCTGAACCACCGCCGCGACGCCTACCCGGCGCGGCTGTCCGGCGGTGAGCGGCAGCGTGTGGCGATCGCGCGGGCCCTGATCAACCGGCCCGCGCTGCTGCTCGCCGACGAGCCGACCGGTGCGGTGGACACCAGGGCCGGAGAGGAGATCGGCGAACTGCTGCTGGATCTGAACTCGACCGGGCAGACGCTGATCCTGGTCACCCACAACCCAGAGCTGGCCGCCAGGTACGCGAGCCGGGTGATCTCTGTCGCCGACGGCCGGATCACGTCGGACTCGGCCGACCCGGCAGGTCCCGTGGGCGCGCCCGGCGTGGGGGTCCAGCGATGACCGCGGTCCTCCGCACGGCCCTCAGTGGCCTGCGCGGACGCCGCCTGCAGGCACTGATCATCGGTGTCGTCATGCTGTCGGCCACCGCGACCTCGACGGTCGCGCTGGGCCTGCTCGCCAACGCGCACGGCGCGTTCGACCGCGCGTTCGCAAAACAGAACGGCGCCCACATCACCGTCACCGTGAACACCTCCGTCGCCGATTCCGGCCGGCTTGCCGCGACGTCCCGGCTCTCGGGTGTGACGGCTGCGTCCGGCCCGTTCGGCGAGGTCGAGGTGAACGCGCGGGTCACGGTTCCCGG
This sequence comes from Actinoallomurus sp. NPDC050550, assembly GCF_040655075.1. Classification (NCBI taxonomy): domain Bacteria; kingdom Bacillati; phylum Actinomycetota; class Actinomycetes; order Streptosporangiales; family Thermomonosporaceae; genus Actinoallomurus; species Actinoallomurus sp. NPDC050550. The sequence continues at coordinate 238,564 of NZ_JBFAJC010000006.1, read as the reverse complement.
AGTACCCGGCTCGTCGACGACGCCGCTCCGGATCGTCGGCCGGTCCGCCCCGAGCGGCCCGGTGGACGACATCACGCTGCTCGACGGCCACTGGCCGGACGGCGACGGGCAGATCGTCGTCGACCGAGGCAACGGGGTGTTCACCGGGTCGACTCTCACCATCGGCGCACAGACGCTGACCGTGGTCGGTACCGCGAACTCGATCACCCACACCGCCGCCGGCTGGGTGACGCCGTCCCAGATCGCCTCGCTCCGGAGCGTGGGGGGAACCGGGGAGGCTCAGCTGCTCTACCGGTTCACCCGCGCGGAGTCGCAGTCCGCGGTCGCCGCCGACATCACCTCGGTACGGTCGGCGCTGCCGAGCGGCGCGGTGCTCGGCAGCACGTCCTATCTGGACGTTCGGCAGGCGGAACAGGCCGGGATTCAGCCGTGGGTGCCGTTCATCATCGCGTTCGGCGTGATCGCGCTGGTGATCTCGGTGCTGATCGTGGTGAACGTGGTGGCCGGCGCGGTGATCGCCGGAACCACCCGCATCGGCGTGCTCAAGGCGATCGGCTTCAGCCCGGTTCAGGTGGTCGCCTCGTACGCGCTGCTGGTGCTGGTTCCGGCGATGGTCGGCTGCGCCATCGGGGTCGTGGTCGGGAACCTGCTGGCGATACCCATGCTCGAGGTGAACGCGCACGTCTATCAGGTGGGGACGCTGAGCGTCCCGCTGTGGGTCGACGTCCTGGTTCCGCTGGCGGCACTCGCCCTGACCGCGGTCGGCGGGGTCCTTCCCGCGCTGCGGGCGGGCCGGATGAGCGCCATCCAGGCGATCGCCACCGGCCGTGCCCCCCGGCCGGTCCGCGGCTTCTTCGCGCACCGGGCCGCGGCGCGGCTGCGGTCACTCCCCCGGTCGATCACGCTCGGCCTGGCCGCACCGGCCGCCCGGCCCGCGCGGACGGTGACGACCTGGGTGGTCATCGTGTTCGGCGCCGCGGCTGTGACGTTCGGCATCGGGCTGGGGTCGACGCTGATCCGGGTCGGCGACGACTCGCCCTACTCGCGCATGCCGGTGCAGGTGTCGGGCCGCGCAGGCGGCCAGGCCCCCTCCCTGAGCGACGGGCAGCAGCACGCCGTCGAGACGGCGCTGAAAGCACAGGCCGGAACGCGGTACTACATGACCGAGACCGACGACAGGTTCAGCGTGCCCGGCGCGGCGCAGAAGGCGGCCGCCATCGCCTACGGCGGCACCCCGTCCTTGAGCGGGATTCCGCTGATCTCCGGCCGCTGGTACTCCACCTCCTCGGGAGCCGCGGAGGTGGACGTGAACACACTGTTCCTCACCGACACCGGCACCTCGGTCGGGTCGACGTACACACTGATCTCCGGCCGGCACCGGCTGACGGTCCAGATCGTGGGCGAGGTGTTCAAGACCGGCAGTCGGCCCGAGCTGTACCTGAGCCCGGCCACGCTCTCCCGTTTCGACCCGGGTGCGCAGCCGCAGTACTTCGACGTGGCCCTCCGGCCCGGCACCAGCGCGCAGGCGTACGCCAACAACGTGTCGGCGGCGCTCGGCCACTCCTACCGCGCCGCCTCTTCCCAGGCTTCGACCACGCAGTTCCTCGCCGTGCTCACCTTGATCACGATGCTGACGATCCTGATCACCGTGGTCGCCGGCCTCGGCGTACTGAACACCGTGGCGCTGCAGATCCGCGAGCGAGCTCACGACATCGGCGTGTACAAGGCGATCGGCATGACGCCGCGGCAGACCCTCGTCATGGTGGTGTGCTCCGTCTCCAGCGTCGGCCTGGTCGCCGGAATCGTCGGAGTCCCCGCCGGAGTCCTCCTGCACCATGCCGTGGTGCCGGTGATGGCGCACGCCGCGAGCTCCGGGTACCCACCGTCACTGATCTCGGTCTACGCACCGTGGGAACTTACCCTTCTCGCGCTGGCCGGCCTGATCATCGCGGTCACCGGAGCGCTCGGCCCGGCCGGCTGGGCAGCACGGGCCCGAACCGCATCCGCCCTCCGCGCCGAGTAGGGCAGCCGGTGCGCGTTCCCCGCACCCCTGCCGGGCCGGCCGGTCGAACGGCACGCGTACTCGGCCTCCGCCACCATCGCGGTGGGATCGATGCCACCGGATTCTTTCAAAAGCGAGCCATTCGCCATATTCAGCGGCCCGCTGAGGTAACGGCGGGAGCGGACCTCACCCGTGTTCGGGGCGGACATGGCCCGGCCGGGTGGGGGGTCGGCCGCGACACCGACCTTGGCAGCGTGGACGCCTTGCGCCTGGTCATGGCGTTGGCCGATGCTCCATACTCCGGGCTGGCCCTCGTGCAGGACCAATGGCGCTCAACGGGGACGGTGCTGCGGTCTGCCCGCCTGGGGCGTTTCTGCGGTAGCTGACGGCGACTGTGGAGGTCGCGGCCAGGAAGAGGAGTTGCATCAGCGTCCTGGGCAGCAGCGCGTCCTCGGGGGCGGTGGTGATGTGTTCGACGGCCGCGTAGACGTTGGCCGGGAACAGTGCGACCAGCAGCAAGGTCAGGCAGGCGGCCGCGAGCGGCGCGGTGCGCCGGACCAGCAGCCCGGCCGCGCCCGCCAGCTCGAGGACGCCGGAGAGGCTGACGAGCAGGTCTGGCCTGGGCAACGCCGAGGGGACCATACGGATCAGCTCCGCGCGCATCCCGACGAAGTGCGCCGTGCCGGTCAGGACGAACATGGCGGCCAGGCCCGCGCGCAGAGCCACAGGCCAGGGGCGCAGACGCCGCGCGCCTGCCATTCCCGCGACTCGGACGGCGAGGGTGACGGTGATGAGGACGATGAGGGGTGCCATGTCGGGTTCCTCCCGCGAGGCCCGGGTCGACGGTCTCCCGAGCGACACTTAGATTGGATACCTACACTCCCCAATATTAGGGAGTGGAACTCTCTAATTTCAAGAGGTGCCGAGTGAGGATCTCCGAGCTGAGCAAAAGCGCCGGCGTTCCGGTGGATACGGTCAAGTACTACCTGCGCATGAGGTTGCTGCCGGAGGGCAGGCGGACCTCGGCGACCCAGGCGCAGTACGAACAGAGCCACCTCGACAGGCTCCGCCTCATCCGCGCGCTGACCGGCGCCGGGGGCCTGAGCCTGGCGACCACCCGGAGCATCCTTGAGGTGCTCGACCGGCGAGATCGGCCTACCTCGACTCACCAGCTCCTCGAACAGGTCGACCAGTTGCTCGCCCCACTCGGCGAGGAGCCTGAGGACACCACGCGGGCTGAAGCGGTCATCGCCGACATGGGCTGGGACCTGAAAATCACCGAGCCGGGGCCGACCAGCCGGCTGGCGCAGGCGCTGGCGGCGATCGACGCGGCGGACTTCCCGCTGGACCACCAGGCGGTACTGGACTACGCGCACGTGATGCAGGCCCTGGCCGACGAGGAGGTCGCCAGCGTCCCCGACGACGCGGACGCCGCCCTCGTCCGCTACATCGTCCTGGGCACGATCCTCATCGAACCGCTCCTGCTCGCCCTGCGCAGGCTCGCCCTGATCAACGCCTCCGCCCGCCGTTACAGCGCCGACACCTAGCCGGTAGGGAGCCGGTCGTCATCGCGATCCGACGCGTGCGCGGGAGGGAACCCCGGCATCAGGCTCTCCCGAGAGCATCCGGATAAGCGGCCCTTACCGGTTCGCCCGCAGCATGGGCCAGCTGATGGAGGCGGTGGTGGCCGGGCGCCGCCCCGACCGGCCGGTACCGCCGACGGCCGGTACCGCCGCGATCGGGGCGGTTGTGCATCTGCCGGCCACCGCCATCGAGGAGGGCCGGGGCCTGTCCTCGATGAGCGGCGTTCTGGCCGGCGCCGCCTACCGCCTGCTGCCGGCCTGGCGGCGGGGCCCCGGCCCGCGGCTAGCGCAGATGCCGGGCGAAGAACCCGGCCGCGTCCTCCCCTGCGAACTGCGGGACGCCGGTGTGCCCGCCCATGTTGGCGTGCAGCGTTTTCTCCTTGGAGCCGAAGGCGTCGAACAGGTCCAGGGCCGCCTGCCGGTCGTTCCCTTCGTCATCCCACTGCAGCAGGACATGCAGCGGAATGGTGAGTTGTCGGGCCTCCTCGAACATGGTGCGAGGCACAAAACTCCCGGCGAAGAAGCCGGCGGCCACGATGCGCGGCTCGACCACCGCAAGCCGGATGCCGATGGAGATCACTCCCCCCGAGTACCCGACCGGGCCGCCGATCTCGGGCAGCGACAGGAGGGCGTCCAGGGCGGCCTGCCATTCCGGGACCGCCTTGTCGACGAGCGGGAGGATGAGGGCGTCGATGATCTCGTCGCTGACCGGCTCGCCGGCCTCCATAGCCCGGCGCAGGTCGGCGCGAGCCTGCTCGGCGGCGGCCGAACGGGGCCGGTCACCGCTCCCGGGGAGCTCGATGGTGGCCGCAGCGAAGCCATCCGCCGCAGCGCGCCGGGCCCGCGCCACCAGCCGGGGGTACATCTTGCGCAGTCCGAGCTGGGCGGGGCCGAGCAGGATCAGCGGGACCGGTGCGGATGCGGAGGCAGGCGTCCACAGGATGCCGGGGATCTCGCCGAGGGTGAATTCGCGTTCCAGGACACCGTCATCGAGGCGCTGTTCAGAAGTGAATTGCACGGTCGTGCCTTTCGGGAGTGCTCTTGAACGGCGCTCCCGGACGACCTATCGCCCGACCGTGACCCCAGAGGGGAGCACCCATGTCGATACGTTCATGGGTACCACCTCCTCGTTGTCTCGCACGGCCACCGGGAATGTAGCAGTGGTCGCCGTGGTCCGCCAACGGGTTTTTGCGGAGGCTCCGTGGCCGGATGCCATGATGGCACGGACCGCCCTCCGAGCTCGGCAGATACTGGAGTTCGCGGCGGCCCTGGAATCCCGGCTGTGAGGTGAAGACCACCGCCCCAGTTCACCCTCGGACTTGCGGCGGGCCTGGCTGATCAACCGGGTGCCATTAGCGTCACCCCGAGGCGTCCACCGGCCCAGGCCCGGATTTGCTCATTCAGTGCTCGTGATCACGCGGATTTACTCGCTTATTTCCGGGTCCTACACCAGGTCGGGGCGTCAGTGGGCCATGTCGACGAAGCGGCTGTAGTGCCCCTGGAAGGCGACGGTCACCGTCGCGGTGGGGCCGTTACGGTGCTTAGCCACGATCAGGTCGGCCTCGCCCGCCCGCGGGGACTCCTTCTCGTAGGCGTCCTCGCGGTGCAGCAGGATGACCATGTCCGCATCCTGCTCGATGCTCCCAGATTCACGCAGGTCGGACACCATGGGCTTCTTGTCCGTTCGCTGCTCCGGGCCACGGTTGAGCTGGGAGAGCGCGATGACCGGGACCTCGAGCTCCTTGGCGAGAAGCTTCAGCGACCGGGAGAACTCCGAGACCTCGACCTGGCGGCTCTCCACCCGCTTGCCGGACTGCATCAGCTGCAGGTAGTCGATGATGACCAAGCGCAGGTCGTGCTGCTGCTTGAGCCGCCGGCACTTGGCTCGGATCTCCATCATCGACATGTTGGGCGAGTCGTCGATGAACAGTGGCGCCTCGGCGACCTCGCTCATCCGCCGGGCCAGGCGGGTCCAGTCCTCGTCGTTCATCGAGCCGGACCGCATGGCGTGCAGCGCGACCCGCGCCTCGGCGGACAGCAGGCGCATGGTGATCTCGTTGCGCCCCATCTCCAGGGAGAAGACAACCGTCGCCAATTGATGCTTAATCGCCGCAGCTCGGGCCAAATCGAGAGCAAGGGTGCTTTTGCCGATGGCGGGCCGGGCGGCGATGATGATCATTTGGCCGGAGTGGAGGCCGTTGGTCAGGGCGTCCAGGTCGGTGAAGCCGGTGGGGACGCCGACCATCTGGCCGCCGCGGCTGCCGATCGCCTCGATCTCGTCGAGGGCCCCGGGCATGATGTCGCTGAGCGGTGCGTAGTCCTCGCCGGACCGTTTGTCGGCGATGGCGTAGACCTCGGCCTGCGCACGATCGAGAAGGGCGTCGGCGTCGGCGCCGTCGGTGCTGTATCCGAGCTGGGCGATGCGGGTGCCGACCTCGACGAGCCGCCGCAGGACGGCCTTCTCCTGGACGATCTTGGCGTAGTAGCCGGCATTGGCCGCCGTGGGCACCGAGGCGACGAGCGTGTGGAGGTAGGGGGCGTCGCCGATGCGGCTGAGCTCACCGCGTTTGAGCAGCTCGTCCTTGACCGTGATGGCGTCGACCGGGTCGCCCCGGCCGTACAGGTCGAGAACCCGCTCGAAGACGGTCTGGTGGGCGGGCCGGTAGAAGTCGCGGCTCTGCACCATCTCGATGACCTCGGCGATGGCCGTCTGGGACAGCAGCATGCTGCCCAGGACGCACTGCTCCGCGGCGACATCGTGCGGCGGCGTGCGCTCGAACTCCTGCTCGTGTGACGGCATCTCGGTGACGCTCATTCCGGCACCCCCAACCGCCTCAGTCGCTCACGTGTTCCACGTCTACCCCCCGGGTCTGACAGTCTGCGGCCCGTACGGGAGGGATGGCAAAACGATCTGTGGAGGGTGTTGTGGACTGCCTGTGCATACACGCCGATCCAGCTGTGCACATCACCTGTGGATAACTTGTGGATGATCAGATCGCCCTACCGAAAAGCGGTTCTGAGCTGGGAATACTCCGTCCACCACCTGTGGGCGGGAGAAAGTTTTGGCGGCGGTCATCCACAGGGTCACCCACAGGACAAAGTAAGTGTCAACTAACATTTGTCGGTTACAGTGGCACATCATGATGTTCCGGCACCCCCACGACCGGGAGATTCTCCGTCTCGCGGTTCCGGCCTTCGGCGCGCTCGTCGCCGAGCCGCTGTTCCTCCTCACCGACTCGGCGATCGTCGGCCGCCTCGGCACCGGCTCCCTCGGCGCACTCGGGGTGGCCGGGCAGATCCTCGGCACGCTGGTCAACCTGTGCGTGTTCCTCGCGTACGGGACCACCGCCTCCGTCTCCCGCCAGATCGGCGCCGGGAACCACCGGGCCGCCGTACGTCAGGGCATCGACGGCCTCTGGCTCGCCGTCCTCATCGGGGTCGCGCTCATCGTCGCCGGGCGGCCGCTCGTCCCGGCGGTGGTCCGCGCGTTCGGTGCGTCGACGGTGATCACGCCGCAGGCGGAGACGTACGTCAACGTCAGCCTGCTCGGGGTGCCGGCGATGCTGATCGTGCTGGCCGGGACCGGGGTGCTGCGCGGCATGCAGGACACCAGGACGCCGCTGTTCGTGTCGGTGGGGATGTTCGCCGTCAACGCCGGGCTCAACGCCCTGTTCGTCCTGGGGCTGGGGTGGGGGATCGCGGGATCGGCCTGGGGCACCGTGCTGGCCCAGACCGGTGGAGCCGCCGCGTACGTCGTCATGGTCGTGCGCGGCGCGCGGACGTACGGCGCGCCGCTGCGTCCGGACCTGCGCGGTCTGCGGGCGTCCGCGACGGCCGGTGTGGGCCTGCTGATCCGGACGCTCAGCCTGCGCGTCGTCCTCGTCATCGCGACGATGGTCGCCGCACGCCTCGGCGACCCGCAGATCGCCGCCCACCAGATCGCGGCGAACATCTGGACGCTCATGGCGTTCGCGCTGGACGCGATCGCGATCGCCGGGCAGGCGATCACCGGCCGCCAGCTCGGTGCGGGCGACGTGGCGGGCGCCCGCGCCGCGACCCGCCGGATGGTCGAGTGGGGCGTGGCCTGCGGGGTGGTGTTCGCGCTCGCGCTGTTCGCCGTACGCCCCTGGCTGCCGGACGCGTTCACCGGGGACACGGTCGTACGGTCGCAGCTCCTGGGCGCGCTGGTCATCGTCGCGCTGCTGCAGCCGATCGCCGGAGTGGTCTTCGTACTCGACGGCGTACTGATCGGCGCCGGGGACATGGCGTACCTCGCGGTGGCCAGCGTGATCCAGACGGCGGCGTTCCTGCCGGTGGCGTGGCTCGCGTACGCGCTGGGCGGCGGCCTGGTGTCACTGTGGCTGGCGATGGGCGTCTGGATGACCGCCCGGCTGGTCACCCTGGGCCTGCGGGCCCGGAGCGACGCGTGGCTCGTCGCGGGGGCCGTCCGCGGCTGAGCCGTTACGCGCCGCAACCTGCGCGCGCATGCCGTCCAGCATTCGTTGCAGGCCGTACTCGAACAGCGTGTCGCCGTCCAGGGCGGCAGGTCCGGCAGCGGTGATGATCGGGAACCGTTCGGGGTCGAACTCGCCGGGAGTGCCGCTCTGGCGCTCGGCGTCATTCTGCTCGTCCAGCACGAACCCGACGACGTAGTGACCGAGGACGATCACGGCGCGTAGGGCGTCCTCGGGACTGAACCCGGCGTCGACCAGGAACGCCAGCACGCGCTCGATGTGCGGCCAGGACTCGGGTACCGGCCGGTTCCCGGCGGCGAGCCGTGCGCCGTCGCGGTGCGCGAGAAGGCCGCGGCGCTGCACCCGCATGCCCTCGGCGAGCCATTCGTCCCACGGCCGACCAGGCTCCGGGGGGCGGATGGCGATCCCGGCCTCATCCCTCGCGAAGACGGTCAGGTGGTCGAGGAGGTCCTGCTTGTTCGCGAAGTGCCAGTAGAGCGCGGGCGCCTGGACACCGAGCTCCTTGGCCAGCCGCCGCAGCGACAGGCCGTCCAGGCCGACCTCGTCGAGCAGTCGCAGAGCGGTGCGGAGCACCGTCTCGCGTTCCAGCGCCATGAACGTCCTCCTCCGTTGACAACTTAACACCGTTTGAGTAACCCTTAACATCGTTAAGGATTTAACGCTGTTAAGGAGTGATGATGTCGTACGACGTGGTGATCGTCGGCGCCGGGCCCATCGGCCTCTTCCTCGCCTGCGAACTCAGGCTCCAGGGGGTGCGCGCCGTCGTCCTGGAGCGGCGCACCGAGACCGACCCGACCCTCAAGGCCGGCTCCGTCGGCGGCCGGGGCGCCGACACCCTCATCCGCCGGGGCGTCGTGGAGCTGCTGGGCGACCTGCCCTCGATCGCCGACATGATGGGCGGCCGCAGGCCCGGCGCCGACAGCCTGCAGGCGAAGACCGCCGCGGCGGGACCGCCCGTCAAGGGGCACTTCGCCGGGATGTGGATCCTGCGCGGCGGCACCACCCCGGCCGGAGCGCCGATCATCGCCGGTCAGCAGGTGATCGAGGCCGCCCTCGAGAAACGCGCGATCGAGCTGGGCGCCGACGTCCGGCGCGGCCACGCCCTCACCGGCATCGACCAGGACGACACCGGCGTCACGATCGCCGTCGAGGGACCCGAGGAGCCGTACGAGCTCCGCGCGGGATGGCTCGTCGGCTGCGACGGAGGGCGCAGCGCGGTCCGCAAGCTCACCGGATTCGCCTTCCCCGGCGACGATGGAGTGATCACCGGTCATCAGGCGCTCGTCGAGGTCGACGACCCGGACTTCTTCCCGCTCGGCTGGCACCGGACCGAGCACGGGCTGCTGGTCCGGGGGCCGATGCCCCAGCGGGTTCTGGCCGTGGAGTTCGACGGGCCGCCCGTCGACCGCTCCGCGCCGGTCACCCGCGAAGAGCTGCAGGCGTCTCTCCGGCGGCTGTCAGGCACCGGCGTCACCGTCACCGCCGTGCACAGCGCCACCCGGTTCACCGACAACACGCGGCAGGCCGAGACGTACCGCACCGGCCGGGTGCTGCTGGCCGGTGACGCCGCCCACGTGCATCCGCCGTTCGGCGGGCAGGGACTCGCGCTCGGCCTCGGGGACGCCGTCAACCTCGGCTGGAAGCTCGCCGCCCAGGTGTCCGGCCAGGCCCCGGACGGGCTGCTCGACACCTACACGACCGAACGGCGGCCGGCCGCGGCGCGCGTCCTGCACAACACGCGCGCACAGGTGGCGCTGCTGGCCCCCGGCCCGCGGGTCGACGCGCTGCGCGACATCTTCATCGCCCTGGCCTCGACCGACGAGGCGAACCGCCTGCTCACCGATCTCATGGCCGATCTCGACCTCCGCTACGAGGTGGACGTCGACCATCCGCTCGCCGGCCGCTACTGCCCGGACCTGCCCCTGACCGTCGCCGGTGCCGTGACGAGCGTGGCGGACCTGTCGCGGAGCGGCCGGCCGCTACTGCTCGACCTCGACGACCGAGCCGACGTACGAGACGCGGCAGGGCCGTGGGCCGACCGGATCGAGATCGTGACGGCGCGGACAGAGGAGCCCCCGGCTCCCGCCGTGCTCGTACGGCCGGACGGGTACGTCGCCTGGGCAGGTGAGGACACCGACGGCCTGCGGCGCGCGTGCGCACGCTGGTTCGGTGCCTAGGGGGCGAAGCCGGTCAGCATCGCGGTGAGGCCGAGGTCGAAGTGGTCGTCGGGTTCGGTGGCGTCGGCCGCCTCGGCCAGGGCGTTGTAGTCGGGTGCGTTCGGGGCGGGTCTCCTGCTCCGGGCACCGGCACCCAGACGCAGTACGGCGACGCTGAGGGCGTGCCCGACGGTGTACTCCCGCAGGCAGCGGACGATCCGGAGGGCGGCGTCCGGCGCGAAGCCCGCGTCCCCGAGCCGGTTGATCATTGCGACGCCCGTGTCGATCGACGCGGGCGAGCGGACCGGTCGGGTGGCGAAGATCGTGACGGCGTGGGGATGCCGCAGAAGAGCGTCCCGGAGACGGTGGCAGTACCGCGAGGCCAGCTCTTGCCAGGTGCCGTTCCAGGGCAGGGAGGCGGCGTCCAGCTCGTCGAAGATCGCCTCCGCGATGCCGTCGAAGAGCGCCTCCTGGTCCGTGAAGTGACGGTAGACGGCCATCGGGTCGGCGCCGAGCGCGGCGCCGAGCTTGCGCATGGAGAACTTCGCGAGGCCGTCGGCGTCGATGAGGGCCAGTGCGGCGGAGACGATGTGGTCGCGGTTGAGGCGCACCCGGGCAGGCCTGGACGGCGATGTCTCGTCGGTGCGGCCCTTGGGCGTCATGAGCGGTAGCGGTCCAGGATCGTGATGAGCCGGGTCGTGAATGCCTCCGGAGCCTGCTGGTAGACCGTGTGGCCGCCGGGGAACGTCTCGCAGGATACGCCGAGCCGCTCGGCGAGCACGAGCGCGGGCCGATGGTAGGGACGGCCGGTGCTGTGCTCGCCGACGGCCGCGCACCAGCGGACACCGGCCGCGCGTAGGGCGTCGAGGTCGGGCCGGTAGCGGAAGCAGACGGCGGGCAGTTCGCGCTCGATGAGGAGATCGGCGTTGCCCAGCATGCGCGTCATGGTCGACGGCTCGCGCCGGGTGATGCCGCGCAGCACCGACCCGACGGCCAGCCCACAGCGGGTGGCGGCGGCGATCATCGCCTGCCCGAACGCGGACCGGAAGATCCTCGGCGGATCGTCCATCGTCATCGCGCCGAACGCCGCGTACGCCCGCATGGTGCCCTTCTCTCGTCCCAGCCGGGTGATGTCCTCCATGGCCCCCCGCTCGGCGCTGTCGGCGGGCATTATCTGGACGAGCGGGGGCTCGTGCGCGATGACCCCCAGGAGCCGGTCGGCGTGCCGGCTCAGCAGCTCCAGAGCGATGACCGCCCCACTACTGGTGCCGAACACGAACGCGCGGTCGATCCGGTGATGGTCCAGGATCGCGACGACGTCTTCGGCCTGGTCGGACACGTCGACCGGGCCGTCGGGCTCGGTCATGCGGCTGCGCGAGTTCCCACGCCGATCGAACGTGATGACCGTGAACCGTCCGGACAGCAGTGGGACGACCTCCTCGTACACGCCTGCGTCGCCACCGCCGCCCGGGATCAGGACCAAGGCCGGCCCCTGACCGGATCGCTCGACGTGCAGGACCGCTCCCTTGCTCTGAATCAGCTCCATATCTACATCGTAGACTACACCGTAGACATAGGTGATGGGGCTTATAGGGACGCTGGTGATAGTTGACCAGATTTCAAAATTGGTCATACAGTCATGACAACGCCGAGTGAACCCCCAACGACAGGAGCGCGTCATGAACACGAACCCCACGGTGCTGATCTCCGGAGCCGGCGTCGGCGGGCCGACACTGGCCTACTGGCTGGCCGAGCGCGGCTTTCGTCCCACCGTCGTCGAGCGGGCGGCGGGCCTGCGTTCCAGCGGAAACCCGGTGGACGTCCGGGGCCCGGCCGTGGAGGTGGCCGAGCGGATGGGAGTGCTGGGGCGGCTGCACGAGGCGGCCACGGAAGTGAAGGCGATGAGCTTCGTCAACGGCTCCGGGCGTCGGGTCGGCCGGGTCGACATGCGGGCCATACGGCAGGGGGCCGGGAGTCGCGAGGTCGAGGTCACGCGCACCGACCTGGCGAGGATCCTCTACGAGGCGAGCCGGGACACGGCCGAGTTCCTGTTCGACGACACCATCACCTCGCTGCGGCAGGACGACGACGGCGTGGACGTCACCTTCGAGAAGGCCGCGCCTCGCCGGTTCGACCTGGTGATCGGGGCGGACGGGCAGCACTCGATGACGCGTCGCCTGGCCTTCGGGCCCGAGTCGGAGTTCATCCGTCACATCGGTCTGTACGTCGCCACGATGCGGCTGGACGGCCCCGTCGAGAACGGGCGGGAGGTCCTCCTGCACAACACCCCCGGCCGGCTCGTGTCCATCCACCCCGTTCACGGCCGTGCCCTGGCGGCCTTCATCTTCCGCCGCCCCGCGGTGGAGGACTTCGACCACCGCGACCTCGAGCAGCACAAGCGGATCGTTACCGACGCCTATGCCGGTGGCGGCTGGCGCATACCGGATCTGATGGACAGCGTGCGCGCGGCGGACGACCTGTGGCTCGACTCCGTCAGCCAGGTCCGCCTCGACCGCTGGAGCAACGGCCGCGTCGCGCTCCTCGGCGACGCCGCCTCATCGGTGTCGCTGTTCGGCGACGGCTCCACCCTGGCCATGGCGGGCGCGTACACCCTCGCCGAGGAACTGGCCGCCACCCCCGCCGACCCTCAGTCGGCCTTCGCGCGGTACGAGGCCGCGCATCGCACCCTGGTGGATCCGAAGCAGAACAACGTCGCGGCCGCTGCCGCGCTGATGGTCCCCACCACCCGTACCGGCATCATGGCCCGCAACCTGGCGACCCGCCTCTGGCCCGCCGCCGCCACCGTCGGATGGGTGCGCCGCCGCATCGCCCCACGCCGCAGGCTCGCGCCGGCGGCCACCTGATCCCGGTGCTCGCGGGAATGTCGGGGGTCTGCGACACGCTTGCCTTGCTACGGGGCCTGAGGGCCAGGAGTGGCGGCCACATTCGAAGGTACGGAAATACGCTCCCGTGTCGGTCGGTCACGCTAGACTTCGAACATGTGTTCTACACAAGGGGAGCGCCTCGCGCGCCTCACCCGAGCGATCGACGACCTGGCGGCTGAGGGCCTCGGCGGCCTTCCGCCGGACGCGTGGGCGGAGCGGGTGGCCGGCATCTGGGCCCTCGTCGAAGGGCTCGATCCCGAGCTCGCCCGCCGCCGCGCCTGCTACACGACCATCGAGTCCTGAGCGACGGACCGGGTGCGGCCCGATCCCGGCGTCCCAGGGGCGGACCGGCCGACGTCACCGCGAGCCCGGCCGCTGCTCTCGTAGCGGACGGCCGGCACCCTCAGGACGGACCGGTCGGCGCCCGTACAAGGGACGCCGAGCGGTCGCCGCACCCGGCCTGAGTGCCGGAGAGCAGGCCTCCCCGGTGAGCACGACTACTTTCCATGGCCGCGCAGTCGGCGGTGATGGCGTGAGGTGACGCGGCGTCGCGCATCCGAGGGCGGGTCGGCGGGACGCGCGGCGTCGTCCAGGGCGCGCGCCACTTCCACCCGCAGGCGGGGCAGCCGACGGTGCAGCACATCGCCCGGGCAGTCCGTCTGGTTGTAGTCACGGTGGCCGATGATCGCGACCGACGGGTCCAGTTGGTGGGCCGTGCACAGCCAGACACAGACCTCGACCAGCGACTCCCACAACCCGTCGGGGACGTCGTCCTTCAGATACGTGCCCTCGTTCTCAATGCCGATCGTGTGCTTGTTGTGGTGCAGCGACTGAGCGCCGACGACGAGTCGCCCCTCCTGAATGGCCTGCAGCGAGCCCGCCCGCCCCTCCATGATGTGGCCGCCGCGGCTGATCGTCAGCTGCTCGCCGATGTCGTCCCAGCCGTTGGACTCCATGTGGTCCCGCTGGATCTGCCGGGAGAGCGCGAACGCGTGCGCGCGCGACATGTCCGGCACGTTGGGAGAGTCGGTGTGGTGCACGATGATGTGGTCCGGAGCACGGTCGAGCACCCGAGGCGGACGCCTTGGCGTCCGTGCACCCCACTCCTTGCGCGTGTACACCCTCGGTACCGCATCAGCGTTCGCCCACATCATCCCGCCGGCCATCATGACATCGGCGGCGACGACACCCAGCATCGCCCGCAGCACATTCCGGCGTAGCGTCCCCTCACCCACGACTGCGGCCACCCCCCGTGGACGACTGATCGCCAAGCGTAGTGATCAGATCACGGAATGCGAGGAAGCCGGATTGGGCGTTTCACCGCGAAATAGCGCCGCCCTGGACATCGGGCGGCGGAGCCTCGTGCGTTGGACGCCCACGCCGTGACGGTCACCGACGGGCCGCAGGACTTCTCCGACAGGAGCCATGCGGCCACGTCGACGCCCCTCAGCGCCGGGTTGAGGGCAGAGCGTCCGGGTGGACCGGTGGGAGGCCGAACTCGGCGATCAGGTCCGGCCCGCCGCCGAAGACGACGACACGGCCGATGCCGCCGTCGGTCACGGTGAGGACGCCGAGCCCGAACGCGCGATGGATGCCATCGCCGTCGCGGTGATAGGCGGCCACGGCCGGCTGTCCGTTGGCTCGGGTCGGGATCATCCGCCAGTCCCCGGGGGCTCCGATCACGTGCGCGAGGTAGCGCAGGCAGGTCCCGCGGCCTGCGAACCAGGTGCGGGTGCCCACCATCTCTATCGCGGCGTCGGTGCGCAGCGCCCGTTCCAGAGCCGTCGTATCGGCGTGCTCGAACCCGGCGATGTACTGCTCGAGCAGCGCCTGGACCTTCGGCTCGGTGGGCTCGCTAATCTGCCCGCGTTCCGGGGCCACCTCCTCGAGGCGGGCCCGGGCCCGCTGCAGCGCGCTCTTCACCGCGGCCGTGGTGGTGTCGAGCATGGCCGCGACCTCGGTGGCCGGGAAGGCGAGCACCTCCCTCAGAATGAGCACGGCCCGCTGTCGCGGAGGCAGATACTGCAAGCTGGCGATGAGCGCGAGCCGCAGGTTCTCGCGTGCGGCGGTGATCACCGCGGGATCCTGTGACTCCGGGCTCACCAGCGTGTCCGGAATAGGCTGCAGCCACGCCACATCGGGGTCGGCGGCCAGCGGGGCGTCGGGGTCGTCGCCGGGACCGCCCAGACCGGACGGCAACGCCCGCCGACCGCGCTGCGCGAGCGCGGTCAGGCAGGCGTTGGTGGCGATCCGGTACAGCCAGACCCGCAGTGAGGCGCGGCCCTCGAAGGTGCCGTAGGACCGCCATGCCCGCAGATAGGTCTCCTGCACGAGGTCCTCGGCCTCGTGCGCCGAGCCGAGCATCCGATAGCAGTGCGCCAGCAACTCGCGCCGAAACGGCTCGGCACGGCGGGAGAACTCCTCAGCGCCGGGTACGACGTCCGCCCTGTCCGTCATCACCGCTCCCCGTGTATCACGCCGGGCGTCCGAGTCGTCGAGGGTCACAGGCCGAGCTTCGGACGTACCCAGTCGGCCATGGCGCGGATCGCCTCGTCGGCCTCGGGCGCTCGGCCGGCGGCCATCTGGAAGGTGTGCTGCATCTCGGGGAAGACCTGGAGCCGGACGTCCACACCGGCCTTGCTCGCGTGCTCCTCCAGCCGACGGGCGTCATCCAGCAGCACCTCGTCGCCGCCCACCTGGATGTGGACGGGTCCGAGACCGGACAGGTCGGCGTACAGCGGGTTGGCCAGCGGATCCCGGGCGTCGCCGCCCTCACCGAGGTAGATGCCCACGAGCCCTCGCACGACGTCGGTGGAGAAGAAGGCGTCCCGGTCCCGGTTGGTCTGGTACGACTCTCCGACGGCCTCCATGTCCACCCACGGTGAGAACAGCATCGTCGCGGCGGGCAGCGGCAGGCCTCGTTCGCGAGCCCGGAGCTGGGTGGTGACCGCGAGTCCGCCGCCGGCGGAGTCACCGCTGAACGCGATGTGGTCTGCGCTGATCCCCTGTTCGAGCAGCCATCGGTAGACGGCGGTGGCGTCGTCGACCTGCGCCGGATGGAGGTGTTCGAGCGCGAGACGATAATCGAAGATCAGCGCCCGCACTCTGGTCGTCTTGGCCAGATGACCGAACATCTTGCGGTGCGAGTACATCGAGCCGCTCACGAACCCGCCGCCATGCATGCACAACAGCACGCGATCCTCGGCGCTTCCCTTCGGCACGGCCCACATGGCGGGCAGGCCACCCGCGTCGGTCTCGATGTAGTCGACTCCGCGCGGTTCGGCCGTCAGGCCGCCCCAGGCATCGTCCGCGGACTCGGTGTCCGGTCGCTCGGCCTCCGGCCGCTCAAAGGCCAGGCGGGCCGCCGCCCAGTGCTTCTTGACCGCTTTGGACTGCTTGCTCGGCATCGTCTCGTCTCCTTCATTCGCTGCGGAGCCTTCGACAATGCAGACCTTCGACGGCCGAGAAGGAATCGCTCCCCGCCGATGGAAATGCGAAAGGGCCGGGTCCATGGGACCCGGCCCTTCACGCTGATCGAAAGGTCAACCGGCGAGGACCTCAAGGGAGATCTTCGCGCTCACCTCGGGGTGCAGGCGGACCGCGATCTGGTGGGCGCCGACCGTCTTGATCGGGTTCTTGACCTCGATGCGACGCTTGTCCAGCTGCGGACCGCCGGAGGCCTTCACGGCACCGGCGATATCGGCCGGGGTCACAGCGCCGAACAGCCGACCGCTGTCACCGGCGCGCGTGCGCAGCCGCACCTTGAGCTTCTCCAGCTCGCCGCGGATGGCCTCCGCCTGCTCGACGCTGGCGATCTCACGGGCCGCGCGGGCCTTGCGGATCGAGTCGATCTGCTTCTCCGCGCCGCGGGTCCACTGGATCGCGAAGCCGCGCGGGATCAGGTAGTTACGGCCGTAGCCGTCCTTCACCTCGACGACCTCGCCGGGAGCGCCGAGGCCGGAGACCTGCTGAGTCAGGATGAGCTTCATGAAGAGTGACTCCTTTCTCAGCGGGCCGTGCTGGTGTACGGCAGCAGCGCCATCTCGCGGGCGTTCTTGATCGCGGTGGCGACGTCACGCTGGTGCTGGGTGCAGTTGCCCGTCACCCGGCGAGCGCGGATCTTGCCGCGGTCGGAGATGAACTTGCGCAGCAGCGCCGTGTCCTTGTAGTCGACGTAGGAGAGCTTCTCCTGGCAGAACAGGCAAACCTTCTTCTTCGGCTTGCGTGGTGCCGGTTTCGCCATCGTGGTGCTCCTTAGAAGAAGAGCCCCGCTCACGCGGGAATGGTCGGTCGGATGATGAGTGATGCCCGTGTGGGCCTAGAACGGCGGGTCGTCGGAGAATCCGCCGCCGCCCCCGGTCGCCCAAGGGTCGTCGGCCGGGGCGTTGCCGCCTCCGCCCTGTCCGCCCTGACCGCCACCGAAGCCGCCGCCCTGGCCGCCGCCACCGCCGTAGCCGCCGCCACCCTGGCCGCCGCCACCGAAGCCGCCGCCTCCGCCGCCTCCGCCGAAGCCGCCACCGCCGCCCTGGCGCTGGCTCTTGTTCACCTTGGCGGTGGCGTTCTTCAGGGACGGGCCGACATCGTCGGCCTCGAGCTCGAAGACGGTGCGCTTCTCGCCCTCACGGGTCTCGTACGACCGCTGCTTGAGCCGGCCCTGGACGATGACCCGCATACCGCGCTGGAGGCTCTCGGCGACGTTCTCCGCCGCCTGCCGCCAGACGTTGCAGGTGAGGAAGAGGCTCTCGCCGTCCTTCCACTCACCGGACTGCTGGTCGCGGAAGCGAGGGGTGGAGGCCACGCGGAACGTCGCGACCGCTTGCCCGTTGGGCGTGAAGCGCAGTTCAGGGTCGGCGACGAGGTTGCCGACGATCGTGATCTGGGTGTCGCCTGCTGCCATGCGGCTCTCCGGTTACAGATCGTGTGCGTGTCGTGGGCTGACCGGGCGACGGTCAGTGGGCCTCGGGGCGGATGACCTTGGTGCGCAGGATGGTCTCCTGCAGGTTCAGCTGCCGGTCGAGCTCT
Organism: Actinoallomurus sp. NPDC050550; assembly: GCF_040655075.1. Classification (NCBI taxonomy): domain Bacteria; kingdom Bacillati; phylum Actinomycetota; class Actinomycetes; order Streptosporangiales; family Thermomonosporaceae; genus Actinoallomurus; species Actinoallomurus sp. NPDC050550. The sequence goes on along the minus strand of NZ_JBFAJC010000006.1, from coordinate 220,441 downwards.
TTGACCGTGTCGGGGGTGGCCGTCAGGTCGATGACCGCGTAGATGCCTTCGGACTTCTTGGCGATGTCGTACGACAGGCGCCGGCGGCCCCAGACGTCGACCTTCTCCACGCTGCCACCGCCGTCCTTGACCACGGTGAGGAACTGGTCGAGCGACGGCTGGACCGTACGCTCCTCGGCGTTCGGGTCGAGGATGACCATGACTTCGTAACGACGCATGCGGGTCCCAACCTCCTTTGGACTGGTGCGGTCACGGTCTCTCCGTGACAGGAGGGCTCTTGCGTCGCCCCGCGTATCGGATGTGCGGGACCGACACAGGTTACCAACAACCAGCAGCTCAATCGGCACGCTTCGCGGGGACGGCTCCCCGCAGCGGGCGGGTGGCTCAGCGGCCTCGGCGCCGGTCGAGCTCGGACATGATGTCGGCCATCCGCGACCGCATCCGCGCCGTCTGGGTCGTCAGCATGGACAACTCCTCGATGAGCTCGGCGTCGTCGATGGCGCCCAGGTCACGAGTGATCATCGTCATGGCATCCTCCGTTCGAAACCACGTTCGACATTACCGCGTCGGACCGACAGAACGCTCGCCGCACGAGAGGCCCGACCAAGGGGTTGACCAGCATCGCGACGAGGAACAACCTGGGAGGAAACCCTCTCGGATGGAGGTGGCAGATCGTATGTCACCGGCAGCGATCCCACGACGTAATCTCCCCCGCCAGGAGCATCCCCTGGAGAACTCCCTGGCGATCACCACCCTGGTCGCCGGCTTCGTCGCCTTCGTGCTCGGCGCCGTCGACGACACGCACTTCATCGCCGTGTGCGTGGGGATCGTGGCGTTCTTCTTCGGCCTGTACTCGCAAATGGTCTCCGCGACCACGGCCGAGCGCTGGCTGAACGTCCTGGGGATCGGCATGGCGTTCCTCGGCGTCGGTCTCGGCCTGTCCCATGGCGGCTTCACGGTCTGACCTCGCTTCCGGGCGCCGGCCTCGCGCGCCGGATCGGCCGGTCCGCGCACCCGGATGCGCTGCGGTCAGCGCGTCCGTCCCACCTCGCGCGTAGGCTCGACGCCATGCTGCGAATCGGAGCCCACGTCGACCGGACCGACCCGCTGGCCGCCGCGGCCGCGAAGAAGGCCGAAGCGGCGCAGTTCTTCCTCGGCGACCCCCAGGGGTGGAAGGCGCCCGTCCTGCCCGACGGGTACGAGGCGATCCGCGACTCCGACCTCGACGTGTACGTACACGCGCCGTACGTCGTCAACGTCGCGTCGCCGAACAACCGCATCCGCATCCCGAGCCGCAAGATCCTCACCCAGCAGCTCGAGGGCGCCGCGAAGATCGGCGCCAAGGGTCTGATCGTGCACGGCGGGCACGTGCTGAAGAACGACGACCCGCAGGCCGGCTTCGACAACTGGCGGAAGGTCTTCGAGCGGATGGAGGACTACCCCGTCCCCGTTCTGATCGAGAACACCGCCGGCGGCGACAACGCCATGGCGCGCAGGCTCGACCGGATCGCCCGGTTGTGGGAGGCCCTCGACGGCTTCGACGTCGGATTCTGCCTCGACACCTGCCACGCCCACGCGGCGGGCGAGGACCTGGTCGACGTCGTCGAGCGCGTCAAGGCCATCACCGGCCGGATCGACCTGGTCCACTGCAACGACAGCCGTGACTCGTTCGGCTCCGGCGCCGACCGGCACGCCAACCTCGGCGACGGCCAGATCGACCCGGAGCTGATCCTCGCCGTCGTACGCGCGGCCGGCGCGCCGGTGATCGTGGAGACGCCCGGCGACGGGCAGGCCGCCGACATCGCCTGGCTCCGCGAGCACCTCTGAGCCCTCTGCGGTGGCCGGCCGCCTCTCATGCGGTGGTGTGCGGGTCCGAACGGTGGCCGTGCTCGAACGCCGCCAGGAAGGCCTCGTCGCCGAGCATCGCCCGGACCGCCCCGGTGATGCGGTCGACGTCTCCACGCTCGCCGGGTGGCAACGGAGCCCCGACCGACGCGCGGGTCGCGGCGGCCGCCCCGAGGATGGCGGCGGCGCGCTCGGGACGGCCGAGACCCGTCTCGGCCCCGGCGAGTCCTTCGAGGGCGAGGGCGATCGCCCGGGGATCCGCGATGGCGCGGGCCGCGGCGTACCCTTCCCGGTGCAGGCGGATCGCGGCGTCGTGGTCGCCGCGCTGCTCGGCGATGAACCCGAGTTGGGCGAGGATGAACGCCTCGCCGGCCGTGCCGCCGACCTGGTCGAGCCAGCCGAGCCACTTGCGCAGGTGCGCCTCGGCCTGGTCGAGCCGGCCCTGCCATCGGGCCCCGAGGCCGAGGCCGACCTCGGCGTACTCCTCGGCGGAGCGGTTCGCCTGCTCGATCGCCAGCCGCCGGGCCCGCTCGTGGAGGCGCTCGGCTTCGGCGTGGTCGCCGGTGAGCAGCGCGATCCGGCCCAGCCCCGAGAGGCGGATGGACACCTCGGTCCACATCCCGAGCTCCTCGGCGAGGCCGAGGTAGTTCCGGAGCCTGCGCGCCGCCTGGTCGTAGTCGCCGGTGACCTCGGCGACGACCGTGAGGGCATAGCCCGCTTCGAGGCGCCCCCAGGCGTCACCGAGCTCGTTGAAGATCTCCATGCTGCGGCGTCCGTCGCGCTCCATGGCCGTGAGATCTCCACGGCCGATCGCCAGCTTGGCCCGGGTGCTCAGCGCCGCCGCCGTGCCCCAGCGGTCACCGGCGGCCTCGAAGACCGCCAGCGCGTCGTTCACCCGCGCCTCGTGCACGGCGAAGTCGCCGTACGCCCAGCGGACGAGCGTCAGAAACCAATCCGCCCTCGCCCGGCCGACCGGATCGTCGACGCCCTCGTACGGGTCCAGCGCCTCGGAGTCCCGCGCAGCGGACCCGGTGCCGTCCGGCGCCCACGCCGCCAGGCCGGCCTGCCAGGCCACGGCCGCCGCCCGGCGGGCCGGTGACGCCGGGCCGTCGACGCTCAGCGCGGTGGCCAGCGACCGGCGGGCCTCGCCGAGCCGGCCGCGCAGGAACCAGTACCAGGCCATGGCGTTGACGAGGCGCAGCGCGAGGTCGGCGCCGACGGGAGAACGCCCGCGCGTGCCCTCCCCTGCGGCCCACTCGAGCGCGCCGCGGACGTTCGCCGACTCGAGGTCGAGCAGCCGGAGCCACTTCCGCTGCCGGGGACCGCGCAGCTCGGCCTCGGCGCGCTCGGCAAGGGCGGCGTAGTACTCCGCGTGGCGGCGGCGAACCCGTGCCGACTCTCCTGCCTCCTCGAGACGTTCGAGGCCGTACGCCCTGATCGACTCCAGCAGGCGGTACCGGCCGCCGGCCGCGACGACCAGTGACCGGTCGACGAGGCGGGCGAGGACGTCGAGCACGTCGGTGGGCCGCACCCGGCCGCCGTCGCCCGGCACGTCGGCGTCATCGGAGCAGACCGCCTCGGCGGCCTCGAGGGTGCAGCCCCCCATGTGGACGGCCAGGCGCCGCAGTACCACCCGCTCGGGTTCGGGGAGCGGCTCCCAGCTCCAGTCGATCATCGCGCGGAGCGTGCGCTGCCGGGCCGGGGCGTCACGCGGCCCGGTGGCCAGCAGGCGGAACCGGTCGTCGAGGCGGAGCGCCAGTTCGCGTACGCCGAGGGTCCGGACGCGCGTGGCCGCGAGCTCCAGGACGAGCGGTATCCCGTCCAGGCTCCGGCAGATCGCCGCGACCGCACCGGCCTCGTCGGCGTCCAGGGCGTCGAACACGAATCCCGGTGCCGCTGCGGCGGCCCGCGCGACGAACAGGCGTACGGCGCTGAATTCCTCGGCCGCCGGTGCTCCGTGCGGGGGCAGGTCGAGCGGCGGCACCGCCTGAAGGTGCTCGCCCGTGACGCCCAGGGGCTCCCGGCTCGTCGCGATGATCCGGAGCCCAGGCGAGGCCTTCAGCAGCCGGTGCGCCAGATCCGCCACGGACTCGCCGACGTGTTCGCAGTTGTCGAGCACCAGCAGGAGCGTTTTCGCGGCCAGCGCGTCGGCCAGCCGATCGGCGAGCGGCGCGGATCGGCCGGAGGGCAGCACCCCCGAGGCGGCGTCGTCGCGGAGGCCCAGGACCCCCGCCACCGCGTCAGGCACCTCCGCCCCCGTGCGCGCCGCCAACTCCACCAGCCAGACGCCGTCGGCGTACGCCGTGACCAGTCCGGCAGCCACCTCAAGGGCCAGGCGCGTCTTACCGACGCCTCCGGGGCCGGTCAGCGTAACGAGCCGGGCGGTCTCCAGCAGCGCCCGGGTCTCGGCGACCGCCTCGGCCCGGCCGATCAGGTCGCTCAGCGGCGCGGTCAGGTTCGTCCGGGGACGCGGCGCGAGCGCCGAATCGTGCGTCAGGATCGCGCGGTGCAGTGCGGCGATCTCAGGCCCCGGATCCGCTCCCAACTCCTCGGCCAGATCCTCGCGCAGTCGCTGGTAGCTCATCAGCGCCGCCTCCTGACGGCCCGCGCGGTACAGGGCTCGCATCTGCGCGGCGCGCAGCCGCTCCCGCAGCGGGTGCTGGGCCACCGGCTCGGCCAGTTCGTCGATCGCCCGGTCGTGCTCTCCGAGCTCCAGCCACGTCTCAGCCCGCTCCTCCAACGCGGTGAGGCGCTCGTCGTCGAGCCGTGCCGCGGCCGTCCGGGTGAACGCCTCGTCGGCGAAGTCGGCGTACGCGGGCCCCCGCCACAGGCCGAGCGCCTCCGCCAGGAGCTCCTCGCGGACGCGCGGGTCACCGGCCGCCCGCGCCCGCCGCATCATGTCCCGAAACCGGTCGGCGTCGACGGATCCCACGGACGCGCTACCGGATCCAGGGGGCACGATTCCGGCCCCGGCGGGCACGGCGTCGGAGCGCGCGAGCGCGCCACCGGATCCAGCGGGCGCGGTGCGGGAGGCACCGGCGGTGACGCGCAGCGCGTACCCGGCCGGGCCGTACGTCACGAGGGCGCGACCGCCCGGCTCGGCACGCTCGAGCGTCGTACGCAGCTGGGAGACGCGGGCCTGCAGCGTGCCCACCGCATCGCGCGGCGGCCGGTCACCCCACAGATCGTCGACCAGCCGGTCCGCGGAGACGGGCCGCCCCTCGTGCGCCAGCAGGTCGGCGAGGAGCACCCGGACCTTCCGGTCGGGAACGGTGACCAGTGTGTCGTCATCCGTCCAGACGGCCAGCGGACCGAGCACCCCGAAGCGCACGCCGCCAGCGTAGCCACCCCCGCCGACGCCGACGGCCCGCGATCACCCTCACCCCGGAGCCGTGCGGACCATCGCCCGATCGTGGCGTGCGGCCCCTACTCGCCCCTGTTCCCTCACTGTACGAACCACCGCCCGATCGCAGGATGTGACCTATGGCCGTGGGCGTAAAGGTCGGCGCCGACCGGCCGCAGGGTGCGATCCCCGCTCGCCTTCGCACCGCGCCGTACGGGCGTCACACGGTCGCGGAGTGCGGCCCGTGGCCGACCCGTAGGGAACCCGTGGCGTGTCCGCCGATCGTGGGGTCCGCACACCCCTGATGAGAGGAACACCGTGAGCACGCGTGAACACGTCACCGTCATCGGCCTGGGCGCCATGGGCTCGGCGATGGCCGAGGCCTTCCTCGCCACCGGCTACCCGACGACGGTGTGGAACCGTACGCCCGCCAAGGCCGACCCGCTCGTCGCCAAGGGAGCGACCCTGGCGGCCTCGCCCGCCGACGCGGTCGCGGCCGGCGACCTGGTCGTGATCAGCCTGGTCGACTACGCCGCCATGTACGACGCCCTCGGCGCGGCGGACGACGCTCTGCGCGGCCGGGTGCTGGTCAACCTCAGCTCCGACACGCCGGAGGAACTGCGCAGGGCGAGCCGGTGGGCGACCGAACGCGGTGCCGAACTCGTCACCGCGGGCATCATGGTGCCGCCGCCCGGGATCGGGAAGCCGGGCTCGTACGCCTTCTACAGCGGCCCCGACGGCGCCCTCGAGGCCCACCGGGAGACGCTGGAGGTCCTCGGCCGCGTCGACTACATCGGCGGCGACCCCGGCTTGGCGATGCTCTACTACCAGGCCATGCTCCTGGTCTTCTGGACGAGCCTGACGAGTTACATCCATTCCGTCGCGCTGCTGCGGACGGCGGGGGTCAAAGGGGAGGCGCTCCGCCCGTACGTCGCCACGATGTTCGACGACCTGGCAGCCGACGGCCCGATGGGCTTCCTGCGCATCGTCACCGCGCAGGTGGAGGCGGGCGACTACCCGGGTGGGCAGAACAACCTTCACATGCAGGTGGTCGGTGCCGGGCACGCGGTGCAGGCCCTCCGTGACGCGGGCGTCGACACCACGATGCCGGCCGCCCTCAAGGAGCTGTTCGTCCGCGCAGAGGCCGCCGGCCACGGCGCCGACGGCTTCACCAGCGTCGCCGAGGTGATCAAGAAGCCGGAGGCCTGACCGCGGCCGCCTCGGATCAGAGAGCCGGCGGGCGTACGAGGGTGCCTCCTCACGGCGAGTGCTGCTCCTGATCGCCGGAAGCCGGACGGGTGGGTGAGATGCGAGTGGGACGGCAGGCGCAGGTGCCGCCGTCGCCGATCACGCACCGTCGAGGTCTCGCGATGTCAGGTGGACGTCGTCCCACTCGACTGCTGCGCCTCTCCACGAGGGTGGAGGCCGGCCGCGCGGTAGATGTCGTCGATCAGGGTCATGGTGACGATCGCGTCCTCCGGCGGGGTCAGGTTGGCGGCCGGGTCGCCGGCGACGGCCGCGGCGAACGCTCGGAGCTGATTGGTGTACGTCGCGTCGCCGGCGACCTTCTCCCGCCGCGTCCGGCCGTCGATGGTGACCTTCAGCCGGTGAAAGACGTGCGGCAGGAAGGGATTGAGGACCGTCATGGCTCCGCGCTCGCCGACCACCTTGGCGCTGATCCGCAGCAGCGTCCTCGACCAGAGCGAGGTGGTGATGCGCCCGGTCGCACCCTGGGAGAAGGCGAACGTCGCGGTCATCGCGCGGTCGACGCCCGGGCTCTTCAGCAGCGCCCGCGCGCCGGTCACCTCGGGAGTGTCAGGGCCGAGCAGCCGCAGGCAGTGGATCGCGTAACAGCCGGCGTCCATCGTGGCGCCGCCGGCCAGGTCGAGCCGGTAACGGATGTCGGAGAAGCGCGGCAACGGAAAGCACATCGCCGTCTCGACGTGCCGTACCTTCCCCAGCTCGGTCGTGACGATCTCGCGCATTCGCTCGGCGAGGGGGTGGTAGCGGTAGTGAAACGCCTCCATCACCGTCCGCCCGGTGCGCACGGCGGCGTCGGCGACCTGCCGGGCCTCTTCGGCGTTCGCGGTGAACGGCTTCTCGCACAGCACGTGCCGCCCCGCCTCCAGGGCGCGCAGGGTCCAGGGCGCGTGCATGCCGTTGGGGAGCGGGACGTAGATCGCGTCGAGCCGGTCGTCCGCCAGCAGCGCGTCGTAGGAGTCGTGCACCGTGCCGATCCCGTGCTCGGCCGCGAACTTCTCCGCGCGGGCGCGATCGCGCGCCGCGATGGCCGTGACCTCCACGTCCGGCACCTGCCGCGCGGGCTTGATGAGCGCCATCGGCACGATTCGTGCCGCACCGAGCACACCGATCCGCAGTGGGGGCATCGCCGTTCCTCCCAAAAGTGGGGATGTCGGTGAATCGTCCCAGCGCGGAGGGCACGGGGCGAGATGTTCGGCGAAGCACGCGCCGAAACGACGCCTTCGGGGGACCGTCGTCGCCCGCGACCGGTGCGGAGCCCGGGCGGGGTTCGCCGTCAGTGATCCCCATTGCCGGCCCAGGAGCGCTCAAGGGCAGGATGACCGGATGAGACTCATCAAGTTCGGACACGCTTGCACGCGTTTGGAGAAGGACGGCCGCGCGCTCGTCATCGATCCGGGGGCCATGACTCCCGAGCCGGAGGCCCTCGCCGGCGCGGACGCCGTCCTGATCACGCATGAGCACTTCGACCACTTCGAGCCGGAGCGGCTGCGGGCGGCGGCCGAGCGGAATCCGGAGTTGAGCGTGCACACCTGCCCCGGCGTCGCCCGGCACCTGACCGAGCTCGTCGATCGGGTGCAGGTGGTCGGGAACGGTGACACGATCCAGGTCGCGGGCTTCGAGGTGGCCGTCGTCGGCGAGAAGCACCACTTCAGCCATCCGGACGTACCTCCGGTGGACAACGTCGGATTCCTGGTGGATGGAGAGGTGTTCCACCCGGGTGACGCGCTCACCGTCGTCGACGCCCCGACGTTGCTGGTCCCCGGTCAGGCGCCGTGGATGACCGTGCCCGACCTCATCGGTTACCTCCGGAAGTTCAGCCCCCGCCGTGCGTTCGCGATCCACGACGGGCTGATCAACGACTGGGGCATCCAGGTCCTGGAGAGTGTGCTCGAGAGCGAGGCCCGGCGCAGCGGCACCGAGATACGGCGACTCAAGCCGGGCCAGAGCGTCGAACTCTGAGACCCGGGCGTCGAACGCCGAGCCCCGAACGCACGGTCCCGCTGACCCACCCGGGATCCACACCCTGTGGATAACCAGCCGACGTGCGACTCTCCCGGTCGGCGGCACGGCCGGGCGCGGACGACCCGCCGGGGCTGATGTGCGCAAGTCCCGCGGTGCGGAGCCGACAAGCAGGGACCGCGCGTCCGGACGCCCACCGGCTGTCCACAAGGCTGTGGAAAACGACTGACCGGCTCAGGCGTCCGGGAGCCCTACGGGGGCGTTCTCCCGGTCCTCCTCGGTGACCAGGAGAAGGACCGCCATCGGGGTCGACGTCCGCCGCCAGTGCTCGACCGCGGTGGCGAAGACGTCCAGCAGGGTCTGGTGAGTCGCGGGGTCGGCGTCGGCCAGTTCCCGCCAGCGGTCGTACAGCACCAGGTAGCCGGTGTTCGCCGGTGCCCAGGACAGGTCGGTGAGGCAGTCCTGCAGGGCGTCCCAGTTGTGGCCGAAGTACGAGGGCAGGATGAACTCCTCGGCGCATCGCTCCAGCAGTGTCCGCTTGTCGTGGACACCGTGGCCATCGAGCCAGAAGGCCCGCCATCCGGCGCGTTCGGCCTCGGTGGCGCCCCGGGAGGCCTCCTTCCGGTCGACGGGCCAGGTGTACACACCCGGCTCCCGATGCCCGGCCAGCAGCTCCGCGATCATGAATCACCCGTTCGGAAGGCTCGGCGGTCCCAGCGCTCGGTGTTCTCTCTTCGATGATCCCCCGGTCGCCCCGTCCGCCGTCACCCGGCCCACCCTCCCGAGGTGAACGCCACCACCTCGGCGGTCATCAGCGGCACGAAGATGACGATCAACAGGATGTACACCGGGCGCCGGCATCGGCCGACCGCCAGCCACAACGGCCACCACAGCAGCGTCGCCCGGCCGATCGACAAGTAGTACGCCGAGGTCAGCAGCGAGGCGAGCTGCAGCCCGACGTACACGCCCTCCGCCCACCGGCGCCGGACCAGCAGCCACCCGGTCAGCGCGACGCCCGCGGCGGCCGCGATCAGCTCCACCCGGAACGCCGTCGTGAACTGATCGTGCGTGCCGAAGGCCGCCTGCCAGGTGGTGTGGAAGGAGGTCCACGGCCACACCGTCGAGCGTCCCCAGCCGGCCTGCTGCGCATGCTGCCACGCCGACCAGTCGCCGGTGCGTCTCCACAGGTACAGCGTGTAGCCCAGCACCGGGAGGAACGGCACGGCGAGCCACGGCGCCGACCGCCATCGCCGGTCCGCGGTGACGAACTCCACGATCAGCGCGACGGCGAGGAAGAGCCCGGTCACCCGTACGCAGGTCGCGCCCGCGGCGCAGAGCGTGGCGGCCGCCCACCGCCGCCGTCGGGCCAGCAGCCACGCCGGCAGCGCGAACGCCAGGAAGAGACTCTCGGAGTAGCCGGCGAACAGGAACACGGCGTACGGACTGACAAGCAGGGCCAACACCGCCAACGGCCCCACCGAACCCGCGTACGGAACCGCGTGCGCGCCCAGCCTCCCGCGGTGACCCGCGTGGGCGCCTCCCGCCGGGCCCCCGCGCTCCACGAACTCGTCGCCGAGCCGGGCCAGCGCGACCATCGCCACCGCGCCGGCCACGAAACTGATCAGCAGGGCCGCCAGTCGCCAATCCGGAACGACCAGGTGGACCCCCCGCAGCACGAGCGGCAGACCGGGAAAGAACGCGGGCAGTCCGGGATCGTGCGGGTGCCCGGGATCGCCGGTATAGCCGTACCGGGCGATCTCGACGAAGTGGTCGACGTCCCACTGGGTCCAGCGATCGAAGAAAGAGTCGCGCAGGTCGCCGTGCGGCCACAGGGCCGAGGCGAGGAATGAGATCCCCAGCACGGCGATCCGCGTGCCGATCCAGGCGCGCAGGGCGAGACGGTCGCCATGAAGAAGCCGCTCCGCGCCGATTCCGTGCGGACGCTCCGTCTGATCCATCGGTCAGGCGGGCCGCATCGCCGTACGGCGCCGCAGCGCGAAGCGGTCCTCGGCGTCGTCGAGGACGCCACCGGCCGGGTCGTCCGCGCCGTCGGCACGAACGACGTCGAGCCGGGGCACGAGGATGTCGACCACGACGAGGGCCGCCAGCAGCAGGACCGTCAGGAAGCGGGCCAGCAGCGCGATGTAGTAGACGCCGTCGCTGATGCCCGCCGCCGGGGCGTGCCCCGAGAAGACCGCGGACAGGGTGGCGGACAGCCCCACGCCGGGATGCTCCTTCGCTCCGGCCAGGAGGTACCACCAGATACCGAAGAAGTAGATGATCTCCCCTGCCTGCCAGAGCAGGAAGGCGGGAAGTTTCGGCCGGGCCAGCACGACCAGCGGCAGCAGCCACAGGACGTACTGCGGCGACCAGACCTTGTTGGTGAGCAGGAACGCCGCGAGCACCAGGAACAGCACCTGAGGCAGCCGGGGACGGCGCGGGGCGAGCAGCACGAGGAGCGCGATGGCCAGGGCGAGGACGGCGAACCCGACCTCGCCCATCAGGTTGAGGGTCGGCACCTTGTCAACGGACGACATGCCCTTGCGCTCGGCGAAGAAGAAGATCGAGCCCCAGTCGACCGGGCGTTTCTGGTTGAACGTGTAGAACCGGCCCCAGCTGTCCCAGGCCGCCAGCATGATCGGGACGTTCACGACCAGCCACGCGACGACCGTGCCGACGAGCAGCCGGCCGAACTCCCGCCACTTCCCCGCACGCAGGCACAGCAGGAAGAACGGGCCGAGGAGGATCAGGGGATAGAACTTCGCCGCGACGGCGAGGCCGAGCAGGCCGCCCGCGAGCGCCGGGCGACGCCGCGCCCAGGCCGCCAGCGCCAGCGCGGACAGCGCGACGGCGAGCAGGTCCCAGTTGATGTACGCCGTGAGCAGCAGCGCGGGCGACGCCGCGACCATCAGCCCGGCGCGACGCCGCTGCTGCCCGGCCACCAGCGCCGTCGCCAGCACGGTGACGACCGCACAGAGTACGAGCGCCACGGCGGTCAGGTTGAAGAACCACATGCCGCGCGAGATGACGGCATCGCCGCCCAGCCAGCGCGCCGGCGTCGCCGCGGCCTGCATGAGGCCGCCCGTGAGCACCGGGTACTCCACCGGCTCGGGGATCTTGTCCAGGTACGGAATCTTCCCGTCGGCCAGCCCCCGCCCGAAGTACAGCGGGTAGACGTCGGTGTAGCAGGCGTTGCGCACCGTCGGAATGAAGTCGAAGCCCACCTGCTTGCACGGCAGCTTCTGCAGATAGCCCAGGACCGACACGACGGCGGTCGTGGACACGAGCAGGGGCAGCACCTGCCGGAATCCCGTACGGATACCGGCGGGGCCGGGAGAGCTCGCTGCTCCCCCGGCCCCATCGATCAGTTGTGACTCCGGCATGACTGCAGGTTATTCCTTGAAGGGCCGCGCCGCCCGGTCTTGGCCGTTGGGCGGGCCGCCGGGATTCGCCGGGTTCGACGGGCAACCCATGAAGTTCTTGCAGGTATCAGTGGGGTTGGGCGTCGGGCTCTGGTTCCCGTTCCCGGCGCACCTCGGGTCCATCGGGTGGTGCTTGCAGTACTTCGGGTTGGGCGGGCCGCCCGGCCCCTGCGTCTTGCCCGGCTTGCAGTGGTCGATCTCCGGGATCTGGCCGTCCTGACACGTCGGCGTCGGCGACGGCGTCGGCGTCGTCGCGGTCGGGCTGGGCGTGGCGAACAGCTGTTTGTCGCCGGCGTACGCCGGCGGCGGGAACGATCCGGTCGTCATGCCGTCCAGCGCCTGGCTCATGTAGTCGTGCCAGATCTTGGCGGGCAGGTCTCCACCGTTGATGTGGCCGTAGCCGCCGACGTTCTGCAGCTTCTTGAAGTAGCCGTCGTGCTTGTGCTTGCCCTTGGTGACCTTATCGACGTACCGCCACATACCGACCGTCGTCACGTACTGCTTCGGCTTGGAGCCCGTGGTCGGCGGCGTGAAACCGGAGAACCAGGCAGACATGTTGTCGTTGGTCGTGCCGGTCTTTCCGGCCACCTCATGACCCGCGAGCTGGGCGTTCACGCCGGTACCGCGCTTGACGACCGCCTGCATGGCGAACTGGACGTCCTTGATGACGTCCTGGTCGATCACCTGCTGCCCGTCCGTCTTCGACTCCATGATCACCTTGTGCTGGGAGTCCACGACCTTGCGGATGCTGTGCGGGACGATGAACTTCCCGTCGTTGGCAAGCGTCGTGTATCCGGTGGCCAGGTCCAACGGACGCATGTCCGACTGGCCCAGGAAGAAACCACCCTCACCCGGGTGCCCACGCTGCAGCGCCGTCTTGGGAAGGCCGGCGTCCTCGGCGGTCTTGAAGACGTTCTGCCACTTGGCCTTGAAACCGAGTGGCACGTACACCGTGTTGTAGGACTCGGCCGTAGCCTCGACCAGGTCGACGACCTTGTCGGTGCTTCCCTCGTCATTGGAGAACTGTGCGGACGCCGGAGAGTGGGGCGGCACGACGTCGCCGCTGGTGTTGACCCAGATGGGCCCCTTCGCGCTCATCATGCTCTTGATGCCGATGCCTTCTTTGACCGCGGCGGCGAGGACGAACGGCTTGATCGAGGAGCCGATCTGCGCGGTCGAGAAGTAGGCGTCGTCCACGGCTCGCTTGGTGAAGTCCTTGCCACCGTACGCGGCCTTGACCTCGCCGTTCTTCGCGTCGATCGTGACCACGCCGACGCGCGTGTCACTGGGCATTCCCTGCAGCCTCTGCTTCACCACCGCCGCGGCCTTTTCCTGCAGACCGGGGTCCCAGCTCGTGTAGACCTTCAGGCCACCGGTCTCGATCTTGGCCTGGTCGATCTTCATGGAGGCCAGTGACTGCCGCACTCGCTCCAGCAGGTATTCCTTCTGTTTGTCGCCGCCGCCGCTCGTGGCCTTCCGTATCTTGAACTTCGGCGGGTGGTTCATGTACTTGGCGGCTTCGGCCTGGGGGAGCACTCCCATCTTGACCTCGCCGTCGAGCACCCAGTTGTAGCGGGCGATCGTGTCCTGGAGCCGCGGTCCCGAGCTACTCGGGTCGTAGTGTCCCGGCCACTTGACGTTGGCGGCCAGCATCGCCGCCTGGGGGACCGTCAGGTCCTGGGCCTTGGTGTTGTAGTACACCTTGGCTGCCGCTTCGATGCCGTTCGCGCCGTTGCCGAACCAGATCGTGTTGAGGTAGTCCTGAAGGATCTGGTCCTTGGTCTTCTGCTTTCCGATCTTGATCGAGACGAACAGCTCTTTGAACTTTCGCGTGAAGGTGCGCTCCTGGTTCAGGTAGGCGTTCTTCACGTACTGCTGCGTGATCGTCGAGCCGCCCTGCGTGTCGCCGCCGGAGAGGTTGTTGATCACCGCGCGGCCGATGCCCGTCGGGGAGATGGCCGCCTCGTGGTAGAACTTCCGGTCCTCGGCCGCGAGCACCGCGTTCTTGATGCTCGACGACATCTGGCCGAGCGTGACGATCCGGCGCGAGGTGCCCATCACGCCGAGCACGGTCTTCCCGTCGCTGTAGTAGATCGTCGTGCCCTGATCCAGGGTGGAGCTGTTCACCTTGGGCACCGGTGTCATCGCGTAGGCGACACCCACCCCGCAGATCATCGCGAGGGTGCCGATGCCGCCGACGGCGAGCCACAGCTTCCACGACAGGAGGCGGCGCCAGCCGGCCTTCTTGCCCTTCTTGCCGCGACGCGTGCCATCACCGCCGCCCCCGGGTCGCCGGCGACCTGGGCCGCCACCGCCGCCTGATCCTCCGGGTCCGCCCGGGCCACCGGGGCCGCCCGGCCGGCTGGGGCCGCCGGGGCGTGTACCAGTGGGGAGTGCGGGAAGGTTTGACCCGCCAACCTGCGGCTGCGGCCGGGTCGGGGCAGGTCCGGCAGACCCCGATCGACCGTACTCTGGCCCGTAATCGCTGCTGTAACTCACGCGACCTCGTTCACTGGGGTACGGCTTTTTCAATCCGTCCGACAGTACTGCGTAGGCAAGTGAGCGGGGACCGCCTGCCGGGCACGCGACGCAGTCGCGTGGCTACTCTCGGACGCTTTTTCCCTGGTCAGGAGCTGTGTCTCCATGCCCAAGGACGTAGGACAGCGTCAGATAGTTCCAGGCACAACCTTGACATACTTCCACCACATAGACCCGGAATTCACCGAATTCCCGGGCCATCTCCTGGAGCTCATCCGTCGCCTTGACGCGTCCCGCGTACCGGCCCAGCTCGTCGCCGTAGACGTATGTGACATGGGTGAGCCGCTCCTTCCGGCAGACGGGACATGCCTGATCAGTGGGCTCGCCATGATACTTCGCCGCACGCAGGAGATAGGGGTGCGCATCGCAGGCGTCCGCAACGGTCAGGCCGCCTGATGACAGCTCGGACAGCGTGGCCCGCCGGGCGAGCCCGTAGTCGACGACCAGTCGCTGGGACCACATGTCAGCAGACTACGACGGCCTGCAATCCCCGATCCGTGACATTCCAGGCACCGTACGTGCGTCTTGCCCGAACACGACCCCCTTCCGACCCTTCGCCGGACCCCCGCTTGCCAGGCTTCCCAAGGCCACGTATCGTCCTGATGTATCGAGTCGATACATTCGCTCGATACATCGAATCGAGCGGTCGAGTTGGAGGGACTATGAGAAGCAAGGCCGGCGTGCTGGAGCTCGCCGTGCTCGGGCTGCTTCACGAGTCCCCCATGCACGGGTACGAGCTGCGCAAGCGGCTGAACACCCTGCTCGGCATGTTCCGCGCGTTCTCATACGGCACTCTCTACCCCTGCCTCAAGGCATTGCTCGAGCAGGGGCTGATCACAGAGGACGACGAGGAGCCCGTCGCGGTACGTCCGGGTGGCACCCGGCGCTCGAAGATCGTCTACAAGCTCACGGCCGAAGGTAAGGAGCGCCTTCAGGAGCTTCTGTCCGAGGCCGGCCCGGCGTCCTGGGAGGACGAGGGGTTCGGAGTGCATTTCGCCTTCTTCGCCCAGACGCGCGCCGATGTACGGCTGCGGATCCTCGAGGGTCGGCGCAGCCGGCTCGAGGAGCGGCTGGAGAGCGTACGGACCGCGCTGGCCCGTACGAGGGAGCGTGTCGACAACTACACGCTCGAACTCCAGCAGCACGGGTTGGAGTCGGTCGAGCGCGAAGTCCGCTGGCTCAACGAGCTGATCGGGCGCGAGCGCGCACAGCAAGCAGATGAGAGCAACGGCTGAGGGCGCTAGGCGTCCCCCCGCAAAGAGAGCAAAGGAGCATCCGGATGGGTTCAGTGCGCGTAGCCATCGTTGGTGTCGGCAACTGCGCGAGCTCGCTCGTCCAGGGAGTCGAGTACTACAAGGACGCCTCGCCCGAGACTCGGGTCCCTGGTCTGATGCACGTTCAGTTCGGCGACTACCACGTCGGTGACCTGGAGTTCGTCGCCGCCTTCGACGTCGATGCCAAGAAGGTCGGCCGTGACCTGTCCGAGGCCATCGTCGCCAGCGAGAACAACACAATCAAGATCTGCGACGTGCCGCCGTCCGGCATCACGGTGCAGCGCGGTCACACCTTCGACGGTCTCGGCGAGTACTACCGCGAGATCGTCGACGAGTCCGACGAGAAGCCGGTCGACGTCGTCCAGATCCTCAAGGACACCCAGGCCGACGTGCTCGTGTCCTACCTGCCGGTGGGCTCGGAGGAGGCGGACCGCTTCTACGCGCAGTGCTGCCTCGACGCCGGCGTGGCCTTCGTGAACGCGCTGCCGGTCTTCATCGCCAGCAACCCGGAGTGGGCCCAGAAGTTCACCGACGCGGGGATCCCGATCGTCGGTGACGACATCAAGTCCCAGGTCGGCGCCACCATCACCCACCGCGTGATGGCCAAGCTGTTCGAGGACCGCGGGGTCGAGCTGCTGCGCACGTACCAGCTCAACTTCGGCGGCAACATGGACTTCATGAACATGCTGGAGCGCAAGCGCCTCCAGTCGAAGAAGATCTCCAAGACCCAGTCGGTCACCTCGCAGATCCCGCACGAGATGGCAAAGGCCGACGTGCACATCGGCCCGTCCGACCACGTGCCGTGGCTCGACGACCGCAAGTGGGCGTACGTCCGCCTGGAGGGCAAGTCCTTCGGTGACACCCCGCTGAACCTCGAGTACAAGCTCGAGGTCTGGGACTCGCCGAACTCCGCGGGCGTCATCATCGACGCGGTCCGCGCCGCCAAGATCGCCAAGGACCGCGGCATCGGCGGCCCGCTCCTGTCGGCGAGCTCCTACTTCATGAAGTCCCCGCCGGTCCAGTACAGCGACGACCAGGCCCGCGACGCCGTCGAGGCGTTCATCCGCGGTGAGGTCGAGAGGTAAGAAGGTAGGCGCTCCTGACGGAACGTCATCCGAGTAGCGCAGGGCCCGTACACCACGCACGGTGTACGGGCCCTGCGCGTGTGCGGCGACCGTTTCGGCAGAACAGGGCGTAACCCCGGGTTCCGGCCACCTGACCTGTGCCCATACTCTGGACCACGGCCGGACACCGACCGTGTCGGGGCCCGGCTTGACGGCCGACGGGGCCGGGCAGGGTTCACCGTGTCAAGGGGAGAGAAGGCGCTGTGCGCAGAGTCGGGCGAAGACACCCGCCACCGTGCCGTTCAACCCGGTGAACACGCAGAGCACTGTTCGTCTCACAGTGGGCTCATCAGCAATAACAAGCTTATTGCGCGATCTCAACGGTTGAGTAACTGGTACCACTCGTTACCGGGCCGAGCTGGACAGAAGCCGTAACTCACGGTGTTCTTCCACCTTGGACGCGCCATGACCTGGTGCATCTCAACGCGATGCAAGACGGCCGGAACTGGCCGGATGGAGGGCGTACATGATTGGCAGGAAGTCAGGGCTGACAGCTGCCGCCGCGATCGGCACCCTTGCCCTGGCCCTCGCAGCCTGTGGCGGGGGTTCGGGCGGCAGCAGCGGTTCGGACGATGGCAAGCCGAAGAAGGGGGGCACACTCAGAATCATCGGCGCCGGCGGCCAGGACAACCTGGACCCGACGAGCGCCTACAGCACCGCATCGAGCGCCCTCCAGCGGACCTATTCGCGGCAGCTCTTCGCATACCCGGCGTCGAAGGACCCGAAGGCGGCCTCGACCCCGGTGCCCGACGTCGCCGCATCGATGCCGACGCTGGAGAACGGCGGCATCAGCAAGGACGGCCTGACCTACAAGATCCAGCTGCGGCACGGTGTCATGTGGAACACCAGCACGCCGCGTGAGATGGTGGCCGGCGACTTCGTCCGCGCTTTCAAGCACATGTGCAACCCGGCTTCGCCGGTCGGCGCGCCGAACTACTACGTGCCGAACATCAAGGGGATGCAGTCCTACTGTGACCCCTACCTGAAGAACAAGAAGCTCCAGCAGGACCCCAAGGGGATGGCCGACTACGAGAACGGTCACGAGATCTCGGGTGTCAAGGCGCTGGACAATTACACGATCCAGTTCGAGTTGACGAAGCCCGCCTCTGACTTCATCAGCCTGCTGGGCATGACGTTCGCGTCGGCGGTGCCGGTCGAGTACTACCAGTACGTGCCGGGCAGCACGGACCAGTTCAAGCACCTCGTCTCGGCCGGGCCGTACCAGATCACCGCGTACGACCCGAACAAGTCCATCACCCTGGACAAGAACCCGAACTGGAAGAAGGACTCGGACCCGCTCCACAACCAGTGGGTGGACCGGATCACGGTCACCGAGGGCCAGGGCTCGCCCGAGGCGGTTCAGCAGCAGCTCGAGGGTGGCTCGGCCGACATCTCGCTCGACCAGCCGGTGCCCGCGTCCGCGCTCGGCCGCCTGGCCACGAAGAACGACCCGAACCTGACGGTCAACGGCCCGCCCATCTCGAACCCGTACCTGGTCTTCAACCTGAAGAGCCCGAACGAGAAGAAGGCCATGCAGAACCTCAAGGTTCGGCAGGCCATCGAGTACGCGATCAACAAGGTCTCGCTGGCGAAGGTCTACGGCGGTCCGAAGTACAACACTCCGCTGAACACCGTGATCCCGCCGGACAGCGTCGGCTACCAGGACTACAACCTGTACCCGACCAACGGCAGCCAGGGCGACCCGGCCAAGTGCAAGCAGATGCTGTCGGACGCCGGCTACCCGAACGGGCTCAAGATCAAGGCCGCGTACCGGCAGGCGGGTAACCACCCGGCGATCTTCCAGAGCTACGCGCAGGACCTCCAGGCGTGCGGCATCACCGTCACCGGTGTGCCGGTGCCCCAGGCGGATTTCTACTCGCAGTTCCTGCAGAAGACCGACAACACCCTCGCCGGCAAGTGGGACGTCGCCGCTCCCGGCTGGGTGCCGGACTGGTTCGGCAACAACGGCCGTGCGGTCATCTCGCCGCTGTTCGACGGTCGCAACTGGGCCGACGGCACCTCCAACTACGGTGGTTACAACAGCCCGGTCACCAACGGCCTGATCGACAAGGCGCTCGAGGCCAAGACCGTGGACGAGGCCGCCGGCTTCTGGCACCAGGCCGACCAGCAGATCATGAAGGACGCGGCGATCGTGCCCTTCATGGCGCAGAAGACCCCGTGGTACCACTCCTCGAAGGTCAAGGGCGCCACCTGGCTCCCGATCGCGCAGCAGTTCGACTTCACGAACCTGTGGCTGAGCGGTAGCTGACCCCCACCACTGCCACGCGACGCGGCCGGGCCCCGGATTCCGGTGCCCGGCCGCGTCACATGCACATCCCCGCGCAGATCGCCTGGCATCCTGGCCTCGGTCGATGTCGCCGAGACCGTTCTCATCAGGTAAACATGCTGTGGCTCTGCTCTCTAACCAGTTCTCGAAGGGGAGGACATGAGCCTTCTCGAGGTCCATGACCTAAAGGTCTCCTTCGATACCTCCGACGGAGTGGTCAAAGCCGTCCGTGGGGTGTCGTTCAGTGTTGACCGGGGGCAAACCCTCGGCATCGTCGGCGAGTCCGGCTCAGGTAAAAGCGTGTCCACCCAGACGCTCCTCGGGCTCACGGCCGGCGCACGGATCGAAGGACAGGCTCTGTTCGAAGGTCAAGATCTCTTGACCATGAGCGATGAGCAGCTCCGGCGGATCCGCGGCAAGGAGATCGCGGTGATCTTCCAGGATCCGCTGTCCAGCCTGCACCCGCTGTACAAGGTGGGTCGGCAGATCGTCGAGATGATCCGGAACCACGAGCCCGAGGTCACGAAGGCACAGGCCCGCAAGCGGGCGGTCGACCTCCTCGGCATGGTGGGCATTCCGCAGCCGGACCGGCGGGTGGACGACTACCCGCACCAGTTCTCCGGCGGTATGCGGCAGCGCGCGATGATCGCGATGGCGCTCGCACTGAATCCCAAGCTGATCGTCGCCGATGAGCCGACGACCGCGCTGGACGCGACCGTCCAGGCGCAGATCCTCGACCTCATGCTGCGCCTGCAGCGGGAGTTCGACAGCGCGCTGATCATGATCACGCACGACCTGGGGGTGATCGCCGACCTCGCCGATGACGTGCTGGTGATGTACGGCGGAAAGCCCGTGGAGTTCGCCGATCGGCGCACGCTCTACTACCGGCCGCACCACCCGTACACCAAGGGGCTGCTCGAGTCGATCCCCGGCTCCAGCGGAGCGAAGGACCGGCTCAAGCCGATTCCGGGTCAGCCGCCCTCCCTCATCAACCCCCCGACTGGCTGCACGTTCCATCCTCGCTGCGCGTACATCATGGACCGCTGCGTCACGGATGAGCCGCAGCTGAGGCCGGTGCTCGACGCGGACGGCGGCACCGATCCGAACCACCGGTCCGCGTGCTGGCTGCCCATCGAGGCCACGGGGCTGAAGCCCGAGGCGGAGGAGCTTCGCCGGCAGGCGGTCGCGACGGGACGTACCACGGCGGCCAACATCACCACCCAGGGCGTGGAGGCACAGTGAGCGAGAGCGGTGACGCCCTCGTCAAGCTCGAAGGCGTCTACAAGCACTTCCCCATCAAGCAGGGGGTCTTCTTCAAGAGGGAGGTCGGCCGCGTTCACGCGGTCGACGGTGTCGACCTGGAGGTACGGCGCGGGGAGACGCTGGGCATCGTCGGTGAGAGCGGCTGCGGCAAGTCGACGCTGGCCCGGTGCATCACCGGGCTGCACCCGATCACGAAGGGCCGCATCCTCTTCGAAGGCCAGGACATCGGCACGTCGCCGAACAAGGCGTTCCGGCGCGACGTGCAGATGATCTTCCAGGACCCGTACGGCTCGCTGAACCCGCGCCGCCGGGTGGGCTCGATCATCGGCGACCCGTTCGACATCCACGGCACCGCCTCCGGCGCCGAGCGGAAGCGGCGGGTGCAGGAGCTGATGGAGCTCGTGGGTCTCAACCCCGAGCACTACAACCGGTTCCCCGCGGAGTTCTCCGGCGGGCAGCGGCAGCGTATCGGCGTCGCACGTGCCCTTGCGCTCAAGCCCAAGCTCATCGTCTGCGACGAGCCGGTCTCGGCGCTCGACGTGTCGATCCAGGCGCAGGTCATCAACCTGCTGAAGGACCTGCAGGACGAGCTCGGCCTCACCTACATCTTCATCGCCCACGACCTGTCGGTGGTCCGTTACGTGTCCAACCGGGTCGCCGTGATGTACCTCGGCAAGATCGCTGAGGAGGCGGACGGTGAGGAGCTGTACGAGCGCCCCCGGCACCCGTACACCAACGCGCTGCTGTCGGCCGCGTCGGTGGCCGACCCGGACGCCGCCGAGCGGCGGGACCGCATCGTCCTCATCGGCGACGTCCCGTCGCCGATCAAGCCGCCGTCCGGCTGCCGGTTCCACCCGCGCTGCCCCAAGGCGCAGGAGGCGTGCGTCGGGGACGTCCCCGAGCTCATCGCGCGTGCGGGCGATCCCGCCGATCACCTCACCGCGTGTCACTTCCCGGTCGAGGCCGGGGAGCACCTCGCCCGTGAGACCGCGGGGATCGAGCAGCTGTCCACCGAGCCCACGCTCCCGAGTGCATAGGCGACGACAATGAGCCTCACTGATCTCGAAGCCGACGCATCGCTTCCGGCCGCGGGAGAAGCACAGCCGACCGGTCGCATCGAGGGTCGCAGCCCGTGGCAGCTCGCCTGGGCCCGACTACGCCGCGACAAGGCGGCGATGATATCCCTCGTGATCATCGTCCTGCTCGTCGTCATGGCGTTGGTCGCCCCGCTGATCTCCAAGTGGATCGGGTATGCCCCCGCGTTCGGCGACCGGAAACTCGGCGTCACCGTGGACGGCCTGCCAGTCGGCCCCAACGGGCATCACCCGCTCGGCACCGACCGTCTCGGGCGTGACCTGCTCGTCCGGGCCGTGTACGGCGCGCGCATCTCCCTCATCGTCGGCCTGGTCTCCACTGCCGCGGCCACCATCCTCGGTGTCGTCGTCGGCTCGGTGGCGGGCTACTTCGGCGGTGTCGTCGACACGGTCCTGGCCCGCTTCATGGACGTGACGCTGTCGTTCCCGTACCTGCTGTTCGCCATCGCCCTGGCGGCGGCGTTCGGGGCCAGCACGCCGCTGACGATCTTCGTCATCACCTTCTTCTCGTGGGCCTCCATCGGCCGGATCGTGCGCGGCCAGGTCATCTCGATCAAGCAACGGGAGTTCGTCGAGGCGGCACGGTCTCTCGGCGCGAGCAACATGCGGATCATCTTCATCGACGTGATCCCGAACCTGCTCGCCCCGCTGATCGTGCTGGCCACGATGACGATTCCGGTCGCGATCGTCTTCGAGGCGACGCTCTCGTTCCTGGGAGCCGGCATCGACCCCCGTACGTCGAGCTGGGGCAACATGCTCAGCGACGCCACCGAGACGTACCAGGTCGCCTGGTGGACGCTGTTCGTGCCCGCCGCCTTCCTGCTGATCACGACGCTGGCGTTCAACATCCTCGGCGACGCCGTCCGCGACGCCCTGGACCCGCGCTCCGAGCGTCTCTTCGCGGCCCAGAAGGCCGGCCGGAAAAACCGGAAAAAGAAGAAGTAAGGGACCACCGACATGCTTCGTTTCCTGATCCGGCGGATCGTCTTCGGTGTCGTGGTGCTGTGGATCGTCACCCTGGGCGTCTTCCTGCTGTTCTTCGCCACCTCGAAGGACCCAGCCGCCCGCTTCGCCGGCAAGTCGGCGACGGCGGACACGCTCGCCCTGGTGCGCCACAAGCTCAGCCTCGACCAGCCCCTGACCGTGCAGTACTGGCGCTTCCTGACGCGCCTGCTGAAGGGTGACCTGGGGCAGTCCTTCGTCACCCAGAGCCCGGTCACCGACATGATCAAGAGCGCTCTGCCCGCCAGCCTGTCCTTGATCCTCGGTGCCGCGGTCATCTGGCTCGTCACCGGCGTCGTCACCGGGGTGCTCAGCGCGACCAAGGCGCGGACGCTGCTCGACCGCGGCATCACCGCGGCGGTCCTCGTCGGCATCTCGATGCCCGCGTTCGTCGTCGCGCTGACGCTGGCGTTCCTGTTCGCCAACAAGATCCAGATCTTCCCGGCCTCGGGCTATATCCCGATCCAGCAGAACCCGGTCAGCTGGTTCCAGCACCTGGTGCTGCCGTGGCTGACGCTCGCCCTCCTGCAGTCGGCGATCTACACTCGGCTGACCCGGGGCTCGCTGCTCGACGTGCTCGGTGAGGACTACATCCGCACCGCGCGGGCGAAGGGCCTCCCGGAGAACAAGGTGATCTACCGGCACGGCCTGCGCTCCGCGCTGACCCCGGTGCTCACCCAGTTCGGCGTGGACATCGGCGTCCTGATCGGCGGCACGCTCGTCACCGAGACCGTGTTCGGCCTGCAAGGCATCGGCCAGCTGACCGTACGCTCACTGACCACCGGCGACCTGCCGGTGATCATGGCCGTCGTGCTGATCGCGTCGTTCTTCGTGGTCCTCGCGAACATCATCGTCGACGTCGTGTACTCCTTCCTCGACCCGCGCGTCCGTCTCGAGTAGCGGCCGCGTCGAAGCAGCACCGGAACGGCCGGTCGTCCCCTCAGGGACGACCGGCCGTTTCGCTGCCTTAGGCTTGGGCGGTGTCCTACGCCGCCGACCTGCGCCTGGTCATCCGGGGTCAGGACTTCCGCCGCCTGTTCACGACCCGCGTGATCTCGCAACTCTCCGACGGCGTGTTCCAGGTGGGCCTCGCGGGTTACGTCCTCTTCTCCCCGGAACAACAGGCCAGTGCCACCGAGGCGGCCGCCACCGCCGCGGTGCTGCTACTGCCGTACTCCGTGCTCGGCCCGTTCGCCGGCGTCTTCATCGACCGGTGGCGGCGCCGCCAGATCCTCGTCCACGCCCCGCTCATCCGCGCCGTCGCCGTGGTGGCGACCGCGCTGCTGCTGATGCGCGGCAACGACGGCCTGTTGTTCTTCCTCGCGGCGCTGATCGTGTTCGCCGTCAACCGGTTCTTCCTGTCCGCGCTGTCGGCGGCACTGCCCCGCGTGGTCGGAACGGCCGAGCTCATCACCGCCAACGCCGTGTCGGTGACCTCCGGGACGATGATGACCTTCGCCGGCGCCGGAGTGGGGTACGTCCTGCGGGTGCTGTTCGGCGCCGGCCGAGGCGGCACCGCCGGTGTCCTCCTCGCCGCCGCCGTCCTCTACGTCGCCACCGCGCTCGTCGCCACGCGCATGGGCCGCGACCGGCTCGGCCCGGACCAGAGCGAACTGCGGACCGACACCCGCGAGGCGCTCGGCCGGGTGCTGAACGGACTGCTCGATGGCGCCCGGCACGTACGGGACCGGCGCCCGGCCGCCGCAGCCCTCGGCGCGATCGGCGCCCACCGCTTCCTCTACGGCATCGCGACCATCATGACGGTGCTGCTGTTCCGGAACTACTTCTCGAGCAGCGCGGAGGCCGGCCTCGGCGGGTTCGCCGTCGTCCTCGTCGTCTCCGGCGTCGGATACTTCCTCGCCGCCGTGATCACCCCGGCTGTCACGGGGCGGATCCGCAAGGAGGCCTGGATCGCGATGCAACTGGCGTTCGCGGGCGTCGCCGAGGTGGTCCTCGCGGCGCCGTTCTCGCCGCTGCCGTTCATCCTGGGCGCCTTCGTGCTCGGGCTCGTCTCCCAGGGCGTGAAGCTCTGCGTGGACACGATCGTGCAGACGTCCATCGCCGACGCCTTCCGCGGCCGGGTCTTCTCCATCTACGACATGCTCTTCAACGGCCTGTACGTGGCCGGCTTCGCCGTCGCCGCCGCCCTGCTCCCCGCCAACGGCAAGTCCTACGGCGTCCTCGCCCTCATCGGCGGCGGCTACGCCCTGGCAGCACTGCTCTACTGGCTGTCCATGAAAAACGCGTCGAGGGTTGCCACCGCCGATAGCAACCTGGCCTAGCGGCGCCGACCCGCCGGCCCCGGAGGCGCTGGTTCTGCCGCCGCCCGGCCTTGACCCCCAGCACGCCGCCCTTCGGATCTCGCGCCGCTATGCCGCCTTCTCGGGCTCTGTCCCGTGAGTGGTTCGTCAGCCGGTCGTGGCGTGCTGCCGGGCGGCGGTGACCATCGCGGTCGTGACGCGTGCCAGGTCGGCCTCTGAGGTCACGTAGGGCGGCATCGTGTAGATCAGGTTGCGGAACGGCCGCAGCCACACGCCGTGGGCCATGACGGTGTCCTGGACGGCGGCGACGTCGACGGGGCCGGTCAGCTCGATCACGCCGATCGCGCCCAGCACCCGGACGTCCGCGACACCCGGCAGGTCTCGGGCGGGTTCGAGGCCGGCCGTGAGCAGCTTCTCGATCCCGGCGACCTCGGCCTGCCAGTCCCGCTCGCGGAGGAGTTCGAGGGATGCGGTGGCGACCGCGCAGGCGAGCGGGTTGGCCATGTACGTCGGGCCGTGCATGAGCACGCCGGCCTCGCCCTCGCTGATCCCCCGGGCCACCCGGTCGGTGCAGAGGGTCGCGGCCAGTGTCAGGTAGCCGCCGGTCAGCGCCTTGCCGACACACATGATGTCCGGGCTCACCCCGGCGTGCTCGCAGGCGAACAGGGCGCCGGTCCGGCCGAACCCGGTGGCGATCTCGTCGAGGATCAGCAGCACGTCGTGTTCGTCGGCCAGGTCGCGCAGCAGACGCACGTACGCCGGGTCGTAGAACCGCATGCCGCCCGCCCCTTGGACGACCGGCTCGACGATGATGGCGGCCAGTTCGTGGGCGTGGGCGGCGACGAGGCGTTCGAGGTCGGCGGCGTACGCCGGGTCATGCGCGGCCGGCGGCACAGGGGCGAACACGTGTCGCGGCAGCAGGTCGGTGAACAGGTGGTGCATGCCGCCGACCGGGTCACAGACCGCCATCGCGCCGAACGTGTCGCCGTGGTACCCGCCGCGGACGGTGAACAGCCGGGTCTTGTCCGTACGGCCGCGCGACCGCCAGTACTGCAGGGCCATCTTGATCGCGACCTCGACCGAGACCGATCCGGAGTCGGCGAAGAAGACCTTCGTGAGCGGCTCCGGCGTCGCGTCGATCAGCAGCTCGGCGAGGCGGACGGCGGTGGGATGGGTGAGGCCGCCGAACATCACGTGGGCCATGGCGCCGAGCTGACGGGTGACGGCCGCGTCGAGGACGGGGTGGGCGTACCCGTGGATCGCCGCCCACCACGACGACATCCCGTCGATCAGCTCCCGGCCGTCGGCGAGGGTCAGGCGTACGCCCGTGGCCGACACGACGGGGTGCACCGGCGTGGTCGCGGACATCGAGGCGTACGGATGCCAGATGTGCTCCCGGTCGAACGCGAGCAGCTCCTCAGAGGCCATGCGCCATCATGGCATCCCCGATCAGCCCGGGAGCGTCCGGTGGATCTCCGGCTCCCCTAGCCCAGCTCCTGCTCGCGTGCCCACTCGCGAAGCGCCTCGCTGGCGGCCTCCTTGCCGATCGGGCCGCGGTCCAGGCGCACGTCGAGCAGGAACTTGTACGCCTTGCCGACCGCCGGGCCGGGCTTGATGCCAAGGATCTGCTGGATCTCGTTGCCGTCCAGCTCGGGACGGATCTTGGCGAGCTCCTCCTCCTGCTGCAGCCGGGCGATCCGCTCCTCGAGCTGGTCGTACGTGCGGGCCAGCGCGGCGGCCTTGCGCCGGTTGCGGGTCGTGCAGTCGGCGCGGGTGAGCTTGTGGAGGCGGGGCAGCAGGTGCCCGGCGTCGCGGACGTAGCGGCGCACCGCCGCGTCGGTCCACTCGCCCGTGCCGTACCCGTGGAAGCGCAGGTGCAGCTCGACGAGGCGGGAGACGTCGGCGACGACGTCCTTGGGGTACCGCAGCGCGGTGAGGCGGCTCTTGGTCATCGACGCGCCCACGACCTCGTGGTGGTGGAAGGTGACGCGGCCGCCGTCGACGAAGGAGCGGGTCTTCGGCTTGCCGATGTCGTGCAGCAGGGCGGCCAGGCGCAGGACGAGGTCCGGGCCGTCCTCCTCTTGGGCGATCGCCTGCTCGAGCACGATCAGCGAGTGCTCGTAGACGTCCTTGTGCCGGTGGTGCTCGTCGATCTCGAGTTTGAGCTTCGGGACGTCGGGCAGCACCCGCTCGGCCAGGCCGGTGTCGACGAGCAGCGCGATGCCGGTACGGGGGTGCGCGCCCAGCAGCAGCTTGGACAGTTCGTCGCGGATCCGCTCGGCCGACACGATCTCGATGCGGTCGGCCATGGCCTTCATGGCGGCGACGGTCTCGGGGGCGACGCTGAATCCGAGCTGCGCGGCGAACCGCGCGGCGCGCAGCATCCGCAGCGGGTCGTCGCCGAAGGAGTCCTCGGGGCGCCCGGGGGTCCGGATGACCTTGAGCTTCAGGTCGTGCAGGCCGCCGAAGGGATCCACGAACTCGTGGCCGGGCAGGCGGGCCGCCATGGCGTTGACCGCGAAGTCGCGGCGGGCGAGGTCGCCTTCGAGGGAGGTGCCGTACGTCACCTCGGGCTTGCGCGAGTCGCGGTCGTACGACTCGCTCCGGTACGTGGTGATCTCGAGCTGGAGGTCGCCCTTGCGCAGCCCGATCGTGCCGTACTCGATGCCGATCGTCCAGACGGCGTCCGCCCAGCCCTTGACGATCTCCAGGACGCGGTCCGGGTGAGCGTCGGTGGCGAAGTCGATGTCATTCACCGGACGGCCGAGGAGGGCGTCCCGCACGGGACCGCCGACGAGGGCGAGTTCGTGGCCGGCGGCCGCGAAACGTCGGCCGATCTCGTCGGCGAGGGGTGTCACGCACCGTAGCAGATCGCTGACTGCTACCTGGTGGTCGGAGGTCACGTCGTGGTCGTTCGGCACGGCAATCGAGAGTAGGTCCTCGCACGTGGCGGGCAAAACGCGAATCACCACTTCCGTGATCCGCTAATGCCACGAAATCCGGGTAAATTGCCTGAACAAGGCACGGAGACCACGATGAAGGACGCACTCTCCATCCATCGGCTCTTGCTCGAGCGCCAGACGGCCCACGAGATCGTACGCCTGCCCAAGCACATCAGCGGCGCGGACGATCTTCCTGAGGTGCTCGGCCTGCCGCCGTTCCGCTGCCTGTGCACGCGCGTGTATCTTGCGCACGAACCGCACCGCGCGTACACAGAAGGTCACCACCTCGTCGCGGTGATCGTCACGGCGGGTGCCCGGCCCACGCCGGAGGTCATCGCCGACGCCCTCGGCGTGTCGGAGGTGCGTCCCGCCCCGGCCGACCTGGTCAACGAGGTCACCGACTACGCGGCCGACCTGGTCGCGCCCCTGCTCCTCCCGGCCGGCATGACCATGTTCGTGGACCAGCAGGCCGCCTGCGTCGACGACATCGTCTACACGACCACGGGCGAGGCCTGGACGGCCCTCGGAATCCACACCCTGGACCTGTTCGCGCTCTGTGACGCAAAGCCGACGCCGATCCCCTGCACACACGCCCCAGATGCCCCGCGTCCAACGGATCACTGACCGAGAACGTACGCGTGGCTACTACGATTGCGGCCGTGTCCCGCTCGCGCAGACCGAGTCGTCGTCGGCCCGCCGGCCCGCCGGGCCGTCACCATGAGGAGACGTCGGCGGGCGGTCTGGTCGTCGACCTGACGGCCTCCCCGCGGGCCGCGTTGATCGCCAGATACGACCGTGACGGCCGGCTCCTGTGGTCGCTGCCGAAAGGGCATGTCGAGGCCGACGAGACGATCGAGGAGGCGGCCGTGCGCGAGGTCGAGGAAGAGACCGGCATCCGCGGCCGGATCATCGCCCCACTCGGCACCGTCGACTACTGGTTCTCCGCCGACCGGAGACGCGTGCACAAGACCGTGCACCACCACCTGCTCGTCGCCGTAGGAGGGGATCTGTCCGACTGCGACGCGGAGGTCGCCGAGGTCGCCTGGGTGCCCCTCGACGAGGTGGCCGGGCGGCTCGCCCACGCCGACGAGAAGGCGCTGGTCGCCAAGGTGCCCGAACTGCTCACGGGCGCCGCATGAAGCGGGCGCTCGCCCTCGTGGTCCCACTGGTGCTGACCGGCGGGCCGGCGCTCGCCGCGACCCCGCACCCGCATCACGGCACGATCTCCTCCAGCCACGCCGCGCGCACCACGCGATCCTCCGGCGGGCTGGGTGCCACCCGGGCCTCCCGGGAGAGGCAGCCCACTGGGAAACTGCCCATCGGCGTCGTCATCGGCTCCGTGGCCCCTAATTACCTCGTACGGCCGTCGCAGACGCTCAAACTGAGCGGGGTGCTGCAGAACCAGTCCGACAGCGCGTACCAGCGGCTGTCGGTGCGCCTGCGCTTCTCCACAGCGTCGGTGCAGAGCCGCGGGGCGCTCCAGGCGTACTCCGACGGAAAGCTCAACGATCCGGTCGGAGTCGGGGTGACCCAGGTGGTGCCCGGCGCGGTGCAGCCGGGTGGCCAGCAGCCCTGGCTGCTGAAGATGCCCGTCAGCAAGATGGGCCTCATCAAATTCGGCGTCTACCCGATCTCCGTCGAGGTTCTCAGCGCCGGGGTGGTCGTCGGCCGGCAGCGCACGGTGATCACCTACTTCCCGAAGGGCACGTTCGGCGCCAAGACCAAGGTCTCGTGGGTCTGGCCGGTGGTCGACCAGCCGCACCGCGCCGACGACTCGACCTTCGTCGACGACAAGCTCGAGCGCATGCTCAACTCCGGAGGACGGCTCTCCGACCTGGTCACCGTGGCCGCTCGCTCGAAGGTCAGCTGGCTCGTCGACCCTGGGCTGGCGGACGACGCCGCGGCCATGGCGGGCAAGGACGGCTACGCCATCAAAACCGCCAAGGGCACCGCGCACCAGCCGCAGAGCGTCGCCGCGAACTCCTGGCTGACCAGCCTGAAGCAGGCGCTCGCCGGCAACAAGCGCGTCATCGCCACGCCGTACGCCGACCCCGACGTCATGGCCCTCTCCCGGGCCCGGATGTCCTCGCACATCAAGGCGGCCACCGGCGCGGTGTCCCAGGCGCTGACGCGGGCCAAGCTGCCCATGGAGAGCACATCGGTGGCGGTCCCTCCGGACGGCCTCGCCGACCAGCAGACCCTCAACAACCTCGTCAATGCGGGCGCCCGGACGATCCTACTGAACAGCACCGTCCTGCCTCACCAGGAACAGCGCTACACCGCCGACCCCCTCGCCAAGAAAAAGGTCGGCGGGCAGAACGTCAAGCTCGTCGCATACGACGACACGATCAACAAGGTCCTCGCGACCGAAACCGACGAGCCGGGCGGAGTCGCCCTGGCCGAGCAGCGCTTCCTCGCCGAGACCGCCATGGTCACCAGCGAGCGGCCGGCCATCTCCCGCACCGTGGTGATCGTGCCGCCACGCCGCTGGGACCCGGGCCCCACCTTCGCCGGTGACCTGTTGAAGTTCTCCGCCCATGCGCCCTGGATGCAGGAGATCCCCCTGAGCCAGGTCGAGCGGCAGCCGGCGCAGCCGCGGACCTTCCAGCCGCAGAAGAGCCAGAACGGGCTCTCGAAGCGCTACCTGGGGCAGGTGAAGGACCTCAGCGTGAACGTGGGGCGGTTCACCAGCGTCTTCGAGCCGCCGACCAGCGGGTTCACGCTCGGCGTGTCGCGGCTCGAGTCCTCGGCCTGGAACGACCAGACCCGGGCCGGGTCGAAGCTGCGGCAGACCCTGGACAACGAGCTGCGCAGCGCCCAAAGCAAGATCAAGGTGCTCAAACCCAGCCTCGACCTGGCCGGCAAGTCCGGGCAGGTGCCGATCACGGTCTCCAACGAGCTCGAACACGGCACGGTCAAGATACGGCTGCGCGCCACTTCGCAGAACGCCGCCAGGCTCCGCGTCGAAGGCCCCGGGCCGAAGCAGAGCGAGATCACGCTCGAAGCCGGCCACAAGGAGACCGTCAATCTGTACATGAAGGCCGCCGCCAACGGCCCCGCCTACGTCAACATCGATCTCCTGGGCCCCGACGGCGAGCCGATCACCCAGCCGCTCATGCTCCAGATCCGCGCGACCGCCTACGCGCAGACCGCGCTGCTCATCACCGGCATCTCACTTGCCGTACTCTTCGTCGGCGTCGGATATCGCGTGATCCGGCGTCGAGGTGAGGAAGCGGAGGATACGACCGGTGGCTGAGGCCGAACCCAATCCCGAGGTCGCCGTGACGGCGACCGATCTCCCGGCGATCTCCCTCGAGGAACCCAGCGAGGAGCCCGGCCGCGGCCGGGTGAGCGGGCTGCTCAAGTCCAGCGCCGTCATGGCCCTGGGCACCATCGCCTCCCGTCTCACCGGTTTCCTCCGCACCGCGGTGCTCGTCATGGCCATGGGCACTCTTGCGCTCGGCGACGTCTACAACACCGCGAACACCTTCCCCAACGTCATCTACGACCTGCTCCTCGGCGGCGTGCTCACCGCCGTGCACGTGCCGATGCTGGTCCGCGCGCTGGAGAAGGACCGCAAGTACGGCGAGGAGTACGAGGCGCGGCTGCTGACGCTCGTACTCGGCGCGCTGCTGGCCCTGACCGCGATCGCGATGCTGTGCGCGCCGCTGCTGGTCGACCTGTACGCCGGCTCGTACAGCAAACAGAAGCACGACCTGGCCGTCATCTTCGCGCTCTTCTTCCTGCCGCAGATCTTCTTCTACGGCGTCGGCGCGCTGGCCGGCGCGTCCCTCAACGCGCGCGGCAGCTTCGCCGCGCCCATGTGGACGCCGGTGCTCAACAACATCGTCGTGATCGCGGTCGGCGTCGCGTTCCTTTTCATGGCCGGTCCGGGAGTCAACCCGGCGAACATCACGCACACCGAGATCATCCTGCTCGCGGGCGGCACCACGCTCGGCATCGTGATCCAAACGATCGCCATGTGGCCGTCCCTGCGCAAGGTCGGATTCCGGTACCGGCCGCGGTTCGACTTCCGCCGTGAGGAGCTCGCGCCGGTCGGTGGCATGGCACTGTGGACGCTGCTGTACGTCGCGATCCAGCAGGTCGGCTTCGTCGTCAACACCAACATCGCCAACGGTGCCGGTGACCGGGGCGCACGCGAGGGCATCCGGTACGGCGTCGGGCTCACGCCGTGGACCAACGCGTACCTGCTGTTCCAGCTGCCATGGGCGATCGTCGGCGTCTCGGTGGTCACGGCGCTGCTGCCGCAGATGAGCCGGCACGCCTCCGACCGGCGGTACGACCTGGTCCGAGAGAACATGTCCTCCGCGCTGAACCTGTCGTCGGTGGTCATCGTCCCGTCCGCCGCGCTGCTGTTCGCGCTGGCGCCCGAGATGACCACGTTGTTCTTCGCGCACGGCGCCACTCACGTCTCGGACGCGCTCATGATCGCCAACGTGCTGCAGGCGTTCACGTTCGCGCTGGTGCCGTTCGCCATCTACCAGTTGCTGCTACGAGTCTTCTACGCGCTCGCCGACACACGGACGCCCGCCATCATGGCGATCTTCAACGTCGCGATCAGCATCAGCCTCGGGCTGGTCGGCTACTACACGCTGCCCACGGACAAGATCGTGGAGGGCATCTCGATCGCCCTGGGCATCTCCTGGACGTTCGGCTGCGTCGTGGCCGCCCTGATCCTGCGCCGTCGCCTGAACGGGCTGGGCACCCGCCAGATCGTCACGTCGCACCTGAAAATCGCGATCGCGACCATCCCGGCGTTCGCGTTCGCGTTCGGGGTGCACCTGGCGTCCTTCAAGTTCTTCTACTACCACGCGATCTCGTCGCTGGGCACACTCGTGATCGGTGGAGGAGGAGCGGTGGTCCTGTATGCGCTGGTCGCACGCATTTTGCGGGTCCCAGAGGTGGAGACACTGCAGCGAACCGTGATGGCCAGATTGCCCGGTCGTGGGGCGAGTTAGGATGCGCTGCCCGTAAGGTGGGAGAGCGCGACTCGCGCCGGGTAGTAATCCAACGACGCTCCTCGAGCGTCCTACCATCGGGCGGGAATGTGATGAAGTCTTCCTCTGCCTCCGCAGGAGTGAGGGAGGGTCGAAGGCGCAAGGGAGCCACGGCACTGAATATGGGATGCGACCACCTACGCCGGACGCCGCGTTGAGCACGTCCGTCATCGAACCTGGAACCCGCCTCGCCGGTCGATACCGCTTGGACGACCGCGTAAGCGAAGCGGGTGGTTCCACATTCTGGAAGGCAACGGACGAGATCCTCGCCCGTTCCGTCGCCGTGCTCACGTTCGCCCCGGGCTTCCCCCGGGTGAACGACGTGGTGACCGCGGCCCGCGCCGCGAGCCGGCTCACCGACCCGCGTCTCACCCAGGTCTTCGACGCCGACGACAGCGGCGAGCGCGCCTATGTCGTCAGCGAGTGGGTCACCGGGGAGACCCTCGAAGATCTCCTAGCCCAGGGACCGATGGCGGCCGACCGTGCTGCGGCCTTCCTGCTCGAGGCGGGCGAGGCGCTGACCTCCGCGCACGCCGCCGGCCTGGCCCACCTCTGCCTGACCCCGCACAACCTCGTCTGGACCAGCGGCGGCACCGTCAAAATCACGGGTCTCGGCGTCGAGGCCGTCCTGTCCGGCGCGAACTCCGACACTCCGGCGCTGGACGACGTCCAGGGGCTCGGCGCCATGCTCTACGCCGCGCTCACCGGCCACTGGCCGGGCGGAGAGGGCACCATCCTGCCGCCCGCGCCCACCGGGGCCGACGGCCGCCCGCTCACGCCCGCCCAGGTCCGCGCCGGCATCCCGCACAACCTCGACGCGATCGTCAGCCGGTCGCTGGGCCTCCCCGTCCACGGCGCTCCGGAGCGGTTCGACTCTCCCGCGGCCTTCGCGGACGCCCTCGCCAAGGTCCCCCGGTCACCTCTGCCGTTCGTGCCGCTCGTCGGCTCCACCCCGCCGTCGGTCGTCCCGCGGCCCGAGAGCACGGACCACCGTACGGCCGCCATGGCGTCCCAGCCGATCCCGCCGGTGCAGACCGTGCCGGACAGCGCCCGCATGCGCCCCCCACAGCCGCCCCAGCACACAGGCGGCGGTCACCGCGCCACTGGTGGCGGCGGCCAGGGCTCGGTCAACAAGCCCGTGATGGCCGCGATCGCCGCGATCGTGCTCGTCGTCGTCGCCATCGGCGGCTGGGGCCTGTCCCAGATGAACGACGATAACGCCGCCAAGAACACCAAGAGCCGCGTCCAGACGACGCCCACCCAGTCCAGCAAGCCGACGACCCGAGAGCTCAAGGTCTCCGACGTCCTTCTCGACAACCGGCCGCCGAACCCGGACTCGACCGCGCCGAAGGACCTCCGCAAGGCGGTCGACGGTAGCCCGTCGTCGTACTGGACCACGCAGTACTACTACGGTGCCGAGTTCGGTGGGCAGCGCAAGGGCATCGGCCTGGTCCTCGACATGGGCAAGAGCGTGACCGTCGACAAGGTCACCGTGGCGATGCCGTCCGGCTCACCTGGCCACGTCGAGCTGAGGGTCGGGGACTCCGCGACGCACGAGTCGGACACCAAGGTCACCACCGGTGACGCGGTCGACACCTTCGATATGAAGGCCACCACCCCGGCCAAGGGCCGCTACGTCATCCTGTGGTTCACCAAACTGCCGAACGTCGGGCAGTTCCAGATCAAGGTCAAGGACGTCAAGGTCTTCGGATCCGCGTGAGCCGTTTCCGTCTCGCTCGGCTGAGTTCCGGCCGGCGAGCCGGGGATGCGTACGGATCGTCACGATTCGGTCACGCCGGACGCAAACGTGGCGAGACGGCCATCTTCGTGCGCGCGTTGAGGCCCCTCTACTCGTAGCCGAGCTTTCTCATCGGTAGGGACGTGCCAGGTCGGTCGCGCAACCGAACAAACGAACATTTCCCGGGAGTAAAGAATCTGTCAACGCTTACCCCGCGGACCTGCGGATGCGTGCGGATCGGCATGATCCGGTCACGGCGGACGGGAGGGTACGGGGACGGCTACCATCATGAGCGTGTTGAGGCCCTCCCAATCCGTGCACTCACGTGCTCGCCGGTCGTGCGAACACGGCGGTGCGGCACGACGGGGACGGATGGAGGTCTTCGGGGGGCACGCTGGGCGAGAGCGGCACACCATCGGCGGGGTCGCCGGTTACGGAGCGGGCTGACGGATATGGCGGTCATGCGCGGGGGACGTTCGGTCGAGGCGATCCCGGACAAAGAGCTGCTGTCGCGGCATGCGAATGGGGATCCGTACGCGTTCGCGGAGCTGGTGCAAAGGCACCGTGATCGCATGTGGGCCGTCGCGCTGCGCACGCTCGGCGACCACGAGGAGGCCGCTGACGCACTGCAGGACGCCTTCCTGTCGGCGTACCGAGCGGCGGGCCGGTTCCGCGGTGACGCGGCCGTCACGACGTGGCTGCACCGCATCGTGGTCAACGCCTGCCTCGACCGGGTACGGCGCCGCTCGATCCGGCCGGTCGTGCCGATGGGCGACGACGCCACCCTCGACTCCGTCGCGCCGAAGAACTCCGATCCGACCGCCGCACACGAGCTGTCCCTTGACGTGAGCGAGGCGCTGCAGCGCATACCCTTCGAACAGCGGGCCGCGCTCGTACTGGTCGACATGATGGGATACGCCGTCGACGAGGCCGCCAAGGTCCTGGAGGTCCCACCGGGCACGATCAAGAGCCGGTGCGCCCGTGGCCGGGCCCGGCTCGCACCGCTTCTCGGGCACCTGCGGAACCAAGGACGCGGCTCGGGCGTCGAATCTGCGGAGGAAGGAGGTGGCACATCCGCGTGACTGCCGCACACCTTGACTACGATGCACTGGCCGACCTCGCCGAGGGGATTCTCGACGATGCCACGGCCACATCCGCAGAAGAACACCTGACCCAGTGCGCCCAATGTCGTGAACGGGCCACCGAGGTCGCGGAGGTGTCCCGCGCTCTCGCGGAGGCACCGACTCCGCCGATGCCCGCTCACCTGGTCGAGCGCCTCGACGCGGCGATCGCCGCTGAAGCGGCCTCGCATGTGCCGGGGCATCGGCACGCCCGGCGATTTCAGTTTCTCGCAGCGGCGGCGGCCGCGGTGGTGGTCGTCGGCGGCGGGTCCGTCGTGGCCCGCACCGTACTGGAGAACGGAGACTCCGACAGCGCGACGGTCTCCCAGCGTCCGGTGGAGGAGCCCTCTCGCCCACACGTCGAAGGCAGCCAGCCTCGGCCGCGGGGCGAGCAGACCGCTCCGTACACCGCTCTTCGGAGCGGGACGCGCTACACGTCGGCGGGGCTGGAGTCCCAGCTCGCCTCGGCGCTGTCCTCGGTGTCGGCCGCCGGACACCCTTCACTGAACGCGGCGACCGACGGCGCGCTTTCGGCCTGCGTCGGCCGGGTCAGTGGCGGGAAGGCCCCGCTGCTGGTCGACTCGGCCACGTACAACGGCCGGCCGGCGACGGTCATCGCCTTGGCGGGGGCCGACAGCGGGCATGCCGAGGTCTGGGTCGTCGGACCGAAGTGCTCGGCCGACGACACCGATCTGATCGTCCACCGGCAGATCGCTCGCTGATCTCCGAGTGTCGTACGGCCGTGCCGCTTCGAGCGGGATGGCCGTACGATGCGCGGTCGGCCTACCCGGGAATGCCCGCACCCTAGGATCGGTTTAGGGTCACTGCGAGCGAAGGTGACCGGCAATCGGGGCCGGGTTCGGCTTCGCGGATGCATGCAGAGAGAGGCACTGTGGTGAGCGACGTCCGGAACGTGATCATCATCGGTTCGGGGCCGGCGGGGTACTCAGCAGCGATCTACGCCGCCCGCGGGGACCTGCGGCCGCTGGTGTTCGAGGGTTCGGTGACGGCCGGTGGCGCTCTCATGAACACCACCGACGTGGAGAACTTCCCGGGCTGGCCCGACGGCATCATGGGCCCTGACCTGATGGACAACCTGCGCAAGCAGGCCGAGCGCTTCGGCGCCGAACTGGTCACCGACGACGTGACCGAGGTCGACCTGGCGGCGTCGCCGAAGGTCGTGAAGGTCGGCGAAGACACCTACCTCGCCAAGACGATCGTGATCGCCACCGGGTCGAAGTACCGCGAGCTCGGGCTGCCGACAGAGAAGCAGCTGTCCGGCCGCGGTGTCTCCTGGTGCGCCACCTGTGACGGGTTCTTCTTCCGCGACAAGGACATCGCGGTGGTCGGCGGCGGCGACTCGGCGATGGAAGAGGCGATCTTCCTGACGCGGTTCGCGCGGTCGGTCACCATCATCCACCGGCGGGACAAGCTGCGCGCCAGCAAGATCATGCAGGACCGGGCGTTCGCCAACGAGAAGATCCGCTTCGAGTGGAACAGCGAGGTCGCCGAGATCGTCGGTGACGACAAGCTGACCGGTGTCGTCCTCCGCGACATCAACACCGGCGAGCAGCGCACGCTGGAGATCTCCGGCCTGTTCATCGCGATCGGGCACGAGCCGCGTACGGAGCTGTTCGCCGACCAGCTGGACCTGGACGAGGAGGGCTACCTCAGCGTCAAGGCTCCGACGACCCACACCAACATCCCCGGCGTCTTCGGCGCGGGCGACGTGGTCGACCACCGCTACCGCCAGGCGATCACCGCGGCCGGCACCGGCGCGGCGGCGGCCATCGACGCCGAGCGCTGGCTCCAGGACGAAGGCATCGCCGAGCTGACGCCGCAGCAGGTCTGATCCGGCCCGTCAACCGCTCGATCCGGACTTTTTTCCCAGCCTCCCGCGGCTGGAATAGGACGGCCCCGCGTTCTCACGCGGGGCCGTCGCCATTTCACGCCTCTGGCCTGCAGAAACTCGTCAGAGCCGCAGTGTGCCGCGAACGCCGGTTCCCTGGTGTGATCGGATCAATCCGGGGGTCCGGCGGCTTCAGGAGCCTCTCAGGCCACAGAATGCCCTTACCCCACTCACGGCACATTACGACCCCTCCCGACGGGCGTCTCTCATCGGCGAATTCGCGATCTGACCGGTGTGTCGCCTTGCGTCAAACAGCATTCGGCGCACTCCGACGCTCATCACCATGATCACGGCAGTGGTTCCGCCGAGCAGCATGACGGTCGGCAGGGACGTGCGATCCACGATGACGCCGCCGACCAGAGCACCGGTTGAAAGCGTCGCCTGAAACGACGCCGTGAACAACACCGAGGCCGCCTCCCTCGCGTGCGGGGCCGCCTTGACGAACCACGCCTGCGAACAGACCGGGACGGCACCGTAGCCCACACCCCAGACGATGAGCAGTGCGACGGCACCCGGCTCCCACCGGCCGAAGGACGGGAGCGCCAACGTAGCCCCGGCGATCAGAGCTCCGGCGACCCCGAAGGCGGCGTACGGGTGACGGGCGACGACCGCGCCCGCCAGGAAGTTGCCCACGATGCCCGCGACGCCGTACGTCAGCAGGAATACCGTGATCAGGCTCGCGGGGACGTGTGTGCTCCGTTCCAGGAACGGCGTCACGTAGGTGTAGGTACCGAAGTGCGCGAGCACGACGAGCACCGTCACCAGTAGCGCGAACCGGGTGTCGACGCTGCGGATCATGCCGCGCAGGGCGGTGAGGCGCGTGACCTGCTCGGCGGGCAGCGGCGGCAGCAGGGTGGCGAGGGTGATGAGCACAGCGACGGACAGCAGGCCCAGCACCACGAAGGCGACCCGCCAGCCCTCGACATCTCCGATCAGCGTCCCCAACGGCACGCCGAGAACCGACCCCAGCGGAACGGCCGAGAAGATGACGGCCGTCGCCCGGCGCGTGGATCGCGCCGGGACCAGACGGTCGGCCAGGCCAGCGCCGATGGACCAGAAGCCGCCGATGACGACCCCCACGAGCACGCGCGAGATCAGCACCGCCCAGTACGCCGGCGCGCCTGCGGCGATGAAGTTCGCCGATGCCAGAAGGAACATGAAGGCGCACAGCATCAGCCGCCGGTCGAGCCGGGCGGTCGCGACGGTGACCGCGGGTGCGGAGACCGCCGCGAGATAACCGGGCATGGTCATCATCAGCCCGGCCGTTCCGTCGGAGATGGTGAAGCTGGAGCCGATGGACGTCAGCAGCCCGATCGGAAGGATCTCGGTGGTGACGATCGAGAAGATCCCCATCATCACCGTGAGCACCGCCGGCCAGCTGGTCGGTGCCGGCCTCGCCGACCTGGCGCCACCGGCCGAAGTGGTGAGCGTGGACATCGATCCCGTCCTGTTGGGTGGATGGCAGTGCCTTCCACCCAACAGGCGCCGTCGGCCGAGAACCGGCGGATTCACGACGTCACCGTGGCCACCGAAGGGTGTCGTCGGATTGTCGCTCGCCGGACGGGAGTGACTAAGAACTCGTCCGGTGGATGCTCGCGAGTCACCTACGACAGAGCCGACGGCACGACAAGCCGCGGAGTAGCGGGCCTGAGCGTCGCTTGACACCGGGTCCGGGCCCGGAGACGCCCTCAGACGGGTCGGAGAGCGCCCTCCGGGGACATGGAGCCCAGGAGGCGTTCCAAGGCGACCTCGACGTCCTCACGCCAGGAGATGGCGGACTTCAGCTCCAGCCGCAGGCGCGGGAACCGGTGGTGCGGCCGCACCGTCTTGAAACCGACCGCGAGCATGTACTCGGCGGGGAGAACGCAGGATGGCTTCTCCCACTTGAGATCGCCGAAGGCCTCGATCGCGCGGATGCCCCGCCGGGTGAGGTCCTTCGCGACACCCTGGACGAGCATCCGGCCGAGACCGCCGCCCTGGAACTCCGGGACGATGTGCGCGGTCATCAGCAGCGCGGCGTCGGCGCTCACCGGGCTCGTCGGAAACGCCACGGAGCGCGGGACGTAGAGCGGCGGTGCGAACAGGACGTACCCCGCGGGCACCCCGTCGACGTACACGATCTTGCCGCAGCTGCCCCACTCGAGGAGGGTGGCGGAGATCCAGGCTTCCTTCTCCAGCTCGGGATCGCCGCAGTCCTCGGCCCGCTGCATGCTGACCGGGTCGAGCTCCCAGAACACGCACCTGCGACACCGCGATGGCAGGTCCTCAAGATTGTCGAGCGTGATATTCACCAGACGACGCGACACCGGC
Source organism: Actinoallomurus sp. NPDC050550 (assembly GCF_040655075.1). Classification (NCBI taxonomy): domain Bacteria; kingdom Bacillati; phylum Actinomycetota; class Actinomycetes; order Streptosporangiales; family Thermomonosporaceae; genus Actinoallomurus; species Actinoallomurus sp. NPDC050550. Next base: position 180,728 of record NZ_JBFAJC010000006.1, on the reverse strand, counting down.
CAGGCCCCCTTCTAGGGCGGAGCGCCTTCACTCTCAGGAACCTATTCCCGCTCCAGGAGGAGCTTAGAGCTTCCGCTTGAACTGTGGCTCGATGGCGGATGGCCGCTGTTTCACGTGAAACCATCCGCCCGATCCGAGCCGGGGGTGTCACCCTCGGGTCTGAATCAAAGCCCCCGTCCGTAGCGAGCGGCGTCCAGGTGCTGCCTCGCAAGGCCGAGGAGGGAGTCAGCCCGGTGTTGGCTGGCGACCGACGACAACGTGGCGAGGCGGCGCCTGGGCGCCGCGCAGTAGGGCAGCGGGGCTTTGAGACTGACCCTAGGAACGGCCGTCCGGCGTCATCGCGTCGACGATCCGCTCGAGGTCCTCGAGCGTGGCGAACTCGACCACGATCTTTCCCTTGCGCTGTCCGATGTCGACGCTCACCTTCGTTTCGTAGAGCTCTGACAGCTCCGAGGCGAGCTCCCTGATCCGTGGGTTCTCCGGCTTGCTGGGCGCCTTGCGTCGGGCGGCCTTCTTGGTCTCGCCGCCCTCGCCGAGCGCGATGAGCTCTTCGACCGCTCGGACCGAGAGGCCCTCCTCGACGATCCGCTTGGCGACATGCTCCTGGCGCTCGGGGCTCTCCAGTCCGAGTAGCGCGCGGGCGTGACCGGCGCTCAGCACCCCGGCGGCGACGCGCCGCTGCACGGCCGGCGGGAGGTTCAGCAGCCGCAGGGTGTTGGTGATGTGCGGGCGGGAACGGCCGATACGGGTGGCGAGCTCCTCGTGCGTCGCACCGAAGTCGTCCAGCAGTTGCTGGTACGCGGCGGCCTCCTCCAGCGCGTTGAGCTGCTGCCGGTGGAGGTTCTCCATGAGGGCGTCGCGCAGCATCTCGTCGTCGCCGGTGTCCCGGACGATCGCCGGGACCTTCTCCAGACCGGCCATCTTGGAAGCGCGCAGTCGCCGCTCGCCCATGATGAGCTCGTAGCCGTCCGGCCCGAGCTCGCGAACGACGATCGGCTGGAGCAGCCCGACGATCCCGATCGACGCGGCCAGCTCCTCCAGCGCCTCCTCGTCGAACGTCTGCCGCGGCTGTCGCGAATTGGGAGTGATCTCCGCGATGGGCACCTCGGCGAAATGCGCCCCGGCCACCGCCTGCGGCTGGTTCCCGCCGTCGGTCGACGCCGACGTGGGGGTGCCAGTGGGCGGCGACGCCGGCTGCGCGGGCGCCGTCGGGATCAACGCGCCCAGGCCCTTGCCCAGGCCTCGTCGTGGCTGACTCACTTGCGACCTTCCCTACGTCCTTCTGCGGTGTCGGCGGACCCGGTCGAGGCCCGCACCGCACGCCTCGGCGCGAATGATCCGGTCATGCGGCACCCTCCGCTCCCCGGTAGGCCATCTCGCGGGCGGCCTCCGTGTAGGCGAGCGCACCGCTGGAACTCGGGTCGTAGGTCAGCACGGACTCGCCGTAGCTCGGCGCTTCGGACACCCGGACGCTCCGGGGGATCACCGTGCCCAGGACCAGCTCGCCGAAGTGGCTCCGCACCTCGTCCGCGACCTGGGCGGCCAGGCGGGTTCGCGCGTCGTACATCGTGAGCAAGATGGTCGAGACGGCGAGGTTGGGGTTGAGGTGCTGCCGGACGAGGTCGACCGTGTGGAGGAGCTGGGTGAGACCCTCCAGGGCGTAGTACTCCGTCTGGATCGGGATCAGCAGTTCGTTCGCACCCGTCAGGGCGTTGACGGTGAGCAGGCCCAGGGACGGCGGGCAGTCGATGAGCACGAAGTCGAACTTCTCGGTGTCGTACGCCTCCAGCGCTCGCCGCAGGCGACCCTCGCGCGCGACCATCGGCACGAGGTCGACCTCCGCTCCGGCGAGGTGAAGGGTCGCCGGAGCACAGTAGAGATTCGTCAGCCCTTCGGCCGGCACGACGATCTCATCGAACGGCGCGCCTTCGAGGATCACGTGATAGACGGACGGGATGTCCGCGTGATGCTCCACACCCAACGCGGTGGAGGCGTTCCCCTGGGGATCCAGGTCGACCACGAGCACCCGGTTGCCGTGCATCGCCAACGCCGCCGCCAGGTTCACGGCGCTCGTCGTCTTGCCGACGCCGCCCTTCTGGTTGGCGATCGTCATGATGCGGCACTGAGGCGGCCTCGGCCACTCCTTCTCGTTCCGCTTCGCAACCGCCTTGAACGCGGCCGCCGTCGCTTGCACCATCGGCTGCGCTGTTTCACGTGAAACATCGGCCGACTTGAGCGCCTCACTTACCAACTTCGACTCCCCATGGACCGGGTCACGTTGCGACGTCTCATTGACAGGATCGACAGCGGGCGGGATCTCGGCGGCGAGATCTCCCGCCGGTTCTTCGTCGGGTCTTGCGGCCAGCGGGACCGCGGGCGGGGCCGCAGGCGGGGCCGATGCCTCCGCGGCAGGTGCGGGCGGCACGACCGGGGTGGCCGATGACGTCACCGGCGTCGAGGTGTGCGCCGTCGAGGGAGTCGCGGGCGGAGACGGGACCGCGGCTCTCGGCGCCGCGACCGTCGACGGGGACGAGGCCGCCGTCACACCCGGCCAACCGAGACCGGACGCGTCCTGCCGTGACGCTCCGGCGGTACGGTCCGGCCATCCCAAGCCCTCTGCTGTCGTCAAGGACCGTCACCTCTTCCGTTCGCCGCGCCGGTGCCCGCCGCGACGAGAACTCGTCCGTTTCCCCGAGGGTTGCGGAGCCTTGCCGGCGACGACACGGACGATCGTCGCCGGAGGCTCGACTTTACCGTGACCCACGTGGAGCACTTCTGCGGCGCGAACACCGAATTGCTTCAGAACGGGGCCCGCCTCCTCGAGCTCGGCCGCCGCTCGCTCCCCCTTCAACGCCAGGAGCTCACCGCCCGGCCGCAGCAGGGGCAGCGCCCACCTCGCCAGCCGCTCGAGCGGCGCGACCGCCCGAGCCGTGACGACATCGGCAGCGAATTCGCCGACGACCTCCTCCGCGCGGCCTCGCCGAACCTCGACGTTCGGCAATCCGAGCAGATCGACGCACTCCTGGAGGAAGACAGTGCGGCGAAGAAGCGGCTCGAGAAGCGTCACCGACAGGTCCGGACGGGCGATCGCCAACACCAGCCCGGGCAGCCCGGCGCCCGAGCCGATGTCGACGATGGACGCCTCTGCCGGGATCACTTCCGCCATCACGGCGCAGTTCAGCAGGTGGCGCTCCCACAGTCGCTCGACTTCGCGCGGCCCGATGAGGCCGCGTTCGACCCCGGGGCCGGCGAGGAACTCGGCGTACCTCTCAGCGGAAGGCAGTGCGTCGGTGAAGATCTCGCGGGCGATCGACGGTGCAGGAAGTAGTGGCATGGCTCAGCGGCTCAGAAACGTCGTATGGGTCCCCACAGTGTTGGAATGCTTCCACATCGCACGGCGTCCGGGAAACGCCGACCCGCACGGCCCGCCCCCGAGCGTGACATCGATGCCCCTGTTCCCTGCCCCTCGGTGACGCCCCTGAACGCCGCAGCCGGACGATCCGCGCGGCACCGACGTCGCCCTGGTCGTACGGGCTGATGGCGGTTCGTTCGGATTTCGACTCGGCTTCCCCGCCGGAAAATCCGGTCCTTTGCATATCTCTCGTGGACCGGGTAGGTCTTCGGCCGGCCGATCCATCCCCGGAAGGAGCCGTCTCAGATGGGGCATCGGAACGGGCCTGGCGTTCATCGCCATGGGAGCGATCCTCGCCTTCGCCCTCAACTTCCACGTCAGCGGGATCGACATCCAGATGATCGGATGGATCCTGATGTTCGTCGGCGCGGCATGGCTGGGGATCACATTCGCCTACACCCGACCGCGTCGCCGTCGGCAGGTCACGGAGATCGTTCAGGATGATCCGCTGTATGTCAGCGAGGAGGAGCGCCCCCAGACGATCATCGTCCGGGAGCCTCCCGCGGAGCGCGCGCCGGAATCGTCCGCCCGCCCGCGGTCCGTCTCGCAGGCCCGCCGTGATGTCACGAGGTACGAGCCGGAGTAATCGGAGAAGCCGCCACGACCAACCGCGGACCGGCCAGCCGACCTGTACCAAAAAGATACGGCCCCGCCACCGAGTGGCGGGGCCGTTCGTCTTCGGATGGTTCGGCGAGCGCGTTCGCGCAGGGCGCCGGCGGGTCAGGCGCGGGCGCCCGGCCGACTCACTCCGCGTAGACGACGACGTAGCGGTTGGGCTCTTCGCCCTCCGACTCGCTGCGCAGTCCCATGGCGGCGATCGCGTCGTGCACGACCTTGCGCTCGAACGGCGTCATGGGCGACAGGGCCTTCGGCTCGCCCGTGCGCTTGACGTCTTCGCCGATCTCGCTGCCGAGCTTGGACAGCTCTGACCGGCGGCGCTCCCGGAAGCCGCCCACGTCGAGCATGAGCCGGCTCCGTTCGCCGGTCTTGCGGTGCACCGCCAGGCGGGTGAGCTCCTGGAGCGCCTCCAGCACCTCGCCCTTACGACCGACGAGCTCGTCCAGCGTGGCGCCGACGACGGACACCAGGGCCCGCTCGCCCTCGACGTCCATGTCGATGTCGCCGTCGAGGTCGGCGATGTCCAGGAGGCCCTCGATGTAATCCGCCGCGATCTCGCCTTCCTGCTCGAGCGCCTTGATGTCGACCTTCACGGTCTCCGCGGTCTCGGCTTCGGCTTGGCTCACTCCGGACTCCTCATGCGTACTGCGACTCGACTGGGAAGTCACGCTATCGCTTCCTCTTGCTCCGCGGCTGGCGTGTCGGCTGTTGCCGTACGACCTTCGGCGTGTCGTCCACCGACTCCACCGGCTCCTCCGCCTCGGCCTTCTTCTTTGCCTTACCCGCTGAACCGTTCGCCGTCGCGGACTTGGTGAGCGCGGTCCGGGGGGTCGCCTTCGTGGCGGACTTCACGGCGCCGCCCTTGGCGGTGCCGGTCTTGCCGGTCGCGGACTTCGTGGTGCCCGTCTTGGCCGCGCCGGCGCCGTCGCCCTGGGCGGCGGGGGTGGCCATCGGGTACTTCTTGTAAACGTAGTGCGACTGGGCCAGGGTCCACGAGTTGGTGGTGACCCAGTAGATCAGGACGCCCAGCGGCAGGGTGAGACCGAAGAGGCCGAACAGCGGCGAGAGGTACACCAGGTACTTCTGCGACGCCATCATCGGGTTGTCGGCCGTCATCGTCTGCATGGACCGGCCGACGCTCGACTTCATCGTGAAGAAGGTCGTCGTCGAGCTGATCAGGACGGCGAGGCCGGTGACGACCATGGCGCCCGCGTGCCCACTGGAGAAGGCGTCCTTGAACGTCGACGGGATGTGCGCGCCGAAGATATCGGCGTTCTGGGCGCTCTGGATGAGGTGCGAAGAGATGCCGAACTTCGACTGGCCCTTCGGCGTCGTGGAGATCGCCCGGAGCACGTTGTACAGCGAGATGAAGATGGGGAACTGCACCACCAGCGGAAGGCACCCGGACAGAGGGTTGGCCCCGGCCTCCTGGTAGAGCTTCATCATCTCCTGGTTGAGGCGCTGCTTGTCCTTCTTGTACTTCTTACGCAGCGCCTGCACCTGCGGCTGCAGCTCCTGCATCTTCCGCGACGCGTGGATCTGCTTCACGAACAGCGGGAAGAGGATGAGCCGCATGAGGACGGTCAGCAGGAAGATCGACAGGCCCCACGCCCATCCGCTGTCCGCCGGGAAGATCAGGCTCAGGCCGGCATGGATCTGTACGATCACCCACGCGACGGCCTTGAACAGCGGATCGAGGAAACTGAGACTCACCGGCCGGCTCCTATGTGCTCTCCGAAACAGTGCCGCCGGGGGGCGGCGTTACGTCGTGTGGTTCGCCCTTCCGCGGCGGCACCGGGTCGTATCCGCCGGCGTGAAAGGGGTGACAGCGGGCGATACGCCGTACCGCGAGCCAGCCGCCGCGCAGGGCGCCGTAGGTGCGGAGCGCCTGCAGGGCGTAGGCGCTGCAGGTCGGCTGGTAGCGGCACACCGGGCCGAAGAGCGGGCTGATGAACCGACGGTAGAAGACGATGGGCACCGTCAGGGCCCGAGCCGCTAGCGTCGGCTTGTCCGTCATGTCCGCCTCTTGACCTGTCGCCGCAGGAGCCGGTCGAGTGCCGCGTCGAGATCCGCTGCGAGTTCGTCGTGGCGTGCGGCCGCCGCCTTGGCGTTGGCCCGCACGACAAGCAGGCTACCTGGTGCGAGCCGATGCAGGTGTTCCCGGACGATATGCCGGAGCCTGCGACGCACGCGGTTGCGGACGACCGCGTCACCGACCTGACGGCCGACGGTGAAGCCGACCCGGGCGGGTTCGTCGACGTCATCCCGGAATTGCAGGTGAAGAACGAGATGAGGCCGTCCGGCACGATCGCCGCGCCGGACGGCCGAAGTGAACTCTTCTCGCCGCCGCATCCGGTGTCCGGACGGCAGCATGGATCGCCGCTGCTCAGACCGCGATCTGCGCGCGTCCCTTGCGGCGGCGCGACGACATGATCGCGCGCCCCGCTCGGGTGCGCATGCGGAGCCGGAAGCCGTGCTTCTTGTGACGGCGGCGGTTGTTCGGCTGGTACGTGCGCTTGCTCACTCGAGACTCCAGTGGGGTGCTGCGGTCAATGTGCTCATGTCGCATCGGGCACCTGAGCCCGTACGGGACGGGACCCGGCGTCCTGCGGGCGCGCAGCACCGCCGTCGATGCGACTCGACCGTCGTACGTTACGGTCTGCGCCGCCCTCCGGTCAAACCGAGCACGCGTATCCCCAATAACCCCGGGGGTTGTGCACAAGTTGTGGACAACCCTGTGGATGACGCGTGAGAGAGTGTTCGTCTGACGTTGTGCGGGAGGACAACGCCCATTAGTGGGGCGCCGGCCGCTTCGAGGGAGGGGAACCAGGATATGGACGGGCTGGATCTTGCGCTCGTGTGGACGAGGGCCCTGGAGGCGCTCCCCACCGATCTGCCCCCGCAGCATCGCGCCTGGCTCTCCATGACCCGGCCGCTGGCCCTGGTCGAGGACACCGCGCTCCTCGCGACGCCGAACGAGTTCGCCAAAGAGGTCCTCGAGAACCGCCTCCACCCGTTCATCACCGAGGTGCTGTCCGCGCAGCTCGGACGCGACATCCGTGTCGTGGTCACCGTGCAGCCCGACCCGGCGCCGCCCGCCGAGCGCCAGATCCCGGCGGAGCCGGAGACCGATCACGAACAGTCCGCCCACGGCTCCGGCGGCTACCGGCTGGAGGGCCCGCGGTTCCCCACCGCGCCGCACCGCGGTCCGTCCGCCGACCCCGGCCCCGGGTCGTACGGCGACCCGAACGCCGGGAACTACGGCGAACGCGGACCCGCGCCGTACGGCGACCCGAACACCACGGGTCCGAACACCGGGGGTTACGGGGAGCCCGGCCCCGCCTCCTATAAGAACGACCAGTACGGCGGCGGCGAGCGGTTCAGCTCCGAGCGGTACCGCGCGGAGCACCAGTACGGCGGTGACCCCTATCGCGGGGAGGGCTACCGCGACCAGTACGGCGCGCCGTACCAGCCTGAGCCGCCCTACCAGCCTGAGCCGCCGCGCCGCCTCGAGCAGCCGGGCATGCCGCCCGTCCCGGGGAACCAGCGGGACCCGTTCGTGCCGACGCCCGGCGCGGCGCCGGGCGGAGGCTGGCAGTCCCGCCCGCCCTCGGACTCGGGTGCGAAGGCGAGCGCGGAGCCCGCTCGGCTGAACCCGAAGTACACCTTCGACACGTTCGTCATCGGCTCGTCCAACCGGTTCGCGCACGCGGCGGCCGTAGCGGTCGCGGAGGCGCCGGCCAAGGCGTACAACCCGCTCTTCATCTACGGCGACTCCGGGCTCGGCAAGACGCACATGCTGCACGCCATCGGCCACTACGCCCAGAGCCTGTTCAACGCGGCCCGGGTGCGATACGTGAGCTCGGAGGAGTTCACCAACGACTTCATCAACGCGATCCGCGACGGCAAGGCCGACAACTTCCGCCGCCGCTACCGGGATGTGGACATCCTCCTCGTCGACGACATCCAGTTCCTGGAGAACAAGGAGCAGACGCAGGAGGAGTTCTTCCACACCTTCAACACCCTCCACAACGCCAACAAGCAGATCGTGATCTCCAGCGACCGCGCGCCGAAGCAGTTGGTGACGCTGGAGGACCGGCTCCGTAACCGGTTCGAGTGGGGCTTGATCACGGACGTTCAGCCGCCGGAGTTGGAGACCCGCATCGCGATCCTGCGCAAGAAGGCGGTGCAGGAGGGTCTGGTCGCGCCGCCGGAGGTGCTGGAGTACATCGCCTCGAAGATCTCCACGAACATCCGTGAGCTGGAGGGCGCGCTGATCCGCGTCACGGCGTTCGCGAGCCTGAACCGCCAGTCGGTGGATCTTCAGCTCGCCGAGATCGTGCTGAAGGATCTCATCCCCAACGACAGCGGCCCGGAGATCACCGCCGCGACGATCATGGCGCAGACCGCGACGTACTTCGGTATCGACATGGAACAGCTGTGCGGACCGTCGCGCTCGCGGGTGCTGGTGACCGCCCGCCAGATCGCGATGTACCTGTGCCGGGAGCTGACGGACCTGTCGCTGCCGAAGATCGGGCAGCAGTTCGGCGGCCGGGACCACACGACGGTCATGCACGCCGAGAAGAAGATCCGCAAGCTGATGGCGGAGAAGCGGCCGATCTACAACCAGGTCACCGAGCTGACGAACCGCATCAAGCAGCAGGCCCGCAACGGCGGTGCGTGACGTGGCCTTCCCGGATCGGCCGGCCACGGATCTGTCGGTGCGGGTGGGCAGGCTGTCCCCAGGAGCCGGTCCGTACGTGCCGGGTCGTCCACAGCGGTCCACAGACGTCCACAGGACATGCACAGTGGTTATCCCGAAGTCGTGGATTACACAGGGTGGGGATAACTCTGTGGATGAATCACCGTGGACAACCCTGTGGAACGACGGGGAAAAACGGTGGACGACGTGGGGACGGACGGTGGACACCCGGTGGACAGATTCTCGTCATCCCCAGGCATCCACCGGATCCACAGGGTCGATGCACACCGGGGGTGGATACTGAAACACGGTCTGAGCTGCGAAGACTAGGCTTCTCCACAGTATCCACGGTCCCTATGACGATGACTCTCCTTGTATCTACAAAGAAAGAAAGTCAAAACGTAGAGGGGCATGCGGGCTCACGAGCCCGACCCGTACGGTTTCTTAAGTTCCACCACACAAGGTGATCAAAACCTCAGGAGACGGTCCAAAGTGAAGTTCCGCATCGAGAGAGACGTTCTCGCCGACGCCGTTGCCTGGACCGCGCGCTCGTTGCCGGTCCGTCCGCCCGTCCCGGTGCTGGCCGGGATGCTCATCGAAGCCGGCGACCAGCTGAAGCTGTCGTCGTTCGACTACGAGGTCTCGGCGCAGGTGACCATGGACATCGACGCCGACGAGGCGGGCACCGCGCTCGTGTCGGGCCGGCTGCTGTCCGAGATCTGCCGCAGCCTCCCCGCCGCTCCCGTCGAGATCACCACCGACGGCGCCAAGGTGACGCTGAAGTGCGGGTCGGCGAAGTTCACACTGCTGACCATGCCTGTGGAGGACTACCCGAGCCTCCCGGAGATGCCTCCGGCCGCGGGCACGATCGGCAGCGACGCGTTCGCCGCGGCCGTCTCCCAGGTGGCGATCGCCGCGGGCCGGGACGACACCCTCCCGATGCTCACCGGCGTCCGCGTGGAGATCGAGGGCGACACCGTGACCCTGGCCTCCACCGACCGCTACCGTCTCGCGGTCCGTACGCTCCGCTGGCAGCCGGAGCAGGCCGACATCTCCGCGATCGCTCTCGTGCCCGCCAAGACGCTCTCCGACACCGCCAAGTCCCTCACGTCGGGGGCGGAGGTCTCGATCGCCCTGGCGGCCAAGGGCAGCGGCGAGGGCATGATCGGCTTCGAGGGCGGCGGCCGCCGTACGACGACGCGTCTGCTCGACGCGGAGTTCGTGAAGTACCAGTCGCTGTGGCCCAAGGAGACCTCCGCCGTGGCGGAGATCCAGACGGGTCCGTTCGCCGAGGCCGTGAAGCGCGTCGGCCTGGTCGCCGAGAAGAACACTCCCGTCCGCCTGTCGTTCCGGCAGGACGAGGTCGTGCTCGAGGCGGGCAGCGGCGATGATGCACAGGCTGTGGAAGTTCTCGGCGCGTCCCTCGACGGTCAGGACATCGACATCGCCTTCAACCCGAACTTCCTGCTCGACGGCCTCAGCGCCATCGGCTCGGACGTCGCCCGGCTGGCCATGACGACGTCGACGAAGCCCGCGGTGATCACCGGGAAACCCGCCGACGAGGCCGACCCGGACTACCGCTACCTGATCATGCCGATCCGGCTGTCAAGCTGATTCTCCGGGGTAACTAGGCTCAGACGGACACGGGAGCGCCATCTGAGGAGATGTTCATGGAACTGGGGATGATCGGGCTCGGCCGCATGGGCGGCAACATGGCCAAACGCATTCGGCAGGCCGGGCACACGGTCGTCGGCTACGACCGTGACCCGGCCGTTACCGACGTCGGCTCCCTGGAGGAGCTCATCCAGCGGCTGAACGCGCCGCGGGCGATCTGGGTCATGGTGCCCGCCGGCGACCCGACGCGGGCCACGGTCGACCGGCTCGGCGAGCTGCTGGACGCGGGCGACACCGTCGTCGACGGCGGCAACTCGCACTACCAGGACGACCAGAAGCACGCCGGGCTGCTGGCCCAGCACGGCATCGGCTTCGTCGACGCGGGCGTCAGCGGCGGCGTCTGGGGCCTGCAGAACGGCTACGCGCTGATGGTCGGCGGCGACGACGAGCACGTCAAACACCTCATGCCGATCTTCGAGGCGCTCAAGCCCGAGGGCGAGTTCGGGTTCGTCCACGCCGGCGCGGTCGGGGCCGGGCACTTCGCGAAGATGGTCCACAACGGCATCGAGTACGGCATGATGCAGGCCTTCGCGGAGGGCTGGGAGCTGCTCGAGGCCAGTGGCGTCGTCAACAACGTCCCCGAGACCTTCCGCAGCTGGCGCGAGGGCACGGTCATCCGTTCCTGGCTCCTCGACCTGGCCGACCGCGCGCTGGAAGAGGACCCGGAGCTGGCCCAGCTGAAGGGTTATGCACAGGACTCCGGCGAGGGCCGGTGGACGGTGCAGGCCGCTGTGGACCTCGCGGTGCCCCTGCCCGTCATCACCGCGTCCCTGTTCGCGCGGTTCGCCTCGCGGCAGGACGACTCCCCGGCCATGAAGATGATCGCCGCGCTGCGCAACCAGTTCGGCGGCCACGCTGTGGAGACGCTGAAGGGCGCCGACTCGCCGGGCGCCGACGTCACCCCGCCGCAGCCCTGATCGCCGGTGCGCCGGGGTCGCGGCGCACTCGGTAATCCACAGGATTGTGGAAAAGCGCGCCCGATCTGGGGACGAGCCGAGAGGCGTCGGCCGCCTACGTGTCCGGCCGTGTATCTCCCGGCCTCGTGGTCTCCACGGCCGCACCCGCCGCTCTGCGAAGGGCCGGTGTGCGGCCGGGCAGCGCGGATCGTCCACAGGCCCTACCCTCGTCTGGGTGTACGTCGCCCACCTCACGCTGCAGGACTTCCGGTCGTACGAGTCGGCGGAGATCGCCCTCGACTCCGGGATCAGCGCCTTCCTCGGCCCGAACGGCCAAGGGAAGACCAACCTCGTCGAGGCCATCGGGTACGTCGCACTGCACGGCAGCCACCGCGTGTCCACAGACGCGCCGCTGGTCCGGCACGGCGCGCAGCGGGCGATCGTGCGGGCCGGGATCGTCCGGGACGAGCGCAAGGCGCTGATCGAGCTGGAGATCAACCCGGGGCGGGCCAACCGCGCCCGGCTGAACCGGTCGCCGGTGCAGCGGCCCCGTGAGGTCCTGGGGATGCTGCGGACCGTGCTGTTCGCCCCGGAGGACCTGGTCCTGGTGAAGGGCGACCCAGGGGAGCGCCGCCGGTTCCTCGACGAACTGCTGACCGTCCGCGCCCCGCGGTTCGCGGGCGTCCGGTCCGACTACGACCGTGTCCTCAAGCAGCGCAACGCCCTGTTGAAATCCGCGGCCGCGCACCGGCGGGCACCCGGTCCGGAGGTGCTGAGCACGCTCGACGTGTGGGACACCCACCTCGCCCGTACGGGGGCGGAGCTGCTGGGCGCCCGCCTGGAGCTCGTCGCCCTGCTCGAGCCGCTCGTCGCCAAGGCGTACGCCGCGCTCGCCCCCAGCGGGGTCGCCGCCCTTGAGTATCGGTCCTCTATAGAGACCGGGTTGTCCACAGACCGTGCACAGCTTGCCGAGGCCCTGTTGAAAGGCATGGCGGAGACGCGGCGCAATGAACTGGAGCGGGGCGTCAGCCTCGTCGGCCCGCACCGGGACGAGCTGTTGCTCAAGCTCGGTGACCTGCCGGCGCGCGGGTACGCCAGCCACGGCGAGTCCTGGTCGTTCGCGCTCGCGCTGCGCCTCGCGTCGTACGAGCTGCTGCGCTCCGACGGCGACGACCCGGTCCTGATCCTGGACGACGTGTTCGCCGAGCTCGACACCGGACGGCGCAACCGCCTCGCCGAGCTGGTGGCCCAGGCCGAGCAGGTGCTGATCACCGCGGCGGTCCCCGAGGACGTACCCGAACGGCTGAGCGGCGCGACGTACGAGGTCGCGAATGGGGAGGTCACACGTGTCCGATGACCAGGGCGATCCACAGCCTGTGGAAAAGCCGAAGTCGGGGATCGAGCTGGCCCGAGAGGCCCTCGCCCAGGCCAAGGCCGACGCGAAGCGGCGCGGTGCTCAGCCGGGACAGACTCGGAAGAAGCGGTCTCGGGGCGGCGGCCGCGAGCCGGGGCGCGGGGGCGATCCGACGGCCTTCGGGCCCGCCATCCGGGAGCTGCTCGCGGCCCGGGGCTGGGAGGAGCGCGTCGCGGTCGGCGGCGTGTTCGGCCGCTGGCCGGAGATCGTCGGGCCTGAGCTGGCCGAACACACCGAGCCGCAGACGTTCGAGGACGGCATCCTCGTCGTGGCCGCCGACTCGAACGCCTGGGCGGCGCAGCTGCGCCTGCTGGCCGCGACGCTGGTGAAGCGGCTCAACGAGGAGCTCGGCCACGGGAGCGTGCAGCGCGTCAAGGTCATCGGACCGTCGTCGGCGTCGCGCAGCCCGGGGCGGCTGCGGGTGACCGGCGGTCGGCGCCGTACGTGAGGAATCGTTTTCCACAGGGTGTGGGAGACGGCTTGCGCAGTCCGGCCCGATTCGTTTTCGTCGTCCGTAGGCCTTGTCACCCCCCTGGACCGGTAGGGGGACTTCCGGGCGACTCTGTTCGTCGCTTATACGCCTTGAGAACGCCCTACATGGCCCAAGAAGGGGTCCGGGACGGATAGAATGGAGGCCGGATACAGGACACGATCGCCGTTGCGGGCCGCCCGTGGATCGGGCGCCCTGCTTGTGTGTTACGGGGTGCTGCGCGGCGCGTGTCCTCCGGCAGGAGGATCTCCACTTGGCGTACGACGCTAGCTCGATCACTGTCCTAGAAGGCCTCGAGGCGGTTCGCAAGCGCCCGGGCATGTACATCGGTTCTACGGGAGAGCGTGGTCTTCACCACCTGGTCTACGAGATCGTCGATAACTCCGTCGACGAGGCGCTGGCCGGATACGCCGACACCATCGAGGTGACGCTGCTGGCCGACGGCGGCGTCCGGGTCCGGGACAACGGCCGTGGCATTCCGGTCGGGGAGCACCCGGTGGAGAAGCGACCGGCCATTGAGCTGGTCCTCACCACGCTGCACGCCGGCGGCAAGTTCGACAGCAAGTCCTACGCCGTCTCCGGGGGTCTGCACGGCGTCGGCTCCGCGGTGGTGAACGCCCTGTCCACCCGGCTCGAGGCCGAGGTGCGGACCGACGGCCACGTCTGGCGGCAGTCCTACACCTGGCAGGGCGCCGAAGGGCCCCTGCAGAAGGGCGAGCCGACCGACGAGACCGGCACCGTCATCACCTTCTGGCCGGACGGGTCGATCTTCGAGACGCTCGACTGGAACTTCGAGACGCTCAGCCGCCGCATGCAGGAGATGGCCTTCCTCAACCGCGGGCTGACGATCACTCTGCGCGACGAGCGGCCGGACCACATCAACGGCGAGCCGCGTGTGGTCACGTACCACTACGAGGGCGGCATCGAGGACTTCGTCCGCTACATCAACGCCAAGAAGGACTCCGTCCACAACTCGGTCATCGCGTTCAGCGAGGAGACCGAGGGCATGTCGGTCGAGGTCGCCATGCAGTGGAGCGGGTCCTACTCCGAGTCCGTCCACACCTTCGCCAACACCATCAACACGGCGGAGGGCGGCACGCACGAAGAGGGCTTCCGCGCGGCGCTGACGACCGTCGTCAACAAGTACGCGCGCGAGCAGAAGCTGCTGCGCGAAGGCAAGGACGACAACCTGGCCGGTGAGGACGTCCGCGAGGGCCTCACCGCGATCATCTCGATCAAGATGGCCGACCCCCAGTTCGAGGGGCAGACCAAGACCAAGCTCGGCAACACCGAGGCACGGTCCTTCGTCCAGCGCGCGATGTACGAGAGCCTTCGCGACTGGCTGGACCGTAACCCCGGCGAGGCCAAGGAGATCATCAGCAAGGCCACGCAGGCGGCCCGCGCCCGCATCGCCGCCCGCCAGGCGCGCGACCTCACCCGGCGCAAGAGCCTGCTGGAGTCGACGTCACTGCCGGGCAAGCTGTCGGACTGCCAGTCCACCGACCCGAGCAAGTGCGAGATCTACGTCGTGGAGGGCGACTCGGCGGGCGGCTCGGCCAAGGGTGGCCGTAACCCGCAGTACCAGGCGATCCTCCCGATCCGCGGCAAGATCCTCAACGTGGAGAAGGCCCGCATCGACCGGGTCCTGAAGAACAACGAGGTCCAGGCGATGATCACCGCCCTGGGCACCGGCATCCACGACGAGTTCGACATCGAGAAGCTGCGGTACCACAAGATCATCCTGATGGCCGACGCCGACGTCGACGGCCAGCACATCCGCACGCTGCTGCTGACCCTGCTGTTCCGCTTCATGAAGCCGCTCGTCGAGGCCGGCCACGTCTACCTCGCCCAGCCCCCGCTCTACAAGATCAAGTGGGACGCGCGGGGCAACGAGTCCGACTACGCCTACTCCGACCGCGAGCGCGACGCGGTCATCGAGGCGGGGATGGCCAACGGCAAGCGCGACCCCCGGCCGCGCGACGGCGTGCAGCGCTTCAAGGGTCTCGGCGAGATGAACGCCAGCGAGCTGTGGGACACCACCATGGACCCGGAGCACCGCATCCTCCTCCAGGTCACGCTCGACGACGCCGCCCAGGCCGACGAGTTGTTCACCGTTCTCATGGGTGAGGACGTCGAGGCGCGGCGCTCGTTCATCCAGCGCAACGCCAAGGACGTGCGCTTCCTCGACATCTAGCCAGTGCGCGGGCACCGGGGTTCCGGTGCCGCCCGGCCACTGACTCAACAGCGGAAGAGGTTTACAGGTGACGGACGTTACCTTGCCGCCGGAAGGCCCGGCAGACCGGATCGAGCCGGTCGACATCCAGGTCGAGATGCAGCGCAGCTATCTCGACTACGCGATGTCGGTCATCGTCGCGCGGGCGCTGCCCGAGGTGCGCGACGGTCTCAAGCCGGTGCACCGGCGCGTGCTCTACGCGATGTACGACGGCGGCTACCGCCCCGACCGCGGCTACTTCAAGTGCGCCCGCGTCGTCGGTGACGTCATGGGTAACTACCACCCCCACGGGGACAGCTCGATCTACGACACCGTCGTACGCCTGGCGCAGCCGTGGGCGATGCGCTACCCGCTCGTCGACGGCAACGGCAACTTCGGCTCCCCGGGCAACGACCCGGCCGCGGCCATGCGGTACACCGAGTGCCGGATGGCGCCGCTGGCCATGGAGATGCTGCGGGACATCGAGAAGGAGACCGTCGACTTCTCGCCGAACTACGACGGGCGCTCCCAGGAGCCCGACGTCCTGCCCAGCCGCTTTCCCAACCTGCTGGTCAACGGCTCGGCCGGCATCGCGGTCGGCATGGCCACCAACATCCCGCCGCACAACCTGCGCGAAGTGGCGGCCGGCGTCGAGTGGTACCTCGACAACTACGGGGCGAGCGACGAGGAGCTCCTCGACGCGCTCATCGAGCGGATCAAGGGCCCGGACTTCCCCACCCACGGCCTCATCGTCGGCCGCCGGGGAATCGACGAGGCCTACCGTACGGGCCGCGGCCTGATCACCATGCGCGCGGTCGTCGAGGTCGAGGAGATCCAGGGCCGCACCTGCCTCGTCGTCAGCGAGCTGCCGTACCAGGTCAACCCCGACAACCTCGCTCTGAAGATCGCGGAGCAGGTGAAGGAAGGGAAGATCAACGGCGTCGCCGACGTACGGGACGAGACCTCCGGCCGTACCGGCCAGCGCCTCGTCATCGTCCTGAAGCGGGACGCGGTCGCCAAGGTCGTCCTCAACAACCTGTACAAGCACACCCAGCTGCAGGAGACCTTCGGCGCGAACATGCTCGCCCTGGTCGACGGCGTGCCCCGTACGCTCCGCCTCGACCAGTTCGTCCGCCACTGGGTCGACCACCAGATCGACGTCGTCATCCGGCGCACGCGCTTCCTGCTGCGCAAGGCCGAGGAGCGCGCCCACATCCTGCGCGGTCTGCTCAAGGCCCTCGACCGGATCGACGAGGTCATCGCGCTGATCCGGCGCTCGCCGTCCGCGGCTGAGGCGCAGACCGGCCTGATGCAGCTGCTGGAGATCGACGAGGTCCAGGCGCAGGCCATCCTCGACATGCAGCTGCGCAAGCTGGCCGCCCTGGAGCGTCAGCAGATCACCGATGAGTACGACAAGCTCATGGCGGAGATCGCCGACTACAACGACATCCTCGCCTCGCCGGAGCGGCAGCGCGCGATCGTCGGTGACGAGCTGAAGGCCATCGTCGACAAGTTCGGAGACGACCGCCGTACGCAGATCATCCCCTTCGAGGGCGATGTGTCGATGGAAGACCTCATCGCCGAAGAGGACGTCGTCGTCACCATCACCCGCGGCGGCTACGCCAAGCGCACCAAGACCGACATGTACCGCGCGCAGAAGCGCGGCGGCAAGGGCGTACGCGGCGCTCAGCTCAAACAGGACGACATCGTCGACCACTTCTTCGTGACGACGACCCATCATTGGATTCTGTTCTTCACGAATAAGGGTCGGGTATATCGGGCAAAAGCGTACGAACTGCCCGAGGCTGGCCGGGACAGCCGTGGTCAGCATGTGGCCAATCTGCTGGCATTCCAGCCCGACGAGCGCATCGCCGAGGTTCTCGACCTGCGCGACTACGGCGTCTCCCCGTACCTCGTGCTCGCCACCAAGCAGGGCCGCGTCAAGAAGACCGATCTGTCGGCGTACGACTCGCCGCGTTCCGCCGGCCTCATCGCGATCAACCTCGATGAGGGCGACGAGGTCATCGCCGCCCGCCTGGTCTCACCCGAGGATGACCTGCTCATGGTCAGCAGCGGTGCGCAGGCCATTCGCTTCCCCGCCCGCGACGACGTCCTGCGTCCGATGGGACGCGCCACCGCGGGTGTTATCGGCATGCGTTTCGACGATGGCCAGGAAGTCCTCGACATGCACGTCGTCCTCGAAGGCGAAGACGTCCTGGTCGCGACCGAGGGCGGGTACGCCAAACGCACCCCCGCCGACCAATACCCGATCCACGGTCGTGGGGGAAAGGGCGTACTGACCGCTAAGATCGTGGAGAATCGCGGCAGGCTGGTCGGTGCCCTCATGGTCAGGCCCGAAGATGAGGTGTACGCCATCACTGCCAGCGGTGGCGTGATCCGTACGCGAGCGGCCGAGATCAAGCAGTCTGGGCGCTCCACGATGGGGGTACGCCTAATGAATCTCGCCGATGGGGACAGCGTGGTCGCCATCGCGAGGAACGTGGAGTCCATCGAGGACACCGACGCTGAGCCGGACACAGAGTCCGGGGAAGGGAGCGACGCGTGAGACGCCTGATGGCGCGTCGCCTCCCCGGGGAGGTTATATGACGGCCAACGCCGGAAAGGACGCCGACGGGAAGTCGGGGCGTTCCACCGGGGCAGGCGACAAGGGCGGTACGGGGAAGAAGACCAGCGCCGCGAACAAACCACCGACCGACGAGGTCACGGTCAAGAAGACCGACGACAAGGAGAAGGGTGTCGAGTCGGCCGACAAGGCCGATAAGCCTGACAAGGCCGAGGACACCGTCGTCGACCTCGCGGCCAAGAAGGACGGCACCGAGGACACCGTCATGGACCTCAAACTGCCGTCCAAGAAACCCGACCCCACGGGCGACGCCGCCGGAAGCAAGGACCGGCTCGTCTCCCGTGGATCGGCGAGCGATGGGTCGGCCAAGGAAAAGTCGAACACCGGAGAACCAGGCTCCGCCTCGGGTAGGACGACGTCCATGGACATTCCGAAGACGAGTCCAGGCTTCGGCGGAACCGGCTCCACGGCCGGCTCCACGCCGTCGTACGGATCCGCCTCCACGTCGTACGGGTCCGGCTCCACGACGGCCATCGAGCCCGCCCGGCGGCCGGCGGGCACCCCTCCGCCGCCCGACAAGACGGCCGGCCGCAAGGCCCCGCGCAAGGCCCACCTTCAGGTCGCGCGGTTCGAGCCGTGGTCGGTGATGAAGTTCAGCTTCATCATGTCGCTGGTGTGCTTCCTCGTGCTCTTCGTCGCGGTCACCGTGCTCTACCTGATCCTGTCGGCGCTCGGCGTCTTCGACGCGCTCACGCACACGATCCAGGACCTGCAGGGCAAGACCAACGGCAAGGACAGCCTGAACCCCGCCAGTTGGTTCTCCGCGGCTCGCATCCTCGGCTACACCGCCCTGATCGGCACCCTCAACGTCCTCCTCATCACCGCACTCGCGACCGTCTGGTCGGTCATCTACAACATGGCCGCCGACCTCGTCGGCGGCGTGGAGGTCACGCTGAAGGAGGCCGACCAGTAATCCCGCGGCCGCCCCAGGACGGAAGACCGGATTCGATTTCCTGTTGGGGCCGACGATCGGGTACTGTTTCTCGACGTCGCCTCCTGGTCGTCCGAGCCGGGAGCAGCTGCACGGGCCTATAGCTCAGTCGGTTAGAGCGCATCCCTGATAAGGATGAGGCCGGTGGTTCAAGTCCACCTAGGCCCACCCAGGTCAAAGCCCCCATCGGTTCGCCGGTGGGGGCTTTTGACGGCAACGGTGACGGCAACGGCTAGCTTTCCGAGTCTCCGAACAGCTCCCCTGCCACTTTCCCGAGTCCTTCGCGGTGACTGGCGTTGTCGCCGTGGGTGTAGATCTCCAGCGTCACCGCGATACGGGCATGACCAAGGATCTCCTTGGCGTCGCTTGGCGGAACGCCGAGCCTCTTGAGCAGTGACGCGGTGGTGTGCCGGAGGTCGTGCAGCCGGATCCGGCGCAGGCCCGCTTTGGCGGTGTTGCGCTCGAAAGCGCGGGCGAGGTTACGAGGCTCGACCGGCCGCCACGTCTTGGTCGTGAAGACGAGCCCGGTTTCCTGCCAGTCGGCACCGGCCCGACGTCGCGCGAATAGCTGCCGTTCGGCCAGTTCGATGAAGCCGTCTCGGATGATCGGGAGCAGGGGAAGGTCCCGCTTGCCCGCCTCCGTCTTGACCTCGGTCCGGGTCAGCTTGCCGTCCACCCGCTGAAGCTGCCACAGCACCCGGATGACATCGTCGTCCAGGTCGACGTCATCCCAGCCGAGCCCGAGCACCTCACCACGGCGCAGCCCGTAGACGAGAAGGAGCACGAACGCCGGGTAGAGCGGTTCGTTGCGGGCAGCGGAGAGGAAGGCCCGCGCCTCGTCCGCCGTCCACGGCTTGACGTTCTTGGAGGGAGGAGCGGGCAAGGTGGTCAGCCGGGCGACGTTCACGGCGATCAGTTCTTCCCGCATCGCCCGCGTCAGCGCGGCACCCAGCACCATCCGCATGATGTGGACCTTGGCCACCGAGTGACCGGCCGCGATCTGCGAATTGAGGAAAGACTGAACCTTGGCGACCCGCAGCCGCTCCAACCGCTGATTGCCGAGACCCGGCTTGAGGTAGAGCCGTACCGTCTGCTCGTACTTCTTGTAGGTGTTCCAGCGCTTGGCCGGACGCACGACGTGCTCAAGCCAGTAGTCCAGGTACTCGCCGAGCTTCCAGGGCTTGTCCGCGACGGGGATGCCCCGGTTCGACTTCCCCTGAGCGTCCACCAGCTTCTTGTGAACCTCATCGCGGGTCTTGCCGTACATGCGAACGCTGGTGCCACCAACGTACTGCCCGACCTGACAGACACAGCCGCGCTGGCGGCGGCCATCACCGAGCAGCATCAACGCTGACGCGACGCGAGCCACGTTTTTTGCCGAATTTCGCTGTATTAGATCAAGGCGGCGGCGCAAGCGCCGCCGCAGGCCGCCCGCTCCGGCACGCCCTACGGGCGTGCGGCGCGGGCGCCGGTCCCTCCAGCCGTGCCGATCGGGCGGCCGATCGGACGAAGACCTCACCGCGGATTCTCTCCAGCGTCATCTGGTCGGATCGTTTGCGCGGGACGGGCGCACGGCCGCCGGCAGACTCGCTCCGCTCGCCCTACGGGTGGCCTACGGCCATCGGACGGCAGCCCCGCTTACGTCGTCCCGAGAGAGTTGGTTGATCGAGAGCCCCTGGGGGCTCCTCCGCCCCCAGACCCCCGCGAACCGGAGCACTCGTCCGCGCGAATAGGTCTGTCACAACGTCCCGCCGTTCGCGCGGACGAGCACTCCGGACCGGTGCGACGAGGTTGCGGATATACGCGGAATGGCCCCCAGGGAGCAGGCCCTCAGCTATCCGCCGGGTCGCTGGTCAGGGCGTCGCCGTTCTACCGACACGTCGGGAACTCGTGGAATCCTGCGGCGCGGATGGGCACTCCGGGCCGAAGCGCGAACATCGGCCAATGCGCACCCAACGGATGAGCCCACGAGTTGATCTCGGACCGGTCGCGGTCCGGCGGCAAGACGCGGTTACGAATGTGGTGTTGAATCCTCGGGCTCCGTCAATCGCCCAGTGCCGGAACAGATCCTGCGGAGCTCTGCGGATGCAGGTGACCACTGATGGCCGCTCAGCACGTGCAGGTCAAGGGTGGCTGGTCTGCGGCGGCTCAGGTCGGGTTACCCAGAAACGGACGACAGAGCGCTTGCCCTCACAAGGTTCATCGGAACGGTAACCAGCGCAAAGGCATGCACGCAAACTAGATCGCTACCCGAAAGGACTTCGCCATGAGCGAGATCCAGTCCCCCGACCTGACCTGGTCGGCGGATGTGAAGCTGAACGGCACCGCGCTCACCGACATCCGCTACCTCCTCGAACGGGTGCTGAACGAGGCGAGCAAGGCCGCCCTCCTCGGCTCCGAGGAGGCGTCCCGGTTCGTCATCTGGGTGATCGCCACGATGGCGGGCGCCGAGACGGCCAACATCAAGCAGCACCTCGGCGAGCCGGGAATCGAGCTGAGCATCAGCTTCGCACGCAACCCCTGGTCGAAGGTCTGGCTCACGGGCGGCCGGACCAAGCGCTACACGGTGCACATCGTCGCGTCGGCCAAGCCGCAGCTCCCGCAGAGCTGAGGCCAACCACGGCTGGCATCTCCCACTCCACTGTGGGAGGTGCCAGCTACTTTTCCTATGAGCAGCCCGGAATTGTCCGGCGGCACGTCCGGAGCCGACGCCCTCGGGTTCTATGACGGCAGTGACGGCAACGCTGACGGCAACACCAGCAGACGCCGCCCGCCGACCGAGGACACCGGCACACAAGCGACGTTGGGGCGTCTACTGATCACCTCGGGCGTGATCGAACTGATAAGGATGAGGCCGGTGGTTCAAGTCCACCTAGGCCCACGAGTCGGGCCATCGCGGTCGGCGCTTCGCGCCTTCCCCGGTGGCCCGCAATGCTTTTCGGGGGACGACCGCCTGCCGGGGCCGGCCAGATCCTGGGGGCTCGGGTCGGCGACGACCACGCACCGAACGGAAGGATGCATCGGCTCGGCCGGTTCAATGCCGACGAGACGCCGGATGCCCGCGATCACTTCTCGGCCCCGGCAGGCTCGGCGACGTGCAGGACGTCCGCCAGACGGCGGGCCGCCTCGTCGACGTTCTCGACGGCCACCATCGGCTCGTACTCCGGCGGCGCGTCGCGGGTCGGCCCCGACCAGACCCACCACCACCAGAGCACGCCCTGGTGTTCGCGTACGACGATCGGTTGCGTCATCCGTGTGTCGCCGGGGTTCTGGACCTCGACGACGCCGTCTCGGCGAATGGCGACGTTTAAGCCGTCGCGCAGTAGCAGCGGTGCGAGCTTGAGCACCAGGGCCCTGACGGTGTCGACCGGTGGTGAGGGATTCGTGTCCGGTGCGTGCACTTGATGCCTCCTAGCGTCCGCGTGGTCCGGTAACGACAGGTCACGCTAGGTAGGCGAGAGGCCAACAATGCACACGAGTTGTGCGCATCGGAGTCCTTGACGGGCCGCTCAGGACAGCGACATATGCTCCTGAATCGCGCGTAGCGGTTCGGGCAGCGCTCGATAGTGGTCGACCAGGCGGCCGACCGTTTCGCGGGCCATGGGGTGATACCAGGTCATCTGGGGGGCTGTCTTCTCGGCGGACTGGATACGACGGAGCGCGCGGTCGTACTGGCCAGTCGAGACGAGGGCACGGCTCACGTCGATCTCATGGTGAGCACGCCGCTCCGCCGGCAGAGAGGATGGCAGCGATAGGCGGGAGTCCCGCCGGACCGCCTCGTCGAAGTCCGTGAGCTCGACCGCGACGGCCACACCGTGAATGTAAACGTTCGGGGCCGTGAGCTGGACCCCGTACTCGTCACGTACGCGCGAGCCGATGCGCCGGGCCGCGTCGTCGGCAATGGCGTGGTGCTCCCACGCCTCCGTTTCCCGGCCGGAGCGTGCGGCGACGATCGCGGCGCGCAGATGCAGAGCGCCGAACACCGTGACCGACTCCGGGCGATCCTGCTCGACGTGGTCGGCAGCGCGGTCGAGCAGTGTGAGCGCAGGGTCCCACGCGCCGATCGTCAGGAGCAGCAAAGCGCGCGACAGAGTAACGAGTTGCGGGAGGTTCGGGTCGTCGGACCGCTCGGCGGACCGCGCCGCACGCTCCATCGCCAGTTGCGCGAGGTCGG
The DNA here is from genome assembly GCF_040655075.1 of Actinoallomurus sp. NPDC050550. Taxonomy (NCBI): domain Bacteria; kingdom Bacillati; phylum Actinomycetota; class Actinomycetes; order Streptosporangiales; family Thermomonosporaceae; genus Actinoallomurus; species Actinoallomurus sp. NPDC050550. Next base: position 157,561 of record NZ_JBFAJC010000006.1, on the reverse strand, counting down.
TGTATCCGAGGCGGCGCGAGAGCGAGTTGGCGAGGCTGTGTGTCTGGTTGAGCAGCCGCCAGACACGAGGCGAGTCGGTGTCGTGGGCGTGCACGGTCAGCTCGTCGATCAGCGCGGGCAGCCGCGCGCCGAGCTGTTCGTGACGGGCCTGCTGCTGCAGCCGCTTGGCCTCGGTGACTGCCTTAGCCAGTTCGGCGAGCGGTCGAGGTGGTGTGTCGAGCGTCGGGGCCAGATCGACGTACGTCAGCGCCTTGCGGATGTCGGGGATCGCCGCGTGGACGCGATCCTTGCGCATCGTGGAGCCTCGGTACGGCTGTCCGTACAGCGTGACCGGGTCGATGTGAAGCGCCGAGGCTACCGCCGTGACGAGTGAGGGGGTCGCTGGCTTCCGGCCGGTCTCGACCTGTTGGATCAAACTCCGGCTGACGAACGCGCGGTCGGCGAGATCCTGCTGTGTCAGGCCGCGGGCGCTACGTTTCCGGGCAATTCGACGGCCGATGCCCTCGTCAGGGTCCGGTGTCGTGTTAGCGGCAGACACAAGCCCTGCACCTCCTGAAGTCCGCAAACGACAGGCTACGGTGCAGGGCCTTGCGTTGTGTAGATAAGCAGGCACAACAGAGCGCGCCGCCAGGTCCAGCCCGGCGGGGCGTCTCTGTCGTACGGGTTACTCGCTGCGGACGAGGCGCAGGTGCCGCGCGGGTGCCCCGTCGCGGTCCTGACGGGCGCTCAGCAACGCGTACTGACCTCACCTCATCCAGATCCACCCACGCGGCCATCAGCGTGTCCGATATCGTCTCCTGCGTCTTGAACTGCTGCCGGAGACCGGCGACCAGGAGCTCATCAGCGGTCTTCACTCACCGGCCTCCTTGCCGCGTCCGATCCTCACCAGGCGTCTTAGGTGCTCAGCCAGTTCCTCCGCCTCGAGCGTGAGGTGGCCGCCCTGGTTCGTGCCGGTGCGGCTCAGCCAGATGCGCGGCTCGCGTTCGCAGTGGTGCTGGAGGAGGTACAGCCGTATCTCCTCCAGCTCGCCGTCGAGGTCGCGCCGGTCGGCGGGCGGCCCCGGAATGCATTACCGCCCGCAGTCCGGCGTGGGCTGGCTGCCCTCATCGGGGGTCCAGACGTACGCGTGAGGCATCAGGTCCTTGACCGTCACCCGGCGGATCCCGTCCACGGTGGGGATGAGAACGGCGATGCCCGGGTGGTAGTCGAGGAGAACCTGGCAGTCGCGGCCGCATGGCGGGATCACGCCGCGCCCTCGGTCCGCGTACGCGACGATCGCGGTGAGCTCACGGGCGCCGGAGGCGCGAGCGTGGCCGAGCGCCACGAGTTCGGCGCACGGACCGCCGGTGAAGTGGTAGAGGTTGATGCCGCCGAAGATTCGGCCCTGGACGTCCCGTACGGCGGCGCCGACGGTGTGCACCTCATCGTCGCCGTGGGCCTCGACGATCCGCCGAGCGTGCTCGATGAGTTCCAGGTCGTCCCCTCGCAGGTCTTCCATCAAAAGATCGTATCGATCGCCTCGGGACCGAACGCGCCGTGTCTAGAGGTGCGAAGGGTTCTACGGGCGTCGGCGTTGCCGCTTTTCGGGCCATTCCAGAACCAGCTCATCACCAGGAACGAGCGCGGCCCAGCGCCGGGCGGTGTCCTCGAGCACCTTTGCAGCCGTGATGGCCTTCGACTCATCGACTTTCGCATCAGGAAGCGTGGACAGTGCGTCCCGAGCCGCCTTGGCGACGGCGTCGGTGGAGGTGAGTCGTTCCGCTGCGATGCGCTTGACGAGGCCGGCCATCAGCTCCGCACGCTGCAACCGATCGGACCGGGCGCGTATCGCCCGTTCAGAGCGTTCCTTGGCGTGCGGCGGACGACGGCCGTCGATGTGCTCCATGCTGGCGAACACCGCTCCTGCGGCGACCGCTCCCCAAAAGCCCCCGTCGTCCTCCATCTCGCGCTCGACGATGAAGTGGACCGCATCGTGCGGAAGGTCGGGACCGGCCACTCCCTCATGAACGCGATACCGGACACCGTCCGAACGCTCCACCACGCTGTACGAGCGCTTGCCGTCCGGCAGCCGAGGAAATCTCACCCGCATGCATCCATGATCACATTGCCCTGCAACGGATTTTCGGACTCGCGCTCACCACCTTTCGCGGCAGCGGCCCGAGTGGGGAGCAGAGCGCGGCGATGCTCGCGGCGTCCGTGGCCGAGTACGACGTCGCGGAGCGCCGCGTACTGACCTGAATGCCCGCTGTCTCGCGGGCACCCGGATAACGCCCTTGGCGGGGCGCTCAGGACTCCCCAGGGGCCCCCTGGGGCCGCGAGGGCGGAGCCGCAGGTTACTCGTCGAGGAAGCCGGCGATCGCCGTGCCGAGGTCCGGTTTGGTGACCGCGCTCATGTGGTCGCCGGGCACGACGGCGTGCCGGGCGTTCGACAGTGCCTCGGTCAGCGCCTCGGCGGATCCGTTGTCGCGGTCCTTGTCGCCCATGACGACGAGGGTCGGCACCTCGATCCGGCCGAGCTCCTCGCGTGGCGTGTCGACGAACGTGTCGAGGACGTGGAGCAGCGCCACCGGGTCGCCGCCGACCGTCTTCAGGAAGGCCTCCGCCATCCACTCTGACGTGCCGCGTTCGAACGTGCCGAGGCCGGTGAGGATTCGACGGAAGTGATCGCCGCGCTGGCCGGTGTCGACGATGCCCTCCAGCCCCATCCCCGCCAGGATCGCCCGGCGAGGTGCCGCACCGCGGGTCAGCATCCGTACGGTCGTCCGGGCGCCCAGCGAATAACCGCCGAGGTCGTAGTCGGTGAGCCCGAGGTGGTCGATGAGTGCGAAGCCGTCGTCGGCCAGCACGTCGGGCGGATAGGCGGAGGAGTCGTGCGGCTTGCCGCTGTCGCCGTGCCCGCGCAGGTCCGGCATGATCACGCGATGGCCGCGCGCCGCGATCGCGGCGGCGTGGCCGTAGCGGACCCAGTTGACCGTCGCGGTGGAGAAGTAGCCGTGGATCAGCACCACGGGCCGGCCATGTCCCAGCTCGCGATAGGCGAGCTTGGTGCCGTCGTAGCTCTCGAACCATTGGGCGGGAAGGTCGGTCATGCCACGGCTTTCCTCTGGGGGACGCAGTCGTCGCCGACTATCTCATGAGCGTCACACGTCTCATCCATCAGGGTCGTTCGGGGCTTGTCCATCAAGATCACGGGACGGGTGTGCTCGCCACTTCTTCGTAATTGACCGTTGATTTTCAATGCTTTCCGAAGAAGCGAAATGCCGGCACCGTTCAGCGTGCCGCGACGTACGGAAAACCTGTTGCCCGGCCCGCATTTCGGCGACCGCCCGCTCCGATGGAGAGGCGGTCGTCGGAGGTCAGGAGGGGGAGGTCGGGGTCACCATCGATACCAGCGACGGCGCGGGCCGCCGGCCGCCTCGGAGCCGTGGAGGACGAAGCCCAGTAGCCACAGCACCAGGACGGCGAGCGCGATGTACCAGAGTACGTGGACGGCGAAGCCGGCGCCGCCGAGGATAAGCGCGAGGATCAGAACCGCGATCACGATGCCCATTTCATTCTCCTTTCGGGATGGCGCTTTCTTCATCACCATTAGGAATCGGGCTAAACATGAACGCTGCCGGATCAGGGGGAATGCAGCTGAGAACAACGATTTGTGCGGGCGTGAACTCAGGGCGTGAACTCAGGGCGCGAACCGGCCCGCGGAACGCCGGTGTCGTCGGGGATCAGAAGGCGAAGCCGCCGGGCCGTCCGTTGCGGTCGGCGAGGAGCCCGGCCAGTGTGGCGACGGCGATCTCCGGTGGCGTACGAGAGCCGATGTTGAGCCCGACCGGCCGGTGCACGCGGGCGATGTCCTCCGCCGGAACGCCCAGGTCGGTGAGCAGGCGTACGTGCGGTCCGGGATGGCGCGGGTTGCCCATCACGCCGATCCACCGGACCCGCCGGGTCAGCAGGTCGCGCAGGATGAGTCCGAGTTCGGGCCGGTGATGGTCGGTGACGACGACGTCCGCCGTACCGTCGAGGTCGGACGGTGGGGCGGTGACCACCTCCGCCGAGTCAGGGGCCACGACCGCCGCCCGCTCCGCGTCGGGCTCCAGCAGCAGGCACCGGAATCCGAGCTCCGAGCCGAACCGCACCAGGAAGTCGGCCACCGGAGAGGCGAACACGGCGATGAGCGTACGGTCGTCCGCTCCGCCGGGCGCCTGACCGTGCGCGGCGGCACAAGCGGGGTCGTGCTCGTGGTCGTCGGCCATGTCGCCAGTCTCGCACCGTTCGGCCCGCTCGGTCAGCGGTGCGTTGACCTGAATCATGGTTGAGGTTGCAGGGTGGACGCGCACGTACCGACCGAATGAGGAGAACCCTGTGCACGCCATCCGTCAGCAAGAGTTCGGGCCGCCGGAGAACCTGCGGTACGAGGAGGTCCCCGATCCACGGCCCACCGCCGGTCAGGTCGGGATCGCCGTACGGGTGTGCGGGGTGCACCTGGTCGACACGATGCTCCGCAGGGGCTCGTACGAGGGGCCCTTCGGGCTCCCGGAGCTGCCGATGACGCCCGGGCGCGAGGTGGCCGGCATCGTCGACGAGCTCGGCGACGGTGTCGAGGAGTCCTGGCTCGGCCGGCGCGTGGTGGTCCACCTCGGCATGGCGAGCGGCGGATACGCCGAACGTGCCGTCGCGAACGTCGCCGACCTGCACCCCCTCCCCGACGGGCTCGATTACGGCGCCGCCGTGGCGATGGTCGGGACCGGCCGGATGACGATCGGCATCCTCGACGTCGCACGGCCGACGGCGGACGACGTGGTGCTCGTGACGGCGGCCGCCGGGGGGATCGGCACACTGCTCGTCCAGGCCGCGCGGAACATCGGCGCCACGGTCGTCGGTGTGGCCGGCGGCGAGGCCAAAGTCGCGCGGGTACGGGAGTCGGGGGCGACGGTCGCGGCCGACTACACGGCGCCCGACTGGACCGACCGGGTCCGGGAGTCCCTAAACGGCCGCGGGGTCACCCTGGCGCTGGACGGGGTCGGCGGCGAGGCGGGCCAGGCCGCGTTCGACCTGCTGGCGCCCGGTGGACGGCTCGTCCTCTTCGGCTGGTCCGCGGGCGAACCCGTCCGGTTCACCGCGGCCGACCTGTTCAAGCGCAGCCTGTCGGCCTCCGTGGCGCTCGGTCCGGGGATCTTCCGCCGCCCAGGCGGCCTGCGCGGCCTTCAGGAGAGGGCACTGGCGGAGGCGGCGGAAGGGCGCCTGGTGCCCGCCGTGCAGACGTTCCCGTTGAAGGACGCCCCAGCGGCGCATCGGGCACTGGAGGCGCGCGCCACCGTCGGCAAGGTGGTGCTGGTGCCGTGAGGGGGACCGCCCGCCCTGAGCAGGGCGGGCGGTCCAGAGGTGTGCGTGTACGGGCGGCCGCCCGTCAGGGCGGGCCCGTACGGCCTCAGCAGTGCTTGAGGACCGCGCTGATCGCTTTCTTCTCGGCCGAGTCCACGGACAGGCCCCAGACGTACTTGACGTTGACGTAGGCCCGGATGTACGTGCAACGGAAGGCTTGGCGAGGCGGCAGCCAGCGTGCCGGGTCCTTGCCGCCCTTCTGCCGGTTGATGGGGTCGTCGGCGGTCCACAGCTCCGGATGCCTCAGGTCGTTGGCGAAGGCACGGCGCTTCGCGGTGGTCCAGTAGCGCGCTCCGGAGCGCCAGGCCTCCGCGAGCGCCACGAGGTGCTCGATGTCGACCTTGTGGGGGTTGGTGAGGTACTTCCCGTCGTACGGGCTGTACCAGCGGCCCTTGGTCGGGTAGCAGTCGGAGCCGACCCGGACCTTCGCGCCGTCGCGCTTCAGCACGACCTCGCGGGTGTTGCAGTTGTGGCCCTGGTCGATCCACTGGGGGAACTTCGCCCGGCTGTACCCGGACAGCGAGCCTTCTCGCCGGACCTTCAGCTTGGCGAGTTCCTTCTTGACGGTCGTCGTGCTCGGCGGGGGTGGCGGTGCGGCGGAGGCGGGGGTGGCGAGGACGACGGACAGGAGGGGCAGTGCGGGCAGGAGGGCGGTGACGGCGATCGCGCGCTTCACGGGCAATCTCCTCTCTGGGGCTTCCCACGCGCGAGAGTCGCTCCCCAGAGCCACGCCGGAGCAAGCGGTAAGTGAATCCAAAATGGCAATATGTGAGGAAAACAGCTAACAAACTTCATTTGCGGAGCTTTGCGAGCTGTGTCAGTGCTCGGAATGTGCTGCCTGACCTGGACGAACGGCTCTGGGGCACCGGCGAGACGCCCGCACGGCCACAGGGGACGGTGGGACGGCGGCAGGGGGCGGCCGGAGGGTGACGGGGATGAGACGTCCGTACGGCGGGCGGAAGGGCGACGGGGACGAGACGTCCGTACGGCGGGCCGGAGGGGCGAGCCGTGTCAGCCCGGCCCCGTCCAGTCGAGGGTGGGCGGCAGGACGCCTTCCAATGTCAGCAGCCAGCGCTTGACGTCGAGACCGGCCGATCCGAACCCGCCGAGCCCGTCGGCGGCGACGACCCGGTGACACGGCACGAGCAAGGAGATCGGGTTGGTCGACATGATCGTGCCGACCGTACGGGCGGCGTATCCCGGCTCGGCCGGCTCCTCGAACACACCGCTGCGTTCGGCGAGCGCCCCGTACGTGATGGTCTTGCCGTAGCCGACCGTCCGCTGGAGCGTCCGCAGGACGGCCGACTGGATCCCCGAGGTCGACCGCCAGTCGATCGGCAGGTCGAGTTCCCGGCACCGGCCGGCGAAGTATTCGGTGATCCGGCTCACCACGGCCGCGGCCCGGCGGTCGTCGGACGGATTCGGGATCTCCGGCCCGGCGGGGAGCCCGGCGACCCCCTCGGCGGTGTAGCCCGCCGCGACCACTCCCCGGTCCGTCACGGCGACCCGCAGGTCGCCCGTGGGAAGAGGGGTTCGCACGGTGACCCACGCCAGGGACCTGTCGACGTGCATGCGGTGACACTACTCGTGATGATCACCACGCGACCATCGACAAGTTATCCACAGGGGCTGTGGACAACTTAGTGGGCGCACGGGTGGATACCGGGCGCGCTGGGTGATGAGGCGGCGAGTTTTCCACAGGCAGTGGAGAATCGGTCGTCGCTCAGTACGCCAGGAAGGTGAGGCCTGCCACCGTCGACCCGGACACCGTGATGGGCAACGGGTTCGGATTGTGGACGCGGAGGCGGAACCGCACGTCACCGGCGATCCCCACCTGACCTGAGTGCGAGACCGTGAGGCCGCCCGTGGGGTCGGCGCGGTAGGTCACGCGCCACGCGTCATCCTTCACCGCGGTGCCGTCCCGCGTCATCCGTGTCCACATGATGTCCACCGGATCGTCGGGGCGCAGCCCGGACACCCGTACGAGGGCATCCCCCACGACCCAGCACGGTGCGTCGACGATCACCGAGGAGTCGTCGGCGGCGTGCACGCCGTGCCGGTCGGTGTACTCGGTGTGCCACTCGATCGACTCCGTCGCCCCGGGCGCGACGCTCTGGTCCCGGCCCGCTCCGAGACTGACGACGATGGCCGTCTCGTCCCGCCCGCCGATCCCGTACGCGCGAAGCGCCGCGGCCGTGGAGACGTTCGCCACATCGGTGTCGATCGGGTCGACGTCGTACTGGTGTAGCAACCAGTGCTTCCACGGCGCCGGAACTCGCGGCTTGCCCGCGGGACGGGACGGTTCGGCGATCCACAGGGGGTGGCCGCCGAGTCCGGCGCAGTTCCCGTCCTGGGCGAAGGACAGGAACGTGTAGACGATGGGGTCGCAGCCGACCGCCTTCGCCACTCGTGCGCACCACGTTCGCGCCCACGAGGAGACGTGCGCGGCGGACTTCCCGTCGGTCCGCTCGAGGTCCAGCACCAGGAGATCGCCGGCCTCCAGTCCCCGCGCCCGTACGGTGCTGAGGAAGAAGTCCGCCTCGGCGCTCGCGTCGTTGCCCGGGTGCGCGAAGTGGTAGGCGCCGCGGACCAGGCCGATTCGCCGCAGTTCACTCCAGTTCCGGGCGAACTTCGAATCCCGGATCGTACGGCCCTCGGTCGCCTTCGCGACGGCGAACGCCAGGCCCTTGCGCTTCCATGCGTCCCAGTCGACCGTGCCCTCATAGCTGGAGACGTCGATGCCCTTCAGCATGCTCTCCTCCGCCGGATATCGGGAGTTTGAATCAAATGCCCGGTGTGGCGCGGAACAACCGCGCCATCCAGATGATCCGCGACTCGCCGGGGGAATCGGCGCGGCCGTATCCGGGCGGTCGGCCGAGGTCGCCTTCGCGTTGCCGCGTACGGCGTGCCGGGAGAGCACGGTGGCTTGAGCGGACAGCGAGGGGGGTAAGTCATGAGTTGTTGCAGGTCGTGCGGATATGCGGGGGTGTTTCGCCGGCGGCCGCGTCTTCCTGTGCTGTCAGTGTCTGCTTCCTCCGCTGGCCGCCGCCGTCGGTTGGTCCATCGGCATCGGCCGGCCCTCGCATCCCGCGGGGAACGGATTCACGCCGAAGAGGCCGCTCCGTGACGGCGGTGATCCGCTCCCGGAGAGGAGACGCGATCGGCCATGGCGACTGTGGGAGAGGCTCGACGTCCCAGCGACATCCCGTTCGGGCGGCTACGGGCCCGGCTCGGCGGAGAACTCCTCGCCGAGTTCTTCGGCACCTTCATCCTGATCCTCTTCGGTGACGGCTCGGTCGCACTCGCCGTCGCAGGGCTTCCCGGCTCCGGCCGGCAGAACCTCGCCCTCGCTCCCTTCGGCCCCGCCAACTGGCTCATCATCATCTGGGGCTGGGCGTTCGGCGTCGCCTTCGCGGTGTACGCCGCCGGCGGGGTGAGCGGAGCGCACATCAACCCGGCGGTCACCCTGAGCTTCGCGTTGCGCCGCGGCTTCCCCTGGCGAAAGGTCGTCCCGTACTGGTTCGCGCAGGTCACCGGTGCGTTCTGCGGTGCTGCCCTCGTCTACGCGGTGTACTGGGGCGCCATCGACTGGTTCAACAGCACACACCACACCACGAGGGGTCAGTCGCTCGACACGTTTGCGATATTCGCGACCTTCCCCGCGAAATATTGGAACGGGTCCTGGGGCGGTCCGTTCGTCGACCAGATCGTCGGCACCGCGATCCTCGTCGCGCTCGTCGCAGCGTTGATCGACAACCGGAACCTCGCACCGAAAGGCAACACTTCGCCGCTGCTGATCGGGCTGGTCGTCGCGGGGATCGGGCTGACCTATGGCGTCAACGCCGGATACGCCATCAACCCGGCCCGCGATTTCGGCCCGCGCCTCTTCAGCTATGCGCTGGGGTGGGGACCGATCGCGTTGCCCGGGCGTTTCCAATGGTTCGATAACTACTGGTGGATACCGATCGCAGGCCCCCTGATCGGAGGCATCCTCGGAATCCTCTTCTACGACTTCTTCATCGGGCAGGTGCTCACCGCCCGCGCGGCGTTCCCGGTGGAGCCCGAGCCGGGACGGGTCCCCGAACCCGAGCCGGAGGAGGCCCGAGGCCGGCCAACGGAACGCACCGGTGACCGCACCTCCGAACGCCCGGCGGGAACCAGAAGGTCCCGTCATGCGCGGTAGACCCACGGCGTGCGAGATGATCGATGACGCGCTGGGGGAAGCGGCGCGGGTCATCTGGACGATTGCTAGGCTGCGAGGGCAGTGCTAGTCGAGGTTTGAAGGGGTTCCCATCGTGAAGAAGCTCATCGTTCTCGCGCTGGTCGCCCTCGGTGGATTCGCGGTTTGGCGCCGGCTTCAGCAGGACCGGGCCGAGCTGGACCTGTGGACCGAGGCGACGTCGTCCGACAGCTGAGAGATGTTTTCAACGTGCCGGCGAGGTAAAACGGGGGGCGGGCGTGGGCGACGAGTCGCGAATCACGCTCGCCTGTCTTGACCTCGCCGGTACGACGGTCACAGACGACGGGATAGGCGAGCGTGCCTTCAGCGAGGCACTGGCCACCCAGGGCATCGTCTCCGGCACCGACACCTACAACCGGGCCATGACCCGCGTGCACGCCGCACGAGGCAGGTCCAAACTCGACATCTTCCGCGAAGTCTTCGCCGACGAAGACCGCGCCCAGGCGGCCAACCACGCGTTCGAGCAGGCGTACGACTCGATCATCGACCGCGTCGGCCTTTCTCCGATACCCGGCGCCGAGATGGCGATCGACGCCCTCGCCGCGTCCGGCGTGCGCATCTGCCTGATGACCGGCTTCAGCAGCCGGACACTCGGCCACATCATCGACACCCTCGGCTGGTGGAAACGAGCCGACCTGCTCCTCTGCCCCGCCGACGCGGGCGGCCGCGGCCGCCCGTACCCCGACATGATCCTCACCGCCGCGCTGAACGTGAAGGTCGACGACGTCCGCCACATCGCCGTCTGCGGCGACACCGAGAGCGACATGCGCAGCGGCCGCCGCTCCGGCGCCTCAATCGTCGCCGGCACCCTCACCGGCGCCCACGACCGCACCCGCCTGGAGACCGCCGGCGCCACCCACGTGATCGGCAGCATCGCCGAGCTCCCCATGATCGTCGAGGGTTTCCGGGGGCCTGCCCATGACGATCCACGGCGATCACATGGCACCATGGCGAGCGGGCACTCCTCCTCCCCCGGTAGGCTGTAGGACGATCTCCAGGGGCCATAGCTCAGTTGGCAGAGCGCCTGCTTTGCAAGCAGGAAGTCCGGGGTTCGAATCCCCGTGGCTCCACCAGCGAAAACACCCCCGTCCCGATCATGGGACGGGGGTGTCGTGCAACTAACGTGCAATTAGGCCACCGGGACCAGCGCACCGGCCGGGCCATCGTCGTCATCCTCCGGCAGGTCCGCCGCGATCTGGGCGTCGAGCGCGTCAGCGATCCGGCGGTCAGCCACGGGTCGCATGCTGGTAGATCAGCGCGGCACGGTCGCTGTCCTGGCCCATCCGAGCCTTGAGGTCCGCCAGGCTCGCCCCACTCTGGGCAGCGAGGGTGTTGCGCGTGTGGCGTAGGTCGTGGAAGTGCAGGCCGGACAACCCCATCTCGGCGAGCGCCCAGTTCCAGCTTGCGGCGCGGCGGAAGCTACTGCCCCGAAGGAACCCGCCCTTGGCCCCGAGGAAGACGAACGCATCCGGGTCGTCTCCGACGTAGGCGTCCAGGTGCTCAGCCAGCGCGGGGACGATCACGGCCGGGAAACTCACGACCCGCTTGCCCGCGCGGGACTTGGGAGGCCCGAGGACCATCTGCCCGCCATCGAGTTCGATGAGCTGTTCCCGGACACGCAGGGTCCGGGCCTCAAGGTCAAGGCGACGGCGCAAGCGCCGCCGCAGGCCGCCCGCTCCGGCACGCCCTACGGGCGTGCGGCGTGGGCGCCGGTCCCTCCGGCCGCGCCGATCGGGCGGCCGAGCGGACGAAGAACCAACCGCGGATTTCCCTCCAGCATCATCTGGCCGAATCGTGCTCACGGGACGGGCGCAGGGCCGCCGGCAGACGCCACACCCTGGCCTGCTCGTCCCCGCCAGAGGGTGGATCAAGGCGTCCAGAACTGGCTGCCCGGTCGAACACCCGGCGAGACGGCGAAACCCCGATCCGTTAGAACGGACCGGGGCGAGATACCTGAGTGATGTGCGCCGATCCCGGTCAGAACGGCAATGAGAGCAGGAGGAACAACGCGACGCCCAGGGACGTCACCGCACCGAGGCCGACAAGCCCAGCGTGTTCGTCTCCCGTCTGGCCCAGGACCATGGCCAGGACGCCCATCATGATGAAGGCGCCGAATGACACGAGTCCCACCGGCAGCAGAACCCACCACGGGAGCGCCTGAACCCACCCCGCGAACGACCCGATGAGGCCGAACCCGGTGTGCGCCTTGGCCGCCAGTTCGCCGTTGCCCGTGGCGACGAGCATCGGAAGCTTCATGGTTTCTCCTCTGGTCAGATGACTCACCCTTATGGCGAGGCCATCGCTCACAACAGTCCGCGCCCGGCAGCGTCCCGCAATGACTCCAGCGGTCAGACCAGCCCAGCGGCTCCCCGGCGCCAGAGAGGATCCGTTCGAACGCCTCCGGCGGGGGCGCTCAGGCTCGGGGATGGACCCCACGCCGACACGGTGCAACGGTGGTCAGTGGTTGAGGTGGAAGCCGGGTCATCCCCTCTGCCTCCGTCCCAGGCAAAGCCCAGCAGACCAGGCCCTACGGGGTGGGACGAAGGCAGAGGGGATGACCCGGCGGGTGGGTTGGTGCGCGAGGTCGCGTCAGTCACCATGCCCCGAGCGGCATGACGTCCCATGAGAGGCGGATGATCGGCCGAGTCTCCAGCCGTAGCGGATCAAAACCACGCGCGAACCGGAGAACCAGACCCTCACGTTCTCCGTGCTTCTCGACGGTGAGACCTTCGAGCGACCGGAGCCTGCCGAGCGAGACGACATCCTCGCCACCGTCTGAGATCCTCAGGTACACCTCGCCGGATGTGGGGTCCAACGAGAAGATCACTTCACGAGCTCCGCGCCGGAGCCGGAATGAGTGAAGGCCGACAGGCCAAGTCATGTCTTCGTACTCTGGCGTCGGTTCGTCCTCGAAGAGCCAAACCAGATCCGCCAGCTCGGGCAGCTCCATGGTCGGGACGCTAGCGGTAGGAGCGATCGCGCTCCCGACGACGGTGATGGCAGCGGCGTCCAGCGCGCCAGCCGCGTGCAATTAGCGTGCAATTAGCCACGGTGATCAAGGGTCTGCAGCGGTCACTGGCGGACACATGACCGCCCAGGTCAGCGGTCGTATGGGGCAAGATCGGCATGATTTGCAAGCAGGAAGTCCGGGGTTCGAATCCCCGTGGCTCCACCAGCCAGAACGCCCCGTCTCGGCGACGCGAGACGGGGCGCGAGTGTCTAACTGGGTGACTAAGCCTCCCTCGTGCCTGCCGGGAAGATGTCGTTCATGGCGGTGGCTCCCTCCTGGATGACGGGGCGGAGCTGCTTCCGGTAGACCGTCTCCGTGACGACGGTGTTGGTCTGCCCGACCAGTTGCGAATCGAGTACGCCGTTTTAGCCTCGTTGACCCAGGTGACGCAGGAGCCTTGAGCAGGTGGCGCGCTCATACCCGGCAGTGTGTAGAGACCGGGCACGAGCGCGAAGTCGGGTTTCCGACTATCTCAGCAGGCACACCGCCCCGGCCGCGACGGCTACCGCTGCCAAGAGGAGCGCGCCCGGCTGAAGGCCGACGACGGCCACGAGTGCGCCCGCTACCGGCATGCTCAGGCTCTCCGTTGTGGATTCGGCCGTGGAGATCACACCCGAGACCCGGCCCAATTTCGCCGCGGGGGCGAGCCGCTGCAAGGTTGTGGCCGCGACCGCGTAGAACACGGTGCCGCAGACACCCCAGACGAACGCACCGAGGTAGGCAACGAGAACCCACTCCGTGCCCGTGAACAGCGCCGCCGCCAGCCCGCAGCTGACCGCTCCTGCCGTCAGGAGCCACATTGGCGACCGGGTCCCCGGTACTCGGCGGCGAATGACCGGGAGCAGCAGCCCAGTCACGACCGCTCCGATCCCGGTCGCTGCCTCGAACCGTGCGAACTGGGACGACGGCTGGTGCAGCACGTGCCGTGTGTAAAGCGGCTCGATGACCAGGAACGCCCCGGACGTGAAGATCACCCCCATCCGGGCCAACGCGATAGCGCGCAGTCCCGGCTCCCGGGCTACTGCGACCGCGCCCGCCGTGGCGGTGCGGAACCACGACAGCCCATACGCCGGACGCCTGGTGGCCATTGCCCCGGCATTCCGAGGCTCCTCCGGCAGCGGGAGAACCGGAAGCGGGATGAGGACCAGAGCGCCCACCAGGTACATGGTGGCGTCGGCGATGAACGCGATCCGGAATCCCGTGGCGGCCATGAGGACGCTGGCCGCTAGCGGCCCTGCTACCTGCCCGATCGAGGCGGTGACGCCGAGGAGGGAGTTAGCGGCGAGCAAGTCATCGGACTCGACGATTCGTGTCGGGAGCGCACTGCTCGCGGGGCTGCACAGTGACCGGGCGGCACCGCAGGCGAGTGCCATGATGTCCAGGGACGTCAGCGATCCCGAGACGGACATCCCCAGCGACGTGGCGGCGGAGCATGTGTAGCCGATGATCAGCATGGTCCGCGGGCCGAACCGGTCGGTGAGACCGCCGGTGAACGCGGTGAGTACTACCGGCGGACCCGACCAGCACAGAGCCGTGAGCGAGACGCCCGCCGGGTTGGCGCCGAAGTGGTAGGCGGCGAATCCCCACAGGACAAGGGACGCCGCCCAGCTGCAGACCCAGCCGGCCGACTGGCCGACCAGCAGGAGGGCGAAGCGCGGATCACGGAACGAAGGACGAACCGGGTGGGCCGGGATACGGCGGCCACCGGAGAAAACAGGCATAACAGAAGGCCTCCACGCGGAGCTGCGACGATTGAACGCTGCAGCCGCGGCGTCCCGCGCGCGAAGGCCCTGAAGCAACCCGTATACGCCTGCGCTCAGCCTCTCCTATGGGCTGTTGCTCCAGACTGGACGGATGGAAGAAGATCCAGGCTCAGGCGAATCGCGCGGATGACGCGGCGGCGTGGATGGCCTTGGTAATTATCGCTGTACCTCCGTGGTCGGCCCTTACGCACCGCAGTATGCGGGCGCCAGACACGCGGCGCAACTTGCGAGGCTCGCGGAGAACCGGCAAGCCGTAAGGTTTGTTTGCACGAAGGAAGTCCGGGATTCGATCCCCGTGGCTCCACCAGCCAAAACACCCCCGTCCCGATCAGGGGACGGGGGTGTCGTGCAATTAACGTGCCAACAGGCCACCGGGACCAGCGTGCCAGCCGGATCATCATCGTCATCGTCCGGCAGGCCCGCCGCGATCTGCGCGTCGAGCGCGTCAGCTGCGGCTCCGGACCGACTGCGCGGTCCCAGCGGCGGTAAATACGTTGCGAGGTTCCTGGTACGGCGGGCATCGTGGGAGCACCGAGCGGCGGCGAGCGCTGCCTGGACCTAAGGAGGGCTGACGGATGGCCATCACTGTGCTGCGGCATGTCCGCATCAGTCCCACCTCACCGTTCAGGAGCACCTCCGTTGCCTTCCGAGTACGAACGCTCTGATAGCTACTCCGACCTCGACTCCCGCTGGGCCGATTTCACCAGCGACGAGTCCCAACTAGATCCGGCCGACGCGTACGTCTTCCAGTTCCACTCGATCGACGAGGAGCTAAGGCCGGATCAGCGGTGGACCACCTGGCTGGACGTCGAGCGCGGCTCTCGCGGCCCGGAACCACGCCCCTCGTGGGTTGTGACGGAACAGGCTGCGATCGATACCGAGCTCGGCGTCCTCAAAACCGGTAAGGAAGCGGACGTCTTCCTGCTCGAACGGGCCGTCGAGGCCATCGGCGACAACCCGGCGAAGTCCTCGCTGCTGGCCGCGAAGCGGTACCGCACCGAGGAACACCGGTCCTTCCACCGCAGTACGGCGTACGTCGAAGGCCGCCGTACCCGCAACAGCCGGGACAGCCGGGCGATGGCGAAGAAGACCGCGCACGGGCGCAGTGTCGCGGCCGGCCAGTGGGCGTACGCCGAATGGGATGCCCTCAACCGGCTCTGGAAGGCCGGCGTTCCGGTGCCGTACCCCGTGCAGGTGGACGGGACCGAGCTGCTGATGGAGTTCATCGATGACGGCGAGGGCGGTGCCGCGCCGCGGCTCGCCCAGGTCCGGCCGCCGAAGGAACTGCTAGGTCAGTACTTCGAGCTGCTCCGCGGCGGGATGCGTGAGCTGGCCCGCGCCGGGCTGGCGCACGGCGACCTGTCGCCGTACAACGTCCTCGCCCAGGGGGAGCGGATCGTGATGATCGACCTCCCGCAGGTGGTCGACATCGTCGGCAACCCCAAGGGTATGGACTTCCTGATGCGCGACTGCCACAACATGGCCACCTGGTTCACCAACCGCGGCCTGGAGGTCGATGAGCAGGAACTGTTCGCCGATCTGCTCTCGATGGTGTTCTAGCTGGGGCTATCGGCCATCCAGGTCGGCTAGGAAATGGGAGCGGTGGGGATAACCTCTGGCCATGCCGAGCCAGCGGCCATGTGGGGCGTACCCGGCATGATTTGCGCAGAAAGTCCGGGGTTCGAATCCCCGTGGCTCCACCGGCGAACGCCCCGTCTCAGCGGCGCGAGACGGGGCGTGAGTGTCCAACCGGGTGACTTCCGCGTTTCTGGTCTAAGTCTCGGTGTTCTCGGATTCGGTCGGCTGCAACATGCGGTTGAGGAACTCCTCGACGGCGGCCTCGGCAGTGGTCTGGGCGGCTGCTACGTCGTCGGCCAGGGCGATGACCAATGCCATCTCGTTGCCGGCGGCCAGCAGGATGTGCGCGAACGGTTCGACAAGCTGAGCCGGCACGCGACCGGCATCGGCGGCCTCCTGTAGGACGGTCTTGAGCATGCCCAGGCCGTACTGCTCTTCGATGGCGCGCCAGCGACGCCAGCCCAGCACGGTCGGTGCGTCGATCAGCAGTATTCGGCGCACGACCGCGTCGCCGGCGAGCCGGATCCAAGCCAGCTCAGCGGCCTTGAGCAGGCCGTGAGCCTCAGTCGCCCCGCTCGCCGTGGCGGCGGCAAGCGTGGCTTCACCGACTCGCGTATGGACCGCCTCCACTACCGCCTCGAACAGGCGCTCCTTGCCCGGGAAGTGGTGATACAGCGATCCGCGACTCACCCCGGCCCGCTCTAGGACGGCCTCGATCGAAGTGCCTTCATAGCCGCGGTCGGCGAACAACTCCGTGGCCACCTCGATCAGGTGCTGCCGCGTCGCCTGCCCGCGGTCAACGCGTCGATCCATGCGCATGCTCCCGTTGACAAACCGATAGTCGGTTTATAGCTTCTAGACCGTCAGTCGGTTTCTTGATGTTACCGACGTTCACTCTACGATCACGGAGGCAGCCGATGTTCCTGCCCGGGTTCGACGACAACCGCCACACCGTTCGCACCCGATCCGGGGAGGTGAGCTATGTCGAGATCGGTACCGGTCCGGCGGCACTGTTCGTGCACGGGGTGGCGACCAACGCCTACCTGTGGCACAACCTGATCCCCCTGCTCGCCGACACGCGGCGCTGCATCGCCATCGATCTCCCGCTGCACGGCCAGAGCCCAGCCGCGCCTGAACACCAACTCACCGTCGGTGCGTTCGCCGACACCCTCGCGGACGTCTGCGCGCGCCTGCGTCTCGACCAGGTCGACCTGGTCGCCCAGGACACCGGTGGCGCGATCGCTCAGGTGCTCGCCGCCCGCCATCCCGAACTGATCCGCACGCTGACCCTGACCAACTGCGAGACGCATGACAACATCCCGCCGGCCGGGTTGGCCGCCACCGTCGAGGCGGCCCGCGCCGGCCAACTCGCTGCGGCGGCTCCGGGTATCCTCAGCGACCCCGCCGCCGCCCGGGCGATCTTCGCAAGCGGCTACCAGGACCAGCAGTTCCTGAGCGCCGAGTTGGTCGACGCGTTCCTCGAACCGGTCATGGGCACCCCGGCGACCGCCGCGCGCTTCCAGGAACTGATCGCCAGGCTCGGACCGGACGACCTGCTCGCCGCCGAGCCGGCTCTGCGTGCACTGCGCGCCCCGACACTGATCGTCTGGGCAACCGACGACGAGTTCTTCGACATGAAGTGGGCGCACTGGCTGCACGACACCATCCCCGGCGCGCGTGACCTGGTCGAGATCGCCGGGGGGAAGCTCTTCTTCCCGCATGAGCGCGCGGCCGAACTCGCCCCGCACATCCGTCGCCACTGGGATACCACCGACCAGAGCTGACCGCGGAAAACCACCTTCTCTGGGGTACGCGCGTGGATATCGCGCAACTCAACGAGGTGAGCGAGGACTTCGCCGCCGAACGTTGCCCGATGCGGCACTCGAGCAGCTGAGAGGGCGCCCTCGCGCGCTCCCCGGAGGAGACCGACGGCAGACGGGATGCAGCCCGGGCCATCAGCCTCGGCGATCAGGCGTCACCGGCGATCACATGGCGGAGCAGGTCAGCGCCGGGGGCGGCCAGGATTCGCACGCTTCCCCAGGATCTGTTTTCGTCACAAGTCTCAGGTCGATATGGGCCTCAAAGCACGCAGAATTCGTTTCCTTCAGGGTCGGCCATCAGCATGTGGTCGGGCTTACCCTGCAGCTGATATTCGCGTATCACGGTTGCACCGGCGGCGGTCAATCGATCGACCGCCTCGAGCACGCGCGGCCATCGCACCTCCCACGGCGTGGCGCGACCTCCGCCGACCTGAACATCCAGGTGCACTCGGTTCTTCACCACCTTCGGCTCCGGCACCTGCAGGAATGACAGTCTGGGGCCCACACCGTCCGGGTCGGACAGGGATGCGCCCTGATCCCGCTCCTCCTCCGGAACGCCGCAGTGCGTGAACCATTCCTCCCAGCTTCCGAATCCGACCGGTGGCGGCGCCTGCACATATCCCAAGGCCAGCGCCCAGAACTCCGCCAACTTCGCCGGCCGCGCACAGTCGATCGTCAGACTCCACTCGATCGCCATGGATCCTCCTCGTCGAGATGCGCGGACCATACCGCGCACATCTGACAAGGGCCGCCGCTGTACGTACCGCGAAAAAGCCGGGTCAGTGCGCCGTTGTCCGTCGATCTCCGCTTCGCCGGCCGCCGGCAACGTAACGTTGGCTATGGCGTCATAGCGATGGATAAAGGCTCATTGTTCTCGCCACATGAACTGGGTCAGGAGCCGCGAGACGTCATGGGCCAGCCGTAGCGCAGCGAGCCCGGTCTCGGGCCGAACCATGACACCGGCAGGGACCCATGCCTCCTGCCCGCACAGCACGATCTCAACGAGGTCGGTATCCGGCGACTCCTCAAGCCAGTACCACGTTCGGTCGTGCAGCAGCGAAACGGTACTGAACTCATCGTGGACCGAAACGATCAGCACATCCTCGCCACCGCTGCCGTACGCGAACACGGGTTCATGATCCGGAACGTACAAGCTGGGCAACTCATCGATCTCAACAACGCGCGATGCCGCATACGGCTGATATGTCTCAATCTCGTACGGCACGGGCCGATGATAGAAGCCCCCCGGCAACACCTAACGCCCGATCAGCTCAACGACGGTGTACTGGCCATGCCGGCCGGCCGGGCGGGTCACGTCGGCCGATGACCGCGCTGTACCGGTCTCCGTGCTCGTAATTACTGATGAAGCTCCCCGCGATCACGTTGCGGTAGCCGGCCCGCCAGAAGTTGCGGACGAGCGCGGCGACGTTCTGGCCGTGCGATGAGCGTGCGATCAGGCTGGATCGGCGACGGCCGGTGCTGTCGCTTCGATCGCCTGCTTCATCTCGACCGCGCCGCGTTCGATCCGAATCCGGATCTCGGCCGCGAGCGCGTGCGGCAGCACGTCGGTGGTCCAGATCAGCCGGCCTGCCCGGTCGCCCTCGGCGCGGACTTCGAATGAGGCGTGGTGGTGCTCGGTTGCCGGACGCGC
Source organism: Actinoallomurus sp. NPDC050550 (assembly GCF_040655075.1). Classification (NCBI taxonomy): domain Bacteria; kingdom Bacillati; phylum Actinomycetota; class Actinomycetes; order Streptosporangiales; family Thermomonosporaceae; genus Actinoallomurus; species Actinoallomurus sp. NPDC050550. The sequence goes on along the minus strand of NZ_JBFAJC010000006.1, from coordinate 138,120 downwards.
GCCTTCGACGACGGAGTACGCCAGGCGGCGGGCGTCGTCGTCGATGGCGACGATCAGCTCGCGGATCACGTGCCCGTCCGGGAAGGTGAGGAACCGCTGATCACCTTCGAGCCGAGTGTCGGCCACCCTGCCGGGCAGGAGGCGCTTGTGCACCGCGCCGACGTCCCGCAGCACGTCCCAGATGTGCTCAGGCGCGGCGTCGATCACGATCTCGTGGCGGATGGAAACCATGACGCCGAGTTCCTTCCGAAGGGGAAATGTCGCGATCAACCTAGTGCGAACCAAGGTCGGGGCACGAAAGATCGTCAATCGCTCCTGGCATGCGCGGACCATGCCGAAGATCCGCGCCCGCCGGACAGCTCACCGGCCGCATGTGTTGAATGGGCAGATGCCCGCCATAGCCGTACGACTTGCCGGGATCACGTCCGTCTTCTACGACCGCTTCGTCATCGGCACGCGTTCCGACTGCGATCTGGTCCTCTATGACGAGGACGCCAGCCCGGTGCACGCCTTGGTCGTTCCTGACGAGACCGGCTGGCGGGTCGAGGACATGGGCTCCCTGAGGGGTGTCCGCGTCAACGGCCGACTGCAAGGGACCGTCCGGCTGGAAAAGGGCGACCGCGTACGCCTCGGAGATACGACGCTCATCATGGTCCCGATCTGATGCGGCATGGGGACGACCATCGGTCTGTCCCGACTCAGGCTGGCAGCCCTCGGTTTCGCCGGCGAGGCTTGACGGCCGATCGACAGAAACCCGGTGTGCCGGTGTCCGGGGAGGTCGCCGTCGCCGGCTACTCCGACGGGTCGCGTCGCTGATTGATCGTCATATCGCGGCCCGCCATGTAGGCGTCACGACCGGCGCGGACGTTCTGGACGACCGATCCCGTGGGCGCGTATTCGGCAGCCCATTCGGCGAGTTCGGCGGCGAAGCCCTCGTCGCGCCGGGCGTACCAGGTCAGTGCCGCAGTCAGCTCGCCGATCCGCGCCTCGTCCGACGGATGCTCGACGGCCTGTTCCAGCGCGTCGATCGACCGTGCGTCCGTGTCGAAGACCGCGCGTACCCGTTCTCGGATGCGGGCGACCACGCCCAGAGCGGTGTGCTCCGCCACTCCCGACACCGCACCGGTGGCCGCCATCAGGGCCACCGCCTCCGACACCGCCGTCACGTCCATCGCGAGAATCCTCCCGCTCGCCGAGCGTCGCTGAGCCAGCCGACGAAACACGATCCGTCATCTTCGACGCGCCCGCTCCCCGTACGGTTCGCCATCCGCGGGGGCACACCTCATCGGCCGCCACGGGCCCGATCATCGCACCTGCCACCGACACCTTCGGCCCCCGTGATCGAGGTGCCGGGAAATGTCACCGGGGTCGGCCATGCTCTCCTCGCGGGTCCCCGAAAAGAGAGGCTTCCCCCATGTCGAACCCTGTCTCCGGCCGACGCGAAGGCGCGCGTACGGGCCGGGCGGTGAGACGGTCCGCGCAGTCCCCAGGTCTGTTCTGGGACTGGTCGCCGGTCCGCGATCGGCCGTGCCGGGCGCGGGTGGAAGGGCGCCGGCGATGACCGTGGAGGAGCGGGAGCGGCGGAGCGTCGTGCGGGTCGTCCCGCCGGTCCGGCCGCGGAAGCTGGCGAAGGTGCCGTTCGTCGAACTCGCGGACGGGCGGCTGCAGGGCGTCGTGTCCAGCGGATCGGACATCGCCCGCGTCTACGTGTCGTCGATCGCGGCGCGCACCCATGGCTACAGCTGCGGAACGAACAACAACCGGCCCTGCGGAGGGCTCCACGGCGCGCCGTGCAAGCACCTGCGAGCGCTCGTCGATGAGGCGGTGCTGCAGTACGGCCTCGACCGCGTCGCCCGGTACCTGCGGGTGGACGTGGGCGAGGGAGAGGATCTGATGAGCCGGCTGGACGGTTCGCCGGAGCCCGCGCCGGCCGCCGTGGTTTTCAGCCGCTTCCTGCGGCACCTGGCCTACCTGGAGCTCCCGGACACCACGGAGCCCATCGACGAGCTGCACTGGTTCCCGGCGATGGGGGCGGTGCGCTGATGCTCGGTGTGCAGCTGGCGGCCCTGCTCGACGGTGCGGTGCCGGGGGTCGAGGAGACCCTGGATCTGGTGGCCGGGTTCGACGCGGCCCTTATATATGGCTTCGCCCGGCTGGATGAGCAGCATGCCGGGCACCTCGCGGCCGTGGCCGGGGCGCTGGGCGAGACTCCGCTCGGGCCGGCGGTGGGCGAGGCCGTGGAGAAGGTCACGGCGGGTTCGATCGGAGACGAGCAGCTGGCGGTGCTCGCCGGCGCGCGTACGGCGCTGGTCGGGGCGGTGCACGACGCGCAGCTCGACCGGCTCGACACCGCGCTCGGCCGTACGAGAGCGTCGTGGGACGGGACGCCGTCCGCGTCGGCGGCCGACGGTCCGCTCGGGGCGAGCCGGTCCTGGCTGCAGGAGCTGGCCATCACCGGGTGGCGGGGAGTCGACCATGATCTGGTGTCGGCCTCCGACCAGGCCATCTCCGCGCTGCTCGCCGAGCCCGGCCGGCGACGGCTCGCGGTGCTGCTCGACGGTCTGGCCGCGGAGCTGCGCGCCTCGTGCCCGGTCGCGACGATGGACCGGGTGCCCGCCCGGCGCTGGGCCGACCTGTGGGCGCGCGCCCTGCTGCTGTCGCAGCCCGGTGCCCAGAGAGCGGCCGAGCCTGTCGGTGTGGTGTCGGGACGGTTCCTCCCGCTCGGGGTCGACGTGCATGAGCACGGCACCGCCGTTCAGATTCAGGTGCACGCGATCCTCGAGGCCGCCGATGGTTCCTCGCCCCGGCTCGTACGGACGAGCGTCGCCGCCGCGAAGGTCGACACGATCGTCGGACCGGCGTTGTGGCGGCTGTTGGACGGGCATCCCGTGCTGCTGAAGGCGCTGGCCGAGCACCGGAGTGTGGAGCTCACGGACCTGCCCGTCACGGCGGGTGGCGACCTGCTGTGGCGGGACGGCGAGGCCACGCTCGGGGAGCCGGCCGAGCCGTTCGCGACGGCCCGGCTCCGGCTCGCGGACGCGCTCGCGCCGGCCGCACCTCCTCTCGAGCGGCATCCCGTCCGCATCGCCGAGCCCGTCCTGCTGGAGGGGTACGCCGTGGACGGCGGCGTGCTCGAGCTGGACGGGAAGACCCTGACCGTCGACCTGGACCGGCTGCCGGGCTGTGGCCCGGTGACGCCGGAGCTGGTGGCCGCCTCGTCGGCTTGCATCGGCCTGCTCCGCTGGGACGACGGCCGATGGCTGCTGCAGCCGCTCGCGGTGCAGGCGACGGTCAAGCGCAAGGCCGTCGAGGCGCACACCGGCGACTGGGCGCTCGGCCCGACCGATCCGAAGGTCGTCAAGGCCGAGGCGAAGGCCGGCGACGCGGTCGCGGTGCTGCGTGAACGCGCGGGAAGGCTGCTGCGGAAATGAGCGAGCACACCCCTGACGCGGCGTCGAGCGACTCCGACGCCGCAGAGGAGAGTCGGCGGCAGGTCCTCTACTGGCGGCTCCTGGCGCGGATGTTCGACCACGAGGAGCAGCCCGCGCTGGAGGCCGCGAGTGTGGCGATCGTCGAGGACATCGGGCTGCCGCCCGCACTCCTCGACCCTTCGGTGTCGGTGGACAACCTCGTCCAGCGCTTCCCCGACCTGAGGGACGAGCTGGCGGGCCTGATGGCCCCCGGAGACGACGATCAGCGGGTACGCCGGGCCGCGCTCGTGTCCAAGCTGCTGCTCAACGTCATGGCGACCGGATCCGGCAGCGTGACCGCGACACAACTGGCCGACTGGCAGCAGGACGCCGGCTGGCTCAAGCGGGCGCTCGGCGACGAAGGCGCGGGGGAGCTGTCCGGTGTGCTGTCGGGGCTCGAGGGCGACCTCGTCAGCCGGATGCGGCTGCGTGAGGTGCTTGCCGATCCGGTGCTGGCCCGCCAGTTGACGCCGAGCATGTCGCTCATCGAGCAGCTGCTGCGCGACAAGGCGAACCTCTCGGGCGTGGCGCTGGCCAACGCCAAGGCGCTGATCCGCCGCTACGTCGACGAGGTCGCCGAGGTGCTGCGCACCCAGGTCGAGCAGACCAGCGCGGGCACGATCGACCGGTCGGTGCCGCCGAAGCGGGTGTTCCGCAACCTCGACCTCGACCGCACCATCTGGAAGAACCTCACCAACTGGGACCCCGACGAGGAGCGCCTGTACGTCGACCGGCTCTTCTACCGGCAGACGGCGAAGCGCACCACGCCCGCTCGCCTGATCGTGGTCGTCGACCAGTCCGGGTCGATGGTCGACTCGATGGTGAACTGCACGATCCTGGCGTCGATCTTCGCGGGCCTGCCCAAGGTCGACGTCCACCTGATCGCGTACGACACGCGCGCGCTCGACCTGACGCCCTGGGTGCACGACCCGTTCGAGGTGCTGCTGCGGACAAAGCTCGGCGGCGGCAACGACGGGCCCGTCGCCATGGCCATGGCCCGGCCGAAGATCACCGATCCGCGCAACACCGTGCTGGTGTGGATCTCCGACTTCTACGAGTTCGACCGGTCGCAGCCGCTGTTCGACGGCATCCAGGCGGTGCACCGCTCCGGGGTGAAGTTCATCCCGGTCGGCTCGGTGAACAGCTCCGGGCACGAGAGCGTGAACCCCTGGTTCCGCCAGCGCTTCAAGGCCCTCGGCACACCCGTCATCTCGGGACACATCCGCAAGCTCGTCTTCGAACTGAAGAACTTCCTCGACTAGGAGTACGAACGATGACCGATGAGATGCTGCGCGCCCCGGCCGAGGTCAAGTACGCCGAGGAGCTCGACTGGCTGGAGTCCGTCGACGACGGGCCCAAGCCGTTCTCCTGGCGGCTGAGCCCCCGCATGGTCCGGCTGTTCGTCCTGGGCTCCGAGCCGTCGGACGGGCTCGACCGGGAGATCCCGCAGAAGTGGTTCGGCGACCGGAGCTTCGTCGAGCGGAGCATCGTGACGCTGGCCTCCGACCGCGGCCTGCTGCTGATCGGCGATCCCGGCACCGGCAAGAGCTGGCTCGCCGAGCTGCTCTCGGCGGCCATCTGCCGTAACTCGACGCTGGTCGTGCAGGGGACGGCCGGCACCACCGAGGACCACATCAAGTACTCATGGAACGTCTCGATGGTGATCGCCAAGGGTCAGTCCCGCGAGTCGATGATTCCGTCGCCGATCATGACGGCGATGGAGCAGGGGGTGATCGGGCGGTTCGAGGAGCTGACCCGGTCGACGAGCGACGTCCAGGACGCACTGATCTCCATCCTGTCCGAGAAGTACGTCTCGATCCCCGAGCTCGACGACGACAACATCGTCTTCGCCAAGCCGGGATTCTCCATCATCGCCACGGCCAACAGCCGCGACCGGGGCGTGAACGACCTGTCGTCCGCGCTGAAGCGGCGGTTCAACTTCGTCCGCATCCCGGTGGTGACGAGCAAGCGCAGCGAGGCGGAGATCGTCCGCTTCCGTACGACCGAGCTGCTGCGCCGGCACCGGATCGAGCTGGACGTGCCGCCCGCGCTGCTGGACATCCTGCTGCAGAGCTTCGCCGACCTGCGCGCCGCGGCGGCCTCGGCCACCAGCGACGACGAGAAGCTGGAGTCGGCGCTGTCCACGGCCGAGCAGATCGGTGTGCTGGAGGACGCCATCCTGCACAGCCAGTTCTTCGGCGACCGTTCGCTCCGCGCGGAGACGCTCGCGAGCTCGCTGGTCGGCTCGCTCGCCCGCCGTAGCCCGGAGGACCTGGCGATCCTCAACAAGTTCTGGCACGGGGTGATCGAGCCGCGCAGCAAGCAGGACGACGGCGCGCCCTGGCAGGCATTCCTCGAGGGCGGTCGCGAGGCCCTGGGCACGCTCTCATGAGTGATCCTGGCCCGTTCGGGGCGCTCCGGGAGCGGCTGCTCGACGCGGCCGCCACCTTCGCCGGGGGCGGCGGTGGGGTGTCCGACATCCTGGCCGGCATGGTCGGCGACGTCGACCGGGCGCTGCGCGAGGAGCTGGAGATCTTCCCGGTCTGCCATCACTCGCCCGCCTCGGCCCTGGCGATGGCGCGCAGGCTGCGCGAGAAGCGGCCTACGGTCATCTACCTCGAGCTGTGCGAGGACCTGCGGCCGCTCCTCGACGAACTGCGCAACTGCCGGCTGCCGGTCGCGCTGCAGGCGTTCGCGTCCGAACTCGACGACTTCCCGGTGGCCTGGGCGCCGCTCAGTGTCGTGGCGCCCATCACCGAGGCGTCGGCCGAGTACCAGGCCATCGCGTACGCGCTCGACACCCCCGGCGTCGAGCTCGTCCTGGTCGACCGGTCCACCGACCACGTGTTCCAGTGGGAGCCGCGCACATCCGCCGACCCCACGGGCGACGAGGGCGCCGCTTCGCCGGACGACGGTGAGGGCGCGGCCCTGCACGGTGATGCCGTCGGCATCGAGATCGGCGATCTGCGTCCCCGCTTCGCCGAGCTCGAGGCGCACCTGCTGCACCACGGCAAGGTGCGGCACTGGTCCGAGTGGTGGGACCAGTACGTCGAGCAGCCGCTGACCGGTGCCGACTATGACACGTACCGGCAGGTCATGGTCATGATCGGCAGTCTCTTCCGGAGGCTCCGCCCCGAGCGGGACGCGCGGGGCGACCGTGACGAGGACCGCGAGCGCTACATGTGGACCCGGATGCGCGAGCACCTCGCCACGTCCGGGGCCGACCCGGAGCGCTGCCTGTACGTCTGCGGCGCCTTCCACGCGGCCAGCCGGGTCGAGCAGTTCGGACTGCGCGCGGAGGCGCCGTACGACATCAGCCCTCGTACGGCGACCCGCTGGCAGTACGGCCTGATCCCCTCGAGCCACTCCGCGATCGAGGCGCAGTTCGGGCTGGCCCCCGGGTCGGTGTCGGTCGCCGCGGCGACCTGGGCCAAGGCGCTCAAACGCGGCGGCGTCACGCCGTACCGGCTCAAGGGCCAGAAGGGCGAGTCGAAGCCGCCGAAGGCCGTCCGCGCCCGCCCGGTGGGCGAGCCGGTCGCCGACCGGCTCTCCGGCTTCCTGGCGCGGCCGCCCGCCCTGGACGGTCTGGACGAGGACGAGCTTCTCGGCTGGTGCGTCGACATCGTCCGCCTCGCCCGCCGCAACGGCTACCTCGCGAGCACGGCCGACGCGATCGCGGTGTTCGAGACGTCGATCCTGCTGGCGGGCCTGCGCGGGCGGGCACGGCCGACCCCGTACGACTTCCAGGACGCGGCGGTCACCTGCATCGAGAAGGACGTCGTGCCGGGCCGCCGCGACGTACGGCGCCTGTGCGAGATCCTGCTCGGCGGCGACCGGATCGGGCAGGTCGGCTACGAGTCGCTCCCGCCGCTGGCCCGCGACGTGCTCGACCGGCTGGAGCCGCTCGGGCTCGACCTCGCCAAGCGCACGATCCAGCGGGCCCTGCTCGACCTTGACGCGAAACCGGAGCTGCGGTCCTGTTCCGACCTGCTCTGGGTGTTGCGCCGCCTGCTGCCAGAGGGTGCGGTCCGCCCGATCATGGGCGCGCGCCGGCTCGGCGAACGCCCCATCCAGGAGAGCTGGGACCTGGCGATCGGCCGTAACCAGCGGTCGATCGTCGAGCTCGGGTACGAGGGCGTCACCGTCGAACAGGTGCTGGAGCAGCGGCTGCGCCGGGCCGTCGCGGACCCGAAGGCGACGGCCGCGGTCGCGCTGACGGCCGTGGAGGACGCCCTCCTCCACCTGAACGGCCGGCGGGTCGCCGACGACCTGGGCCATCAGGCGGTCGAGCTCCTCGCGGGCGAGCGTACGGTGGACGACGCCCCGGAGGTGCTGCGCCGCATCCGCGGGCTGCTGGCCCACTTCCGTGCGACGGAGCCCGCGTTGCCGGAGTGGTGCGAACGCTTCGTCACCGCCGGATACGCGCACTACTGCACACTGCTGCCGACCGCCTTCGTGGACGAGGACACCGGCGTCCGCCAAGTGGCGGCGATGCTCGGATTCCTGTTCGGGATGGAGAGTCTCGCGCTGTCGCTCGGCTGTGACCACTCTCAGCTCGAACTCGCCGTGAAGCAGTCGCACCCGGAGGCACCGGCCAAGGTCGCGCTGCTGTGGGCGGCGCAGACGCAGCTCGGGGTGCTGCCGCTCGCCGAGCTGCGCGCGCGGTACGACGCGCTGCTCGCCAACCCGCTCGTCGTCCCGTCGATCCCGCTCTACCTGAGCGGGTTCGTCCAGGCGCTCGAGCCCGCACCGTCCCTGGCGCCGGTCGTCGTCGAGATGATGTCCAAGGCGTTCGCTCGGCTTCCGGACCCGGTGCTTCTCCCCTGGCTCCCCAAACTGATCACCACGCTGCGGGCTCAGGCGTCCGAACTGGTGCCGGTGCTCGTACGGGAGGCAGGCCGCGCGTTCCCCGCGACCTTGCCCGCCGTCGACGCCTGGGTGCCTCCGTGGTCCGCGGCACCGCGCCCGCACGACACGGCGGCTTCGGTTCCGGCGTCGGCGCGGGCGGTCGCCGAGCTCGTGGCCCGCCATCCGGTGGCGTGTGACGCCGTGGCCGGGCTCCTCGGCCATGACGCCGGATGGCGGCCGGGTCCGAGCTCCGGCCAGGCCGAGGTCAGCGCCCTGCTGGCCGGGCACGGCGAGACCGCCCGCGCGGTCGCGGCGCTCCTCATGCCGGCGTAGCGCGGACGTGACCGCGTGGGGGACCGACCGACGGTCACGCTGGAGTGGCGCGGACGTGGCGGCGTAGGGGACCGACCGACGGTCACGCTGGAGTGGCGCGGACGTGGTCACGTAGGGGACCGACCGACAGGCCGCGCTCGCTTATCGCGTCCAGGAGCGGCGGCAACGCGCCGAGCGTGTTCCTCCACGAATCGGGTGCCGACGTGCAGTCGGAGTCGTGGAGGAGCACGGTCCCTCCGCCGTCGAGGTCGCGGGTGACCGTCGCGAGGACGGAGGCCGGGGTGGCCGAGCGCGTCCAGTCCCGGCCCCAGTTCGTCCACAGCACCGGTGTGAGGCCCAACCGGCGCGCCGCCCGCAGCGCCGAGGAGCTCAGCACCCCGTACGGAGGCCGGTACCAGCGCGGCACCGTCCCCGTGACCGTGACGATGGACTCCATCGCCCTGGCCAGGTCGTCGTACGTCGCTGCGGGCCCGCGCAGCAGCATGCAGCGGTGCTCCCACCCGTGGACGGCGATCTCGTGCCCGGCCTCGGCGAGCTCCCTCCCCAGGCCCGGGGCGGCCTCGAGCATCCGGCCGAGCAGGAAGAAGGTGGCCTTCACCTCGTACTCCCGCAAGGCGGCCAGGAACGCCGGCGTCGAGCGCGGGTCCGGACCGTCGTCGAACGTGAGCGCCACATGACCGGGCTCGCCGACGCCGGACAGCCCGGGGAACAGCCGCCGGCGCAGCGGCCCGATCGAGGTGACGGCCGGTACGGCGTGCGCGGCGGCGAGGACACCCGCCGCGGTCGCGGCGAGGCGTGTGGCGCTCATCGGTTCGTCTCCGTCATCTCGGCGGGGTGCTGTGACGTGGGTTGTCCGGTCGGGGCGGGACGTGCGGTGTTCATCGGTTCGTCTCCGTCGTCCCGGCGGGGTGCTGTGCCATGGGTCGTCCGGTCGCGACGAGGCGTGTGGTGTTCATCGGGTCGCCTCCGTCATCTCGGTGAGCTCCTTCGACATGTGCCCGCCGGTCGCGGCGGCGTCCGGGCCGGTCGCCGCGGCGATCCGTCCGGTCGCCAGGGCGGTGACGATCGCCGCGGGATCGGTGGCGCCGGGGGATTCCATCATGCGCGGACCGGTCAGCGCCGCGAACAACGCCTCGGGCAGCTCGTCCGGCCGGCGGGCCCACGGCGCCCAGCCGGCCTCGTCGAGAGCGGCCGCGTTCGTCCTGCCGTGCCCCGGGAGGCAGCGGTAGCTGATGACGGGCAGGCCGGACGCCAGTGCCTCGAGGGAGGACAGGCCGCCGGCGTTCTGGACCACGACGTCGCAGGCGCGCATCAACGCCGGCATGTCCTCGACCCAGCCCAGGGGAACGCCGACGCCGGAGCGGGAGAGCTCCTCCCGCAGCGCCGTGTTGCGCCCGCACACGATGACCGGTGTGACCAGCCCGGACGCGGCCACGTCCCGTACGGTGGCCGCGACGTCCCCGCACCCCCACGACCCCGCCACCACCAGGGCCAGACGGTCGGCGTCCGGCAGGCCGAAGCGCAGGCGCGCCACCTGCCGCTCGAGCACGGACGAGGCGGGCCGGAACCCGGGTCGTACGGCGGGCGCGCACACCCGGACGTCGGCCGCGCCGAGCCGCCGCGCCTGCGCCGCCGTCGTCGCATGCAGTGCCAGGTGGGCGTCGACCCCCTCGGCGATCCACAGGGGGTGCACGGACATGTCGGTGAGGTACGTGACGACCGGGGCCCGAAGCGCACCCCGCCGCCGTAGCCGGCCCAGCGCCTGGCTGGCGAGGGGGTAGGTCGAGACGACGACGTCGGAGCCCGCCGCCGTACGGGCGAGACGACGGGCGGCCAGCCCGCTCAGGGCGCGCACCGCCGCCGCGAGGTTCCGCCGCCGGTCCAGCGCGGTGAACAACCGCTCCCAGCTCTCCGGGGCGGCCCGCAGTTGCAGCGCGTACGACTGCCGCAGGAGGCGTCCGAGCGAGGCGGGGAACAGGTCGACGAAGTCGTGGCGGTCGACGGAGAACCCGGCTTCGACGAGCCGGCGCGCCAGCTCGCTCGCCGCGCCGTCGTGCCCGGCGCCGACGCTCGCCGACACGATTGTGACGTGCCGTTTCGTACCGGAGTGGATCAGGGAGGTGTTCACGACCTGGTGCCTTCTGTCTCGACGCGATGGGGACTCCGGCCTGCGTCGGCCGGAAGGGGGAAGGGATCGCTCGCCGCCGCGCTCCGCGTGGCGGCGACCGTCACGACCGGCGGCCACTCCGGATGCGCAGTCGTCCGCACAGGGTGCCACGATGCTCGACGATGACGCTGGTGAACCGCCCGTACGCGACGGCCAGCCAGCAGAACCCGCCGACCGCGGTCACCTCGGCGCGGTGCGTCCGGTCGGTCCATCGGCCGCCGGTGAAGAGCACCACCGGGAGGGTCGCATCGGCCGGCAGCCGGCCCCAGGCGACGGCGCACGGGCGACCGTGGGAGACGCCGCGCCGGGCGCCCCGCAGGATCTCCGGCGCCACCGATGTCCGCACGACGACGTCGACCAGGGTCTCCGCGTCGTACACCTCGAGCGCGGGGCACTCGGTGGCGGCCCGGCCGAGCCGGACCGCCCACGGGGTGCCGGTCAGCTGCCGATCGACGGGCGCCGCGCTGGTGGCCATGGGGGTGATCTCCTTCCGCGCCCGGCTGAATCGGGCACGGAATCAGCGTCGTCGTTTCGGGAGCGGAGATCAGTAATGCGGCCATCCGACTTCGGGTGGCACCAGGTTCACCATCGGCCCTCCGGCCTGCTCCAGGAAGCCCGTCTACCTGGGGAAACGGGCGGACACAGCGGCGTCGTTAGACTCCCGGCATGCTCCTCCCGACGGACGACGAGATCCGCGCGCTGCACGAGAAGCACGCGCCCACCTCTGCGGCGTTCGACCTCGTTCACACGCACTGCGAGATCGTCTGCGGGATCGCGGAACGACTGCTGACCGACGGCGGCCTGGAGGTCGACGCGGATCTCGTACGGGCCGGAGCCCTGCTGCACGACATCGGCGTCTATCGCCTGTACGACGGCGACGGGCGCATCGATGAGGCGGGCTACATCCGGCACGGGATCCTCGGTTACGAACTGCTGAAAGGCGAAGGGCTCCCCGACGTCCTCTGCCGCTTCTGCTCCTGCCACACCGGGGTGGGCATCACCCGCGACGACGTCCAGAGCCAGGAACTCCCCCTGCCGGTCGCCGACTACGTGGCGGAGACACCTGAGGAGGAGCTCGTCATGTACGCCGACAAGTTCCACAGCAAGACCGACCCACCGACCTTCGTCACGGCCGACTCCTACGCCGCCCGGGTCCGGCGGTTCGGCGCGGACAAGGTCGCGCGATTCCGGGCGATGTGCGAGACCTTCGGCGTCCCCGACCTCACGTCATTCGTCGCCGAGTACGGGCACGCTCCGGTGTAGGCGGAGGCGGCTCGTCCCGGGGCACCTCGCCCCGTCAGCTCTTCTCGGCGCCTCGTCCAGGCGGCGGCTCGTTCTCTCGCGTACGGTGCCGATGAGCCACGGCCGAGATCTTCACAGATTCCCCACATATCGTCCGTGGGATCTCCGCGCGCGGCTCCTAGGCTCGCCGCCATGCAACGGATCCTTGTCGTCGAGGATGAGCCCACCATCGCGCAGGCGGTCGCCGACCGGCTGGCCGCCGAAGGCTTCGAGGTGCGAACGGTGGCCGACGGGCCCGGTGCCGTGGCGGCCTTCGCGGAGTACGGGCCTGATCTGGTCGTTCTCGACCTCATGCTGCCCGGCTTCGACGGGCTGGAGGTCTGCCGCCGCGTCCAGGCGCAGCGACCGGTCCCCGTACTGATGCTGACCGCACGCGACGACGAGACCGATCTGCTCGTCGGGCTCGGGGTGGGGGCCGACGACTACCTGACCAAGCCGTTCAGCATGCGGGAGCTGACGGCCCGCGTCCGGGCCCTGCTGCGCCGAATCGAGCACGCCGCCGCGCTGGCCGCCGCTCCAGCCCGCGATGTGCTGCGACTCGGCCCGCTGGAGATCGACCGGGCGGCCCGGAGGGTCGCCGTCGACGGGGCTCCCGTGCATCTGACGCCAACGGAGTACGACCTGCTCGACTGCCTCGCCCGTACGCCGGGCGCGGTGCTGACCCGGGCGGTCCTGCTGGAGCAGGTGTGGGACTGGGCCGACGGCGCGGGGACGCGCGTGGTGGACAGCCACATCAAGGCGTTGCGCCGCAAGCTCGGCGCGGACCTCATCCGCACCGTCCACAGCGTCGGGTACGCGCTGGAGGCCGGCTCGTGAGCGTCATGCACAGGCTGTGGACGGCGCTGCCGCGCCCCCTCGACCCGATGCGGTCCATCAAGATCAAGCTCGGGGTGCTGGCCGTCTGCAACTGCTGCGTCGGCGGGCTGATGATGGTGTGGGGGTACGGCCTGGGCTTCCGCGGCCGGATCACGCTGCCGGTCGCGCTGCTGATCTCCGTCGTGATCACTCAGATCCTGGCGCACGGCATGACGGCGCCGTTGCGTGAGATGACGGCCGTGGCCCGGGCCATGGCACGCGGCGACTACCGCCGTCGGGTCCGCGTGACGTCGCGGGACGAAGTCGGCGAACTCGGCAGGGCCTTCAACCGGATGGCCGACGACCTCGCCGAGGTCGACCGCCAGCGCCGCGACTTCGTCGCCAACGTGTCGCACGAGCTGCGGACGCCGATCGCCGCGCTGCGGGCGATCCTGGAGAACGTCGCGGACGGGGTCACCCCGGCCGAGCCGGAGGTGCTCGAGGGCGCCCTGGCGCAGGTCGAACGCCTGGGCCGCCTGGTCACACAGCTGCTCGACCTGTCCCGGGTCGAGGCGGGCGTGGTCTCCCTGGACCTGACGAGCTTCGAGATCGGCCCCTTCCTGGAGGCCGCCGTCACAGAGGCTCAGGTCGGCCGTCCGGGCCCGGTGTTCGTGGTGCGGACCGAGCCGGGGCTGGTCGTCCGCGCCGACCGGGACCGGCTGCACCAGGTCGTCGCCAACCTGCTCGAGAACGCGGCACGGCACAGCCCGCCCGGTGGCGTCGTCACCGTGACCGCCGCGACGCGAGGCCAGGCGCTCCGCCTCGAGGTCCAGGACGAAGGGCCCGGCATCCCGGTCGCCGACCGCGCGCAGGTCTTCGAACGCTTCTCCCGAGGCTCCGCCTCACAGGTCGGGACCGCCGGTGGCGGCACCGGCCTGGGGCTGGCCATCGCCCGCTGGGTGGTCGACCTGCACGACGGCGAGATCGCCGTCGCCGACTCTCCCCACGGCTGCCTCATCCGCGTCGTACTTCCGCAACCTCCTCAGGGATCGTCATGACCGAGCCTCCGTCCCATCCTCGTCCGAACTCCCCCGAACCCGGCCGATCCTCCTGGGCGGCGCCCTCGGCCGCGCCCGCGTCGGCACCGGTATCGCCCGCCACGAGCCGACCCATCCCGACCGGTGGGGTGCGCATCCCACGGAGGGACCCGCTGCTGATCAAGGAGTGGCGCCGGCCGGCGCGGCCGGCGTCGCCAGGGCTACTGGTCCGCGCGGCGGTGACCGGAGCGGTCGCCGCGGCGCTGTTCCCCGGGCGTCCGGGGCTGAACGTGCCGCTCGCCGGTGTCGCCGCGATCGTCGCCCTGGCCCCGGTCGCCCGCCGGAACCGCACGTCGATCCTGTTCACGGCGCTGACGCTGACGCTGGCGCTGTCGGCGTTGCCCGTGCTCGTCGACGCGGGTTGGGTCGTCGCCCTGGCGATCGCACTGGCCGTGCCGCTCGGGTCGTACGCCGTGACCGGGGGACGGTCCTGGATCGACCTGGTCGGCGGGGGACTCGCGTTCGTGCCGGCGGCTCCGCGTTCGGTGCCGTGGGCGGGCCGCGGCGTGGCCTCGGTCGCCCGGTCCGGACGCCGGCCGACCGGGGCGGTGGTCGGCTCGCTGCTCCTCGCCGCCGTGCTCCTCGTGGTGTTCGGCGCGCTGTTCGTGACGGCGGACGCCGCGTTCGGCCGGGCCGTCGCCGGGCTGTTCCCCGATGTCGGGGCGTGGTCGCTGATCGTCCGGATCCTCGTGTTCGGCGTGGGTGTCGTCGTCGTCCTGACCGGGGCGTTCCTGACCGTGGCGGCGCCGCGCTTCGCCCGGCCTCCAGCGGCCTCGCACATTGGCCGTACGCCGTGGGCCATCCCGATCGTCGCACTCGACCTGCTGTTCCTCGGCTTCGTCGCGATCCAGGCCGACGTCCTGCTGGCCTCGGACCGGGACCGGCTGCTGCGCTCGACGGGCCTCTCCTACGCGGAGTACGCACGGCAGGGCTTCTGGCAGCTGCTGGTCGTGACCGGGCTCGTCCTCGTCGTCGTGGCCGTCGCGGTCCGGTACGCCCCGGTGGCGGGCCGGGCCGACCGGGTCACCGTCCGTACGCTGCTCGGCCTGCTGTGCGCGCTGACCCTCGTGGTGGTGGCCGTCGCGTTGCGCCGGCTGTTCCTCTACGAGCAGGCGTACGGCTGGACGAGGCTCCGGTTGTGGGTGCACGCCTTCGAGCTGTGGATGGGCCTGGTCATCGTCCTGGTCGCCGTCGCGGGGATCCGTCTGAAGGCGACCTGGCTGCCCCGCGCGGTGGCCGCGGCCGGTGCCGCCGGCCTGCTGGCGCTGGGGCTGCTCAACCCCGACGGGTTCATCGCCGCTCACAACGTGGACCGCTTCCGGCACACCGGCAGCGCCGACCTGCCGTACCTGGCCGGCCTGTCCGCCGACGCGGTCCCCGCCCTCGACCGCCTCCCCGAGCCGCAGCGCTCGTGCGTCCTGCGCCACCTCGCGGGATCGCTGCGGCACGGCGACTCGTGGACGCGCTTCAACCTCTCCCGGGCCCAGGCGCGTGACCTCCTCCGCCGGCACCCGGTCCAGCCGTCGTCGGCCTGCCGACCCGTGCCCGCTGGGTGCCGTGGCCGGGCCTACGGCTCCGTGGGCCTGCGGGCGAGGAGTCGGCCCTGCTGGAATCTCCTCTCGTTCCCCCCAGGCTCGCGGCGCAGCCGTGCCACCTCTTCCAGCCCGGCCTTCCGCACCAGGTCCGCGACGTGGTCGGTGGACAGCCGGTAGGCGAGGGACACCTTGTGGTCGAACGGCTCGGCCGGGTGCGGCGAGTCGGCGTCGGTGGCGAAGAAGCCGACGAGCAGATAACCGCCCGGGGCCAATACCCGGCCGAACTCCGCGAAGATCACCGGGAGCTCCTCCGGTGGTGTGTGGATCACGGAGTACCAGGAGAGTACGCCGGCCAGCGTGCCGTCCGCGATGTCCAGGGCGGTCATCGACCCCACTTCGAACCGCAGGTCGGGGTTGTCCCGGCGGGCCAGCTCGATCATCGTCGGCGACAGGTCGACGCCGGAGGCGGTGACGCCGAGCGACGCCAGGTAGGCGGTCATGCGGCCGTGGCCGCAGCCCAGGTCCGCGACCGGTCCGGCTCCGTCGGTCCGTACCATCTCGGCGAAGCCGGCGATCAGCGAGCGGTCCACCGGGTGGTCGTCCATCGCGGTGGGGAAGGTCTCGGCGTACAGGACGGCGATGGCGTCGTACGCGTCCCGGGTGGTTTCGAGGGAGGAGGGTGTGGTCACGGTCGTCGACCATATGGCGGCACGTGATCACGTCTCAAGCCGCACGAGACACGTCGGCCTGAGGCCCTCTGTAGGGGCCGGGAGAGGGCGCGGGCCCGGCCCGGATCGAGTGATCCTGGGCCGGGCCGCGATCGGCCTGCCGATCAGTTCGCCAGACTGGCGAGCATGCCGGGCTCGTAGGAACCGCCCTTGTTGCGCACGATCACGCCGAGCCGGTTGGCGGCGTTGATCATGGCGACCAGGTAGACCAGTGCGATGATCTGATCCTCGTCGTAGTGCTCGCGCACCTGGGCCCAGGTCTCGTCGGACACGCCCTGGTGGGCGTCGGCGAGCCGGGTGCCCTCCTCGACGAGCGCCAGCGCGGCCCGCTCGGCCTCGGTGAACACGGTGGACTCGCGCCAGGCGGCGACCAGGTGGAGCCGGACCGCGGTCTCCCCGGCGACCGTGGCGTCCTTGGTGTGGTAGTCGACGCAGAAACCGCACCCGTTGATCTGGCTGGCGCGCAGCATCACCAGGTCCTGGGTGGTCTTGGGCAGCGACGACTGCTCGATTGCCAGACTGACGTTGTAGAACCGCTTGCCGAGCTTGGCACCGAGCTCGTTGGCGTTCAGGTTCATCCGGGGTTCCATGGCTTCGTCCTCACTCGCCGCTGTTGCGGGCCGCGCGGATCGTTCGCGCAGCGTCCTGACGACCATGGAGATGCCGACGAGCCGCTTCCTGTGACAGAAGCGGCGGTGTGACGTGCGCCACCGATCGCGGGTGTCACAAAGCGGTCGGGACCAGCGTCTTGTGCGTGTGGCACGGACGGCGGCGAACAGGTAGGAGTCCGATATGAGCGAGTACGACGACCGAACGACCGGCTCGGTAGAGCCGCCGGACCGCGGCGGCCGGAAGGACTCCGCCACCGAGGCCTTCGTCGCCCACCGCAACCTGCTGTTCACCGTCGCCTACGAGATGCTCGGCTCGGCCGCGGACGCCGAAGACGTCCTCCAGGAGACCTGGCTGCGGTGGACAGGCGTCGATCTCGACACCGTGCGGGATCAGCGTTCATTCCTGGTCCGGATCACCACCCGGCAGGCGTTGACCCGGCTGCGTACGCTCCGCCGTCGCAAGGAGTCCTACGTCGGCCCCTGGCTGCCCGAGCCGCTGCTGACCGCACCCGACGTGGCCGAGGACGTCGAGTTGGCCGACAGCGTCTCGATGGCGATGCTGCTGGTACTGGAGACGCTTCAGCCGACCGAGCGGGCGGTGTTCGTACTGCGCGAGGTGTTCGATCTGGCGTACGACGAGATCGCCGAGGCCGTCGGCAAGAGCCCGGCCGCGGTCCGCCAGATCGCCCACCGGGCCCGGGCGCACGTCGCCGCGCGCCGACCACGCGGGGTCGTCTCCGCGGCCGAGACCCGAGACGCGCTCGAGGCGTTCCAACGGGCGATCGAAACGGGCGATCTGCAGCGGCTGCTCGACATCCTCGCGCCGGACGTCGTCCTGCTGACGGACGGCGGCGGGATCGTCCAGGCCGCGCTGGCGCCGGTCGTGGGAGCCGACACGGTGGCCCCCGTACTGGGCAGGATCTCCGCCGTGGCGTCGCTGCGGCCGGCCCAGGTCAACGGCCACCCGGCACTGATCATCCGGCTAGACGGCCGGCTCGACAGCGTCATGGCGGTACGCATCGACGACGGCCTCATCACCGGCCTCTACGCCGTCCGCAATCCCGAGAAGCTGTCGCGTGTCGAGCGAGAGACCTCCGTGAGCCGCTGAATTCGAGCGGCTCCGCCGCCCGCCGGGCGACGGTGCGGTCCCTCGCCTCCGGCGTGACGATGGTGGTATGCCGATGACTGTGCCTTCTGGCGATGAGACATGGGCGGATGCCGGTAGCGACGACTCACCGTCGCCACCGGCATTCGTCCGCGTACGGGCGGCAAGGTTGCCGGGGATGACCCTACTTCCGGATAGCCCGAAGTCGGGCAGAACAGCCTCCTTTTGGAGGCTGTGACGCGGACGGCGGCCTTCCTACCGTTGCGGCCATGGAATCTCCAGAAACTGATGATGGGACTTGTGCTCAGGTGGGCCGGCGCGGCTTTCTCGGAGGCGGCGCCGCAGCGCTGGCCGGTACGTGGGTATTCGCCGGCCAAGAGGCTCACTCGCAGACGCCGACGGCCCATCCCGCACCCCGGGAACCCACGGATCCGAGGGTCGAGGCACTGTTGGCGAAGATGTCACTCGCCGACAAGATCGCCCAGCTGAACGTGCCGCAGGTCCTGCCTAGCGGGTTCGTCCCGAAATCGTCCCCGGTAACCACCGACAAGCACCGTGAGGCCTATGCGGCGGGTAAGTGGCGCGGTCTCGGACAGGGAGGCGGATTCTTCGGATTCCTCAACGAAACGGTCGCCGGGGCGCTCCCCGTGAAGCAGCCCCGCACACCTCGGCAACAAGCAGAGGCCACCAACGAACTGCAAAAGATCGCAAAGGCTGGCAAGCTCGGCATCCCGCTGCTGCAGATCGCTGAAGGCACAAACGGTCATTCCGCGCCGTACGCGACGATCTTCCCGGCGGGGCCCTCGATCGCCGCGACCTGGAACACCGGCCTGGTCGGTGCGGTCTATGGCGCGGTCGCGGCCGAGGCGCGCGCCTGTGGCACTCACGTCCTGAACACACTGGTCGCCGAGGTGTTCCGCGATCCCCGCTTCGGGCGCAGCTGCGAAGGGTACGGCGAGGACCCGTACCTGGTCGGCAGCGTCATCGGCGCTATCGTGCGCGCCCTCCAGGGCACCGACGTCAGCAAGCCGAACCGGACCGTCGCGTCGTTGTGTCACTACCCGCTGCAAACCCCGAACGTGGGCGGGCTGGAGGGAAGCTCGGTCGAGATCGGCGAGCGCGAGATGCGGGCGATCCACCTGCCGCCGTGGCGGACCGGGTTCGCCGACGAAGGCGCGCTGATGACGCTGGCCTGCCAGTCGACGATCGACGGCGTGCCCACGCACCGGTCGGAGAAGTTGCTCACCCAGGTTCTGCGAGGGGAGCTGGGGTTTCGGGGCGTCGTCATCAGCGAGGGCGGCGGCTTCAGCACGCTGGTCACCGAGCGCATCGCGGCCGATCAGAAGCAGGCCGGCGCTCAGGCGATCAAGGCGGGCGTCGACGTCGGCATCACCTGGGAGGATGCCTACCTCGACGGACTCAAGGAGGGGGTCAAGGACGGCTCCGTCCCGATGGAGCTCGTGGACCGGGCCGTCCGGCGTGTACTGATGCTCAAGCTGCGGCTCGGGCTGTTCGACAACCCCTACGTCGACCCCGACCAAGCCGAGCGGATCGTGGGCTCCGCTCCGCACCGCGCACTCGCGCTTCAGGCCGCGCGTGAGGGCATCACCCTGCTCAAGAACGACGGCGACCTGTTGCCGATCAGGAACTCCGTCAAACGCATCGCCGTGATCGGGCCGAACGCCGACGTTCCGGAAAACCTCACCGGGGACTACGCACCCTGGCCCCCGAAGAACGGAATGCCCACGATACTGGCGTCCATCAAGGCCGCCGCACCCGCCGGAACCAAAGTCATCTACGCCAAGGGCTGCGGCATCAACGACGCCGACCGCTCGGGCTTCGCCAAGGCCGTCGAGACCGCGCGTGGCGCCGACCTCGTGGTGCTCGTGCTCGGCGAGAGGTCCAAGGGCTTCCTGTACGAGGGCGCCACCGGAGGCGAGGGCGTTGACGTCGCCGACCTGAACCTCACCGGTGTGCAAGACGCGCTTGTCCGAGCCGTCCACGCGACCGGCAAGCCTGTTGTGATCGTGTTGGTGTCGGGTCGACCGCTGTCCATCACCTGGCCCGCCGAGCACGTCCCGGCGATCGTACAGGCCTGGCTCCCCGGTGAGCGCGGTGGTGAGGCTATCGCGGACGTGCTGTTCGGCAGATGCGACCCTGGCGGGCGGCTGCCGGTGACGGTGCCGCGGAGTGTGGGCCAGCTGCCGATCTACTACGACGTCAAACCCATGCGCGCGGCGGCCGATGGGTACGTTGGCCTCAAGGCGTCCCCGCTGTATGAGTTCGGTCACGGCCTGAGCTACACCACATTCCGCTACGACAACCTCGAGATCTCTCGCCACCGGATCAAGGCAGGGGAGACCACGGAGGTCCGAGTCGACATCACCAACACTGGACACCGCACCGGCCAGGAGGTGGTCCAGCTGTACCTCGCCGACCGGCAATCGAGCGTGTCGCTGCCGGTCAAGCAGCTCCGTGGCTTCGCGAAGGTGGAATTGAAGCCAGGCCAGAAGCGGAGGGTCCGGCTCACGCTCGGCCCGCGGGAGATGGAGTTGATCGACGAGTCGATGCATCAGGTCGTCGAACCCGGCACCTTCGAGGTCCAGGTCGGCAGTTCCTCCGCACGGATCCATCTGCGCGGCACGTTCGAGGTCGTCGCCAGGTAACGGCGGATCCGTACAGCAAAACGAAAGAATTCGGTATGTGGACGGCGGGAGCTACCAAAGTCGGGTACAGGTTCCATCCTTCGGCTGCTGCAGCCGGCGGTGGCCGGGCGGCAAGCTTGTTCCATGACCGAGATCAAGACGCCGCTGGCGGAGGCCCGCTACATAGGCTGCACAGCGGATGAACTCACGACCCGCAAAAAGGGCGATCGCCTCGCGGCCGGGATTGATCAGAGCGTCCTTTTCCACCGGCGGGGAAGTGCGACGCTCCACGAGGACCGGCTTGTACTGAGCGACTGGGCCGACACAGGGGATCTCGTGCTGCGGCCCGTAGACGTTATCTCCGTGACGAACGAGTACACCAAACTCTACGGGCGGTTCATCGGCGGCCTGCTCAATGCGGGTAAGCCGCTGATTATGGGGACCACTAAAGCAGGCGAGATCTACCTCATGGTCAACCACAAGACATTCATGGAGACCACCGATAATCGCAAGTGGACTCAGTTGATCAAGACCTGGCTCAATTCTGGTGACTGAACGCCTGCCCAGACCGCTGCGCATGGCCTTTTGTCGGAACGCGGCCTCGATCACGACCGGCGTCAGCTCCGCGCGCGACCTCGTGGTCGATGCGATCGGCATCCTGGCCGCCGTCTCGATCGGCGCGATCACCGCCTGGCCGCGCTACCGGGGCTGGCCGCATGCGCTGGTGGCCGCCGACGTGGCCGTCGGCGCGGCAGCCTGCCTCTTGCTGCCGGCGCGGCGTCGCTGGCCGACGAGGCTTGCGTTCCTACTGGCGTCACTGTCCGCAGTTTCGCCCGCGTCGGCGGGCGCCGCTTTCGCAGCGACGCTTTCGGTCGCCGTGTACCGCCCACTGCCAGTGGTCGCATGGATCGGAGGCCTCGGCATCGCCACTGGGCTGGTGAACACGGCGCTGTACTCGCCCCCGCATGTGCCGTATCTGGCGAACGTCAGCATAAACGTACTGGTGACAATAGCTGCGGTCGGTTGGGGCCGAGCAGTCCGGGCCCGCCGCAGTCTGTTGACCTCGCTTGCGGAACGGGCACGCCTTGCAGAAGAGGAGCGGCACGCCCGCGTCGCCGAGGCCAAGCGAATGGAACGCATCAGGCTCGCCCGCGAGATGCATGATGTCCTCGCCAACCGCATGTCGCTCCTGAGCGTGCACGCGGGCGCGCTGGAGTTCCGGCCGGATGCCCCTCATGACGAGATCGCGCGGGCCGCCTCAGTGATCCGCAGCGGCGCCCACCAGATGCTCGTGGACCTCCGCGAAGTCATCGGGCTGCTTCGGGAGGATTCGGTGGATGATGCTGGTCCTCCGCAACTCACTCTTGCCCGGCTCCCGGAACTGGTCGAAGAGGTACGCCGGGCAGGAGCAGATGTGACTCTCAACCTCGTGATCACCGATGCCGACGCCGTACCCACCACCGTCGCGCGAACCGCATATCGGATCGTCCAGGAAGGCCTGACCAATGCACGCAAGCACGCCCCCGGCATGCCCGTGACGGTCATCGTGGATGGGGCACCCGGGAACGGACTGACCGTCGGGGTACGCCAGCCGCTCGCCGGACGTGCTACCGATATTCCAGGAGCCGGCGTCGGACTGAGGGGACTCACCGAGCGGGCAACGCTCGCAGGCGGCACTCTCGACTACGGCCCTGACAACGGTATGTACGTGCTGCATGCCCGGTTGCCCTGGGAGGCATGATGGATCGGTCCGATCCGATCAGGGTCCTGCTGGTCGACGACGAATGGCTGGTACGCGCCGCTCTGACGACAATGCTGTCCGGCCAATATGACATCGATGTCGTCGGAGAGGCCTCCGACGGTACCGCCGTTCCTGAGGCCGTGCGCATCACCCGACCGGACATCGTGCTCATGGATATTCGCATGCCCAAGATCGATGGGCTTGCCGCTACCCAACGGCTCCGTGCGACAACGAACGCGCCAGAGGCCATCATGCTGACTACATTCGATACCGACGAACTCGTCCTGCGAGCACTGCGCGCGGGCGCAAGCGGCTTTCTTCTCAAAGACACCAGACCGAACGAGATCGTTGACGCTGTCCGGCGCGTCGCAGCCGGGGAACCGATCCTGTCGCCCGCCATCGCCCGTAAGCTCATCGAGTACGCCAGGGCCACGGCCAAGAGCAACGAGCCGCGCGAGGCCGCCCGTCGCCGCCTTGCCTGCCTCACCGACAGTCAACGGCGAGTGGCGGAAGCAGTCGGTCGTGGTCTGACCAACGCTGAGATTGCGACCGAGCTCGTCATGACGGTGGCAACGATCAAGTCTTACGTTTCACAGATCATGCACAAACTCGCCCTGAACAACCGTGTCCAAATCGCTTTGCTCATCCACGACGCCGAGTAGGCCGAGCGGACTGGTTACCTCGGAGTGTGACTTACGGCTCGATCTGAACACCGGACCACATCCGAACCAGCATCCGAACGGCGCGTCACATCACAACAGGGCGAACATTGCCTGATGCGGCTAGCCCTCGTAATTCTCGAGCGTGATGGCGTTCGCCGCCCTGTGGATCGGCTCGATCACCTTGGCCATCATGCGGTCGCGCCCGGGCATGCGTCCCATCAGGGCGAGCATCGCCATGGAGATGCGGACCTGGGCACGGCTCTTCATCACCATTCGCTTGATGTTCGACGGGCCGAGCTTCTGGTTCTTCTCGGCGAACGGCCGCATGCGCCGCTCGTACGCGTCGAACCCGCGCTCGTGGTCGCCGCGGGCGGCCGCCAGCTCGCCGGCCAGGACGTACGCGCCGACCAGGGCGAGGCTGGTGCCCTGGCCCGAGGCCGGCGACGCGCAGCAGGCCGCGTCGCCGAGCAGGACGACGCGCCCGTTCGACCAGCGGTCCAGGTGGACCTGGGCGAGGGAGTCGAAGTAGAAGTCCGGGGCGGCCGCCATGCCCTCGACCAGCCGGGGCACCTCCCATCCCTCTCCCGCATAGGCGTCGGCCAGCATGCGCTGCTGCGCGGCGCGGTCGCGCGGAGCGGGGACGGCCGGATCGGCGGCGAACAGGAACATCGCCTTCGCCTCGGCGTCCTGGGCCGTGCTGTAGGTCAGCGCCGTACGGCCGGGGCCGACGTAGGTGAGCTCCCACCGGTCGAGGTTCAGATGGTTGGGGACGCTGAAGACCGATACGTGGTAGCCGAGCTCGCGCACGAAGTCCTCTTCGGGGCCGAAGGCCAGCGCGCGGGTCCGTGAGTGCAGTCCGTCGGCGCCGACGACGAGGTCGAAGACGCGGGTGTCTCCGCCGTCGAACGTGACCGTCACCCCGTCGGGGCCGTCGTCGATCGAGGCGATCGAGTCGCCGAAGCGGTACTCGACGTCGTCCTTGGTCAGGTCGTACAGCAGGCGGTGCAGGTCGCCGCGCTGGATCTCCGCGTCGCCGTGGACCCGGCCGCCGAAGGTGTCGCCGTCCATGCTCGCCACGCGCCGCCTGGTCGCGTCGACGACCGATCCGCCCCGTACGTCGGTCGACATGCTCCGGATGGCGTCGAGAACGCCCATGCGCTCGACGACCGTGAGTGCGGCGCCGCGGATGTCGAGCTTGTAGCCGCCTTCGCGGATCCGCGGCGCCTGCTCGCCCACGTCCAGCGCGACCCGGCCCTGCGCGAGAGCTTCGCCGGCGCGACCCGGCCCGCCCGCCTGGGGCTGGCCAGGCTATTCGGCCACGAAGGGGACGAGGAGACGGCGCTGACCGTCGGGGCCTTCTATCAGGCCATGCTGA
This sequence comes from Actinoallomurus sp. NPDC050550, assembly GCF_040655075.1. NCBI lineage: Bacteria > Bacillati > Actinomycetota > Actinomycetes > Streptosporangiales > Thermomonosporaceae > Actinoallomurus > Actinoallomurus sp. NPDC050550. The sequence continues at coordinate 113,706 of NZ_JBFAJC010000006.1, read as the reverse complement.
GCGGCCTGGCGGCCCAGGCGATGGCCGACCCGGCGAACGTCCCCTCCGGCCGCGACCTCCTCGACGCCGTCCGAACGGTCGCGGCCGGCCTCGGAGCGGGCGACACCGAGGCGAGGACCTGACCGCCTCGGCGCTGGTGAGGGCCTGATCGCCACAGAGCGGCCGGCGCCGAGGCGAGCGCCCGACCGCCTCGGCGCGGGTGACGGCCTGACCGCCTTGGCCCCGGATGTACCGGCTCGGCGATCAGGGCTCGGCGATGACGACGAGGTAGCCGTCGAGGTCGCGGAGCCAGATCTCGCGGTGACCGGCGTTCGGGTTGACGTGCACGTCGGTGACGACGTGCGCGTCAGTCCGCCTGATGCGCTCGACCGCTGCGTCGAAGGCGGGCGCCTCGAACCAGAGCGCCACCCCGTTGCCGAGCGGCACGGCGGGGTCCGCGAGGGCACCGTGGTGGTGTCCGACGTCCAGCCGGTGCAGCTGCATGATCATCGTCCCGTCGACCAGCAGTCGCTCGTACTCTGGACCGCCATGATCGCTGGTGGCGCCGAGGACGTCCTGGTACCAGCGGCTTGCCCGCTCGACGTCCGCGACCGAGATCATCGGCTGGGGCCGTACTCCCGGAAGGGCCTTGTTCGTCATACCCGGATCATGCCCGGACGGCGGCGTGCCGGGCTTGGACGAATGGGAGGCGGTGCGGAGCTCGACGCTGCACGCGAATGTATGCCGGATGTAGGTGAAATGTACGTAGCTGCCTAACGAAGGCCCGTCATCCCCGCTCACGAAGAGCGTTCGGCCGGGTCGCGCAGCGGCTGACATCCCCCCGTGCGGTTCGGGAGCGGTCGATTCCTTTTTGTGGTGGCCGGGGTCTACATGGTGGGAGGCACGACCCGCGCGACGGGCCGGTCGGTCTCTCTCATGTACGTCGAGAACGAAGGGCCGATCGCCAATGAGCATTCCCGCGACCATGCGCGCGCTGCAGCAGACTTCCCTCAACGGCCCGCAGGACATGCGCCTGATCACCGACGCGCCGGTGCCGAGCCCCGGCCAGGGCGAGGTCCTGATCCGCGTCACCGCAGCCGGGGTCAACTTCGCCGACATCTCGAAGGCTCACGGCACGTTCGCAGGCGGCCCGCAGCCGCCGTACCCGGCGGGTTTCGAGGCCGCCGGTGAGGTCGTCGCGGTGGGCGAGGCGGTGACCGGCCCGCAACCGGGGGCCCACGTCGTCGGCGTCGGAACCGGCGCTTTCGCCGAGTACATGGTCCTGCCCGCGGCTGCGGCGGTACCGGTGCCTGCGGGCTGGACGGAGCAGCAGGCGCTCGGTCTGGTCGTGAACTGGCCCACCGCGCTCGCCGCGCTCAAGCCTCTGGGCGGCATCGCTGCCGGGCACACCGTGCTGATCCACGCCGCGGCGGGCGGGACCGGCCAGGCCGCGGTGAGAATCGCCAAGCACTACGGTGCGACGGTCATCGCCACCGCCTCGCCGGGCAAGCACGAGACAGTGCTGGCACTGGGAGCCGACCACGTCCTGGACTCTGTCGGCGGCGACCTCGCCGCCGAGGTGATGGAGCTGACCGGCGGTTCCGGCGTCGATGTGGTTCTGGAGTCGGCCGGCGGCGCAACGTTCGCCGCCAGCCTGGCCGCGGCCAAGCGGGTCACCGGCCGGGTCATCGTCTACGGCCTGGCAGGCGGCGAAGCCCCGATCACCAACTGGGAGCTGGTGTACAAGCACCAGGTCCACATCATCGGCCTCAATATCGGCGTGCTGATCCAGGCCGCACCGCAGATCTTCGGTGAGCTGATGGGTGAGCTGTCCGCGCTGATCGCGGCCGGCGTGCTCGCCCCCGGCCTGCCGACCGTGTACGAACTGGCCGACGGCCCGAAAGCGCTAACGGAACTCGAAGCCAGGGCCACCGTCGGCAAACTCGCCCTGCTGCCCTGAGAGAACCCCTAGTACCGAACCGGTGACGCCGCGCACCGCATGGCAGGAGTTGAAACAGATGACCGCAACCGTGGACCCGGCCGCTAAGCAGACGGCGCGATTCGTCGTGATGTACGACACCCCCTCCGACGTCGACGCGTTCGAACGTCACTACAACGATGTCCACATCCCGTTGGCGAAACAGTTTCCGGGCCTGCGTCGTTACACGCGCAGTCATGAACCGGCAGCCGTGATCGGCGAGCCGTGCTATATGGTCGTGATGCTGGACTGGGACGACATGGCCGCGCTGGAAGCTGCGCTCGGATCCGAGATCGGCCGGCGCACCGCCGAGGATGCCGCGGCGAACCTGGCCCGCTACACGACCTTCCGCGGCATGATCCTCCAGCTCGACGAGGTCTGACCGCGGATGCCGCCGCTGCGATTGGGGGCCCGCGTCGTCGATCGTGGCCGAGGCGTGGCCCGGCAGCGTCGGCACGTGGACCACGTCCAGACGTGTTGCAGTACTAGGAGGCTCGCAGGGTGACATCGGATCTGCGGGCGGCACCAGATCAAGACCGGTTCACCGCCGAGACTGAGCGGTTCCGCCGGGAGTTGTTGGCGCACTGCTACCGCATGGTCGGCTCGGCACACGACGCCGAGGACCTGGTGCAGGAGAGCTATCTGCGGGCGTGGCGGTCCTACGCCGGATTCGAGGGTCGAGCGTCGACTCGGTCCTGGCTCTACAAGATCGCTACCAATGTCTGCCTGACGGCGTTGAAGCCGCGCCCGATCCGGGTGCTGCCCTCAGGCCTGGCAGGCCCGTACGACGGACCCGACCGCCCGCCGAGTCCCGTTGCGCCGGGCGAGGTCTCGTGGCTGGAACCGATGCCGGATGTATGGATCGCCCCGCCGGGCGACGATCCGGCCGCGGTGGTGGTCGAACGTGAGTCGCTGCGGCTGGCGCTCATCGCCAGCCTGCAGCACCTGCCCTCCCGCCAACGTGCGATCCTCATCCTGCGCGAGGTGCTGGCGTTCTCGGCGGCCGAGACCGCGGAGATCCTCGACACCACAACTGCGGCGGTCAAGAGCGGTCTGCAGCGCGCCCGTGCCCGGCTGGACGAATTGGGGCCGGAGCCCGAGGAACTGCTCGAACCGACCGACCAACGGGCACGCGCGCTTCTCGACGGCTACATCGCAGCCTTCGAGCACTCCGATGCCGGCCTGCTGGAACAGGTGCTGCGCGCGGACGCCACGCTGGAGGCGACGCCATTCCGCGAATGGCAGGCGGGCCGGGCGATGTGCATTCACATGCTCGACGCGTACGTGTTGGGCACACCGGGCGATTGGCGGATGATCGCTACCGCAGCCAACGGCCAACCTGCCGCCGTCGTGTACCACCGGGATGCGGACGGCGCGCTCCGAGCCGACGGCGCCGTGGTGCTGGCCCCCACCGCCACCGGCGTCTCCCGCGTGATCAAGTTCCATGATCCCGCGCTGGTCGCGACGTTCGGCTTCCCGGACGTGCTCGCGCACTGACACCACGATGGTGTGCCTCTACGAACACGGGCGGGGAAAGGCTCAGGGCCGCCAGACCCGTTGGTCTGACGGCCCTGTTCGGCCCGTTCACGGTCAGGCCTTGTTGAAGGTCTTCTTGGCCCAGAGGTAGGAGACGACGGCGATGCCGGCGCACCAGGTGGTGGCGATGGCGGCGTTGTTGCCGATGGGGGTGCCGAGGAGCAGGCCGCGGACGGTCTGCATGATCGGGGTGAAGGGCTGGTATTCGGCGAACCAGCGCAGGGCGGCGGGCATGGAGTCGGTGGGGACGAAGCCGCTGCCGAGAAAGGGCAGGAAGACCAGGGGCATGGGGGCGTTGCTGGCGGCTTCGGGGGTTGAGGATTTGAGGCCGAGGGCGACCGAGAGCCAGGTGATGGCCACGACGAACAGGGTGAGCAGGCCGACCGCCTCCAGCCATTCGGCGGCGGTGGCGTTGGGACGGAAGCCGATCGCCAGGGCGATGGCGATGACGACGGCCATGCTGAGGAGTTGTTGGATGACGCTTGCGACGACGTGGCCGGTCAGGACGGAGGCTCGGGAGATCCGCATGGTGCGGAAGCGGGCGATGATGCCTTCGGTCATGTCGGTGGCGACCATGACGGCGGTTCCGGTGGCGGCGGTGGCGGCGGTCATGAGCAGGATGGCGGGGAGGACGTAGTTGATGTAGGTGTGGCGGCCGCCGCCGATGCCGTGGCCGAGGGTGGCTCCGAAGACGTAGACGAACAGGAGCAGGATGATGACGGGTGTGATGATCAGCTGCACGGTCATGGAGGGGTAGCGGAGGAGGCGTTTGAGCTGGCGCCGGACCATGGTGGAGGAGTCGCGGGCGGCGAGGGACAGGGCGCTCATCGGGTGGCCTCCTGTTTGTGGTCGGTCTGCTGGCTGGTGAGGGTGAGGAAGACGTCGTCGAGGTCGGGGGTGTGCACGCTCATCTGGTCGACGTCGATCGAGCGTTCGTCCAGGGCGGTGAGCAGTTCGCGGATGGCGCGGACGCTGCCGTCGCCGGGCACCTGCAGGGTGAGCGCGTCGTGGTCGGCGATCCCGGCGCCGATGAGGTGACGGGCCGCCTCGAGCAGGTGCGTGTCGGTGAAGGTGAGCTCGATGTGGCCGCCGGGGATGAGCCGCTTGAGCTGTTCGGCGGTGCCTTCGGCGATCAGCCGCCCGTGGTCGAGGAGGGCGATGTGGTCGGCGAGTTCGTCGGCCTCTTCCAGGTACTGGGTGGTGAGGAAGATCGTGACGCCGCTCGCGACGAGGTCGCGGACGATCTGGTACATGGCGCGGCGGCTGCGCGGGTCCAGGCCGGTGGTGGGCTCGTCCAGGAAGATCAGGCGCGGGTCACCGACCAGGGTCATCGCCAGGTCGAGCCGGCGCTGCATCCCGCCCGAGTAGGTGCTGGCGGGCTTGCGCGCGGCGTCGACCAGGTCGAACCGCTCGAGCAGCTCGGCGGCCTTCTGCTTGCCCTCGCGCTTGGGCAAGTGCTTCAGGTCGGCCATGAGGAGCAGGTTCTCCTCGCCGGTGAGCAGCTTGTCGACGGCGGAGTACTGGCCGGTGACGCCGATCGCGCCGCGCACATCGTCGGCCTGACGGTCCAGGTCGTATCCCGCGACCTGAACCTGGCCGCCGTCCGCCCGGATCAGGGTGGACAGGATCTGGACGGTGGTGGTCTTGCCGGCGCCGTTCGGGCCGAGCAGGGAGAAGATCGTTCCTTGCGGGACGTTCAGGTCGATGCCGTCGAGCACGACCTTCTCACCGTCCTTGCCGCGGTAGGACTTGCGCAGCCCGTTCGCCGCGATGGCCAGGTTCGTCACTGTTCTGCTTCCTTAAGGAGACTGCGGGTCAGCTGTGGGTTAGAGGCTGCGGGCGGTGATGTCGCCGTTGGAGGTGGTCGCCTGGATGGTCAGGTCGGCGGTGCCGTCGTTCTTGAGGGCGTTGGTGATGCGGCCGTGGGAGGTGCCGGCGTCGAGGGTGGCCGAGACGCCTGCGGCGGCGCCGACCGTGATGTCGCCGGACTGGGTGGCCAGCACGACCGTGCCGCCCGTGGCTTCGGCGATGGTGATGTCGCCTCGTGAGGTGCTGATCTGGGCGGGGCCGCCGAGGCGGCCGACCTCGACGTCGCCGTCGACCGCGGTGAGGCGGAGGCTCGCTGCCTCATCCAGCTTGATCTGGTGGTAGGCGCCTTCGAAGGCGACGTCGCCAAGCCGTCCCACGGTCCGCAGTTCGACGCTGGCCGTCTTCGCCTCGACCTGCGAACCGGCGGGCAGTTTGACCGTCACCTCGATGGACCCCGACGGGCCGAAGTACTGGTTCTTCGCCGCCTGGGTCTCGATCCGCAGGACACCGTCGGCGAACTCGACCGTGGTCTGCTCGGCCGCCTTCACGTCGCGGCTCTTGGAGGCGTTGGCGGGCAGGACCTCGACCGTGGTGTCGGCCCGGTCGGCGGCGATGAACTGCACGCGCCCGGCGGGGACGTTCAGGACGGCGGTGATCGGGGCGGGGGTGTCGAACTTGTTCATCGTGTGCTCCTTGCGCTCTGCGCTGTGGTGTGTTTCTGACATCGCAAACGCTACGTTGCCTTTCTGGATTCGGCAACAAGATCTTTGCGTGAAATCAGAAGACACGCAGGTCAATGCCGAAATATCGTTGCGATGACCCTGGAAGGTAACGCAACAAGCGATGCCTGCGCGTTGCAATCGAGTGAGAGTGAACGCTAGGGTGGAGGCATCGAAGCAACACGAAGGAGATCGCGATGCCCGGAGGCAGGCTCACCCAGCAGGACCGCCAGCAGATCGCGGTGGGGCTGGCCGACGGTCTGGCCTACGCCGAGATCGCCCGACGTCTGGACCGCCCTACCTCGACGATCACCCGTGAGGTGATGCGCAACGGCGGCCCCGCCGGCTACCGCGCCGAGCTGGCCCACCGCGCGACCGAACGCCGCACCCGCCGGCGCAGGCCCGCCTCCCTCCGAGGATCGGAGCCGGTCCCCCAGCCACACGGACGCGATGCCGAGGCGGTCCGCGAGTACGAGGAGATGCTGACTACCGTCCTCATGGAATCGGGCCTGTCCAACAAGATGATGGCCCGCGTGCTGGTCTGCCTTTACACCAGCGACTCCGGCAGCCTCACCGCGTCCGAACTCGTCCAGCGCCTCCAGGTCAGCCCGGCGTCCATCTCCAAAGCGATCACGTTTCTCGAAAGCCAGGACCTCGTCCGCCGTGAACACGACGAACGCCGCCGCGACCGCTACGTCGTCGACGACGATCTCTATTACCAGTCGACGATGGCCAGCGCCCGGGCCCTCACCCAGCAGGCCGAGATCTTCCGGCAGGGGGTCGCCATCCTCAGCCCCGGCACCCCGGCCGCCGTCCGCCTGGAGAACGCCGCCCGCTTCGTCGACTTCGTCGGCGAAAGCCTCGCCCGCGCCGCCGACCAAGCCCGCGAAGTCCTCCACACCAACACCGAAGCGACCTCAAGCGGCACTGTCAGTTCAGATCGCGGATAGAGCGCCGTCTCGGCTCGGAGCTCTGGAAGGTGCGACCAGCGGAAAATGACCTCATCACGCCGATGCGCCGACCGCTGCAACGGCAGGCAGGCAGCCCGACTACGTTGGTCGGATGCTGCCCGATCTTCGTATTCGCATCGGCTCCCGGACCTCGCCGATGGCACTGGCTCAGGCCGACCAGGTCCGCGATCTGCTCACCGACCAGGTCAACGGGCTCGAAGCCGAGATCGTCGGCATCCAGACCTCTGGCGACCGCTGGCAGGGCGACCTCGCCGAGCTCGGCGGCAAGAGCGCGTTCCTGAAGGAGATCGACCGCCATCTGCTGAGCGGCGACATCGACATCGCGGTCCACTGCATGAAGGACGTCCCCGGCGACGTCCCACTGCCCGAGGGCACGACCTTCGCCGCCTACTTGGAACGCGAGGACGTTCACGACGTCGTCGTCTTCCCCGCCGGTTCGCCGTACAGCAGCATCGATGAGCTCCCGGCCGGCGCGCGCGTCGCCACCAGCGCGGTACGGCGCAAGGCGCAGATTCTGCGGGTGCGCCCGGATCTGCATGTCGATCGGATCCGTGGCAACGTCAACTCCCGGCTCGCCCGGTTCGACGCCGAGCAGCGGTTCGACGCGATGATCCTCGCCCAGGCCGGGCTGCGCCGTATCGGCATGGAAGACCGCGTCGGGCAGGTGTTGCCGCTGGAGACGATGTGCCCGGCCGTCGGCGCCGGCGTCATCGGCGTTCAGTGCCGCACCGCCGACACGGGCGTCATGGAGCTCGTACGGCTGCTGGACCATGCCGAGACGCGCATGCACGTGACGGCCGAGCGCGCGATGCTGCAGGGCCTGCAAGGACACTGCAACAGCCCGATCGCCGGGCACTGCACCACCACCGGCGACGGGCGGCTGTCGCTGATCGGCATGGTGTTCTCTCCAGAGGGCGGTACGTTCGCCGACGCCCACGAGTGGGACAAGCCCGACCGCGCGCCCGAGCTCGGCGCGTACGTCGCCGCTTCACTCGTACGCAAGGGCGCCCACGACCTCATCGCCGGTATCCCCCACTGAACCGACGATCGTCGCGTCACAGCACGGTCGGGCTTCGGCGTTCGATGAGGACGACGTCGCGCCAGCGGCCGTGGTGGCGGCCGATGCGTTCGCGGGTGCCGATGACCCGGAAATCGGCTTTGGCGTGGAGGGCGAGGCTGGCGGTGTTCTCGGGGAAGATTCCGGATTGCACGGTCCAGATCCCGGCGGCGTCGGTTGAGGCGAGCAGGGCGGTGAGCAGCGCCCAGCCAATTCCTTGGCCCTGGGCGTCGGGATGGACGTAGATGGAGTGCTCGACGACTCCGGCATAGGCGCAGCGGTCGGAGACCGGCACCACGGCGGTCCAGCCCAGCACCCGCCCGTTGTCGTCCACGGCGACCAGGCGGTGGTCGGGCAGTTTGGCGGCGTCGAAGACCTCCCAGGTGGGGGCGGTGGTCTCGAACGTGGCGTCACCGCTGTCGATGCCGCGCTGGTAGATCTTCAGGACTTCGGCCGCGTGCTCCGGCCGCATGGCCGTGATCTGGGCCGGAGCGCTCACGCGGATACCTCGATCCGCAGGTCGGCCAGCAGACCGCGGATACGGCGTTCGATCTCGTCGCGGATCGGGCGGACGGCGCCGACCCCATGACCGGCGGGGTCATCGAGCTGCCAGTCCAAGTAGCGCTTGCCGGGGAAGACCGGGCACGCGTCCCCGCACCCCATGGTGATCACCACATCGGAGGCCCGTACTGCCTCGGTGGTGAGCACCTTCGGAGTCTCGGCCGAGATGTCGATGCCGACTTCGCCCATGGCCGCGACCACGGCCGGATTCACCGCGTCGGCGGGGGCGGACCCGGCCGAGCGGACCTCGACCTTGTCGCCGGCCAGGTGGGTGAGGAACGCGGCGGCCATCTGAGAGCGTCCGGCGTTGTGCACGCACACGAAAAGCACCGAAGGCACGCCGGTGCTCATGCGCTCACTCCGACGGTCGGCGCCTGGAGCAGGGCGGACAGCCGGGCCAGAGCGGCCGGGAGTACCCGGTAGTACACCCACGTCCCGCGCCGTTCAGACCCGACGAGACCGGCCTCTCGCAGCACCTTCAGATGGTGGGAGATGGTCGGCTGGGACACGTCGAACGGGCCCGTCAGATCGCACACGCACACCTCCTCGCCCTGACGGGAGGCGATCAGAGACAGCAGCCGCAGCCGGATCGGGTCCGACAGGGCCTTGAACATCCGCGCCAGCTCGGCGGCATCCTGTTCGCCCAGTGGCTCGTGGAGCATCGGCGTGCAGCATCCGGTGTTCTGGGTGAGGACCGGCAACTCTTGTTTCGACACACGTCTATGTTGACATGCGGCTAATTAGGTGCCAACCTCCGCTATATCGACATCCGTCGAAACAACCTCGTCGTTGAGGGGAGACCCGTCATGTCCCGTGTCCAGCTCGCGCTTCGCGTCGCCGACCTGGAAGGCTCAATCGCCTTCTACTCCAAGTTGTTCGGCGCCGAACCGGCCAAGCTCCGCCCTGGCTACGCCAACTTCGCCATCGCGGAACCCCCGCTCAAGCTGGTGCTCATCGAAGGTGAGGCCGGCGAGCCGACCCGGATGGATCACCTGGGTGTGGAGGTCGAGGACACCGGCCAGGTCACCGCCGCGACCGAGCGACTGAAGGCGGCCGGCCTGGCCGCCTTCGAGGAGAACGACACTTCCTGCTGCTACGCCCTGCAGGACAAGGTCTGGGTCCACGGCCCTGGGCGGGAGCCCTGGGAGGTGTACGTGGTCAAGGCCGACGCCGACACCCTGAGCAAGGACGGAACCGCCGCCGGCAACGCCTGCTGTGGCACCACCGCCTAACAGCCCATCGCCGCAGCCCGCCGGACCCGGTCCCGTTCATGACGAGTGTTCGGCCGGGGTCGCGTGGCGGTCGACGTCGCTGCGCAGATGTGCCGCGATGCGTTCGGCGGCCGTTTCCGGGTCCGCGGCCGGTAGTCGATCTCCGGGACACGGGCACCATTCGAAGAATTCCCCGCACGCGCTCACGGATATCCACACTCGGGGATCCATGGGACCGCCGTGCACCGACAGTGCCGGCCTGGCATCGCTCATCATCGAAGGCAACCCGAGTCTGGCCAGTTCACGGCACAAGGATACGAGGAGCCGCACTTTTTCACTGTGATCGGCGTACACCGCCGCTGCCCTCCAACGCCCCCGGGAACAGCTGTCTCACCCGCCGGTCATAGCATCCTTCTTATTGGTGTTTCGTCTCGATGCCATGCAAGGCGCTTTTTCGACGCCAATGTCTTGTCTCCGTCTCGGATTTGTCTCGTCGTGCGGATAAATGCTGGCTAGGCTGGCCGTGTGGATGAAAGTGAAGAACGGCAACCGACTTTGCTCCGAATTCTGGTGCAACAGCGGCAATTAATGCGGTATGGGATGTTTCGTGCCGCGTACGAGAACGCGGCCAGGAAGGTGGATCGCGACCTCGTCGGCACCGCTCCGAGCCGTGCGCAGTTGCACCGCTGGATCTCCGGCGGACTCAAACGGCTGCCCTACACCGATCACTGCCGCGTCCTGGAGACCATGTTCCCCGGGTGGACGGCCGACCAGCTGTTCGGGCCGTGGTCGGACGACCTCCCGCCCGGGGCGGATCGCGCCGCGGCCGCTCCGCCCGCCGACGGTCCCCTCCCGCTCGTCGTTCTGGACGGTCCCGGTCTGCCGCTGGCCGGTGTGGCCGCCGTCTTTACCACCCGCGCGGAGTTCACCTACGCCATGCCGCCGCAGGTGATGTTCGACGACGCGCAGGACATCAGGGCGGCCGGGCTGTCGCTCAACCTCCTCTGCCAGCAGTATCCGGACCAGCGGCTGCGCCACCTCGTCGAGAGCGGCACCCGGCTGGAGTGCCTTTTCCTCGACCCGGACGGGGACGCCATCAAGGCGCGGGAGTGCGAAGAGGGCTACACCGACCACTACCTGTCCACGCTCACCAAACTGAACATCGAGGTCCTGGCGCGCGTACGTGACCGCCTGCCGGCCGAGGCCCGCGACCGCCTGTCACTCGCCGTCTACGACGAGACCATCCGATTCGGCATCGTCCTGATCGACGGCGCGACGTGTGTGATGCAGCCGTACCTGCCCCAGGCCCGCGGCGTCGACTCGCCGACGTTTCTGCTCCGCCGTGACCCTGACGGAGTGGGGTTGTATAACACCTTTGAGCAGATTTACCGCGAATTGTCGGAACGGAGTCGGCCGGTATGACGACGTCAGTCGGAGCGCTGCTGCCCGTCGCTCTCGACGCCGTCACGATCGCCGCCGATCTCATCCGCTCCCGAGCACCCGGCCTGCTCACCGCGAAGGGCGACCGGGACATGGCCAGCGACCTCGACTACGCCGTCGAGCGCGCCGTACGGGCGTACCTTCGCGACCGTGCGCCCGCCGTGCCGATCCTCGGGGAGGAGGAAGGGGTCACCGGCGACGCCGACGGGGACCTGCTGTGGGCGCTCGACCCGATCGACGGCACGGCCAACTTCGTGCACGGACTCCCGCTGTGCGGCGTCTCCCTGGGTCTGCTCCACCGAGGCCGCGCCGTCCTCGGAGTGATCGACCTGCCGTTCCTCGGCACCTGCTACTCGGCCGTCGAGCACGCCGGCGCCCACGTCGGAGAGCGGCGCATCACGGCGAGCGCGACGAGCGCGCTGCACGACGCCATCGTGGCCATCGGCGACTACGCGGTCGGGTCGGACGCCGAGGAGAAGAACCGCCTGCGGCTCGCCCTGACCGCCGCCCTGGCCGCCGAGGTCCAGCGGGTGCGGATGCTCGGTTCCTCGGCCATCGACCTGGCCTGGGTCGCCGAAGGCAGGCTGGACGTCAGCGTGAGCATGTCGAACAAGCCGTGGGACACCGCGGCGGGCGTCGTCATCGCCCGCGAGGCCGGAGCCACCGTGGTCGACCACGACGGCAGCGAGCACACCGCCACCTCGACCGCCACCATCGCCGCCGCGCCCGGTGTCGCCGAGCAGATCAGCACCCTCATCGGGCGGACCCTGGCCGTCGCCTGACCGGCGCCGCCCGCGATTCCCGGCGGTTCGTGCCGCGCGGATCCCGAATAATCCGCCGGTCGGCGATCCTGCGTTCACTGGTGAACCGGGGCGGCGAGCGGTCTGGTCGCTGCCGACCGGTCCTGTGGTCGCTCAGCGGCCCGCCGCAGGCATGCGGCAGGTCAGTGGCCCGCGGGTGCGGACACGGCCAGCACCGCGTCGAGCAGCCCGGGGAAACGCGCTTCGAGGTCCGCGCGACGCAGGGTCATCCAGCGGTTCCGTCCATCGATCCGCGTCGACGTCAGCCCCGCCTCCCGGAGCGTCCGCCAGTGGTTGGACAGCGTCGACTTCGGCACGCACAGGTCCGGTGCGCCACACCCGACCTCGCCGTCGGTGGCGAGACGGCGGACCAGTTCGAGGCGCACCGGGTCGCCGAGCGCGTGGAGGACCGTCGCCAGATCGAGGTCGTCGACGGCGGGCTTCGGTGTTGTACGCACCATCCTCCCTCTCCTCGCGTCGCGGGCTACCGGATCGAACCCGAGCATGGTATCAACGTTCCATAGTTCGGGATTATCGAACAATTGGGGGATCAAATGGGTATCGGGATCGCGCTTCCCGCAGGGCCGGACGGCATCGCAGCCGCGGCGAACGTCGTCGACACGATGATCGACGAGGCGAGACAAGCGGCCGCCGCCGGGCTGGACGAGGTCTGGTTCGCGCAGCGGCTCGACGTCGACGCGATCGCCGTCGCCGGTCTCGTGGGCCGGGAGGTGCCCGGTATCCGGGTCGGCACCTCGGTCGTGCCCATCTACCCGCGCCACCCGATCGTGCTGGCCGGCCAGGCACAGACGGCGCAGGCGGCGACCGGCGGCCGCTTCACCCTCGGCGTCGGGCTGTCCGCCGCACCGATGGTCACCGGCGTCTTCGGAGCCCCGTACGATCGGCCGATCCGCCATCTGCGGGACTACCTCACCGCGCTGGCCTCGCTGTTCGCCGACGGTACGGCCGACGTGCACGGCCCGACGCTCACCGCCGACACCGGCAAGGGCTGGTCGTCGGCGCGTGTTCCCGGCGCGGAGCCCTCGGTTCCCGTCGTCGTGGCCGCGATGGGGCCCCAGGCGCTGCGCGCGACCGGCGAACTCGCCGACGGCACCCTGCCCTACCTGGCCGGTCCAAAGACGATCGCCGACCACATCCTGCCGATCGTCAGCGAAGCGGCCGAGGCCGCTGGCCGGCCGGCTCCCCGAATCATCGCGGCCTTCCCCGGTGTGGTCACCGCCGATCCCACGTCGACCCGGGTCCGGGCTGAGCAGGCCCTCGCCTTCTATGGGACGATCCCGTCGTATCGCGCCGTGCTCGACCGAGAGGGAGTCGAGCATGCGGTTGAGCTCGCCGCGATCGGCGACGAGGACACGCTCGCCGAGCACGTCGAGGCCTACTTCGCCGCCGGAGCCACGGACGTTGTGGTCACCAACACCGGCCTCGGAACACCCCAGGACCGGCTGCGCACATGGGAGCTCCTCGGCCGGCTCGCCCGCGCGCGGGGTGTCTCGGTCAGGGGATGAGGCCCAGCTCGCCGGCGTGCACGCCGGCCTGGAACCGGGATTCGGACCCCAGCAGGCGCATCAGCTCGGCCACGCGCCGCCGGTACGTCCGCAGCGAGAGCCCCAGCCGCCGCGCGGCGACCTCGTCGGTGAGCCCGTCGCCGAGCGCCTGCAGGATCCGCCTGCCCTCCACGTCGACCTGAGGCGGGTCACGGTGCAGATACGCGGTGAGCTCGGTCGCGGCCTCCCAGGTGGCCTCGAACAGGGACAGCACACCGCTGATGAGGGCCGGCGACGTGGTGACGGTGAACTCCCGGTCGCCGGCCACGACGGTGCCCGCGAGGATCATGACCCGCCGGTCGATGATGATCGTCTCGTGCGGCAGGCCCGTGGCGCAGATGCGTACCCGCGCACCCATGCCCGCGACCGCGAGCAAGTGATCCCGCTGCTCCTCATCCGCCAGCGCAGCGGGCGTGTACAGCTTGCGCGCCACCACCTCGCCCTCGGTGAGCGTCGAACGCATCCGGACGGCGATCGCCTTGCGGGTGTCCCGGTGCGACCAGGTGTCCATGTCCGTGGCCGCGCAGATGAACTCCGACGTCACGCCGGCGAACAGATGGCCGGCCCGGGCGGTGAGCTCGCGCTCTCCGCGGACCTTGATGACCTCGTCGTTCGTCACCCCACCAAGTCTCCCGATCCCGGCGCGGCGCGGCAATGGCAGGTTGCTGCCAGCCGTTGGCCCGGGGCCGGAGGGCGGCGTCAGGGTGGAGACATGACGACAAACGTGACGGCCGCCGCGGGCGGCGATTTCCTCATCGGTGGGGACCTGCGCGTCAACCGGCTCGGCTTCGGCGCGATGCGGCTCCCCACGGGCAGCTTCCGGGGCCCGGCTCGTGACCCCGAGACCGGGATCGCGGTGCTGCGCCGCGCCGTGGAGCTGGGCGTGAACCACATCGACACGGCCGGCTTCTACGAGCGGGGTGACGTACGCGCTCACGAGCTGATCCGTGAGGCGCTGTCCCCGTACGCCGACGACCTGGTCATCGCGACGAAGGTCGGACCGCTCCGGGGGCCGGACGGGATCCCCAGCGGCGAGGCGACCCCCGATCAGCTGCGCGGCCTGGTCGAGGAGGACCTGCGACGGCTCGGCCTGGATCGCCTGGACCTGGTCTACCTGCGGGTCGGCGGCCTCACGCCCCCCGGTGGAGCGTCGATCGGCGAGCGGTTCGAGGTCCTGGCCGGGCTGCGCGAAGAGGGACTGATCCGCCATCTGGGCGTGAGCAACGTGGACGCCGCGCAGTTCGCCGAGGCCCGTTCGATCGCCCCGGTCACGGCGGTGCAGAACCACTTCCACGTCCAGCACGGCGCCGACGGCGGGCTGCTCGCGCAGTGCGAGGAACTCGGCGTGGCGTTCGTGCCGTACTTCCCGCTCGGCGGCGGCGACCGGCCGCTCGACCGGGACCGGCTCGCGAAGGTCGGTGCCCGCCGCCATGCGACGCCCGAACAGGTGGCGCTGGCCTGGCTCCTGGCGGCCTCGCCCGTGCTGCTCGCCATCCCCGGCACCGGGTCTCTCGACCACCTGGAGCAGAACGTCGGAGCCGCCGGTATCCACCTCGTCGAGGAGGACCTCACCGAACTGACCGCGTGAACCGAACCTCCCAAGGACGCCCCGCCGGGTTCCACCTGGCGGGGCGTCGTCAACCCTGTCGCCTGACCGGCGAGGGTCGACGCCCGAGGGTAGATTTTGACATCACCGCAGCTGAGCGGCTTATTTACTTTCCATACTCGGTTACGTTGGTAACGGTCATCGCTCACGCGCGGCGCCGAGGGGCGTCGCCTGGACGGCCGTCGCGCCCGTGCCGGTGCGGCCCCTTCGCCGGCGCGCTCAGAGGAGGACTCCATGCCGTTTCCCCTGCCGTCGTACGAGCGGTCCCGCGTCGTCGTCCCCCGCCCCAGGAGGGCGGCGGTTACTGGGCGGGAGCGCCCAGTGCCTGTGTCGCGGACGGCGAGATCTACCTCGCGTACCGCCTGCGCCGTCCCATCGGGCACGGTCGGGGGTACGCCGTGGTGGTCGCGCACGCGGTCGACGGCGAACGGCTGGAGACGCTGTGCGTCATCGACAGTGATCAGATGGCGGCCGAGTCGCTGGAGCGCCCCGCGCTGGTCGTGACGCCGGAGGGCACCTGGCGCCTGTACCTCAGCTGCGCCACTCCGGGGACCAAGCACTGGCGGGTCGAGGTTCTGGAGGCGGCCGACCCGCGGTCCTTCGACCCGTCAACGGCCGAGGTGGTGCTTCCCGGCAGTGACCTCATCGGGGTCAAGGATCCGGTGATCCTCCGCCAGGGCGACAGGTGGCACCTGTGGGCGTCCTGCCACCCGCTCGCCGATCCGGAAGAGGCCGACCAGATGGTGACCGACTACGCGACCAGCGCCGACGGCCTGGAGTGGACGTGGCACGGCACGGTGCTGGCGGGCCGCCCCGGCCACTGGGACTCGCGGGGCGTGCGGATCTCGTCCGTCGTCACGGACGGCGGGGAGACCGTCGCACTTCGGCTCCTTGACGGCGGACATGAACAGGTCGGGGTGGCACGCCAGCGCGGCGTGCAGTGCCGTGGTGCCCGCCTTGGGAGCACCGATCACCAGGAAGTTCGGAAGCGCCATCCAGCAGCCCTCCCGGTCAGGCGTCCACCGATGAGGTAATCATTCCATGCCTACCTAAAAAGCAGGGAAATTGATCTTATTGGCCGTACCCGGGATTCCGAATGGGTGCTCAGGTGTAGCTGTCGACGCCGAGCTTGATCGCGACGGCCACTCCGCACACGGCGACCAGGACGCGCAGTGCCTCGCCGGGGAGACGGCGCACGAGGGAGGGGCCGATCCAGCCGCCCGCGAGGAACCCCGCCGCCAGCGGGAGGGCGGCGTCCCACTGCACCGGCCCGAACAGCGCGAACCCCAGTGCGGCGACGCCGTTGGCCAGCCCCGCGACGGTGTTCTTGATCGCGTTGACGCGGACCAGCGGCAGGTCGATCATCGCGGAGAGCACGGCCAGCATCAGGATCCCGCCGGCCGCCCCGAAGTAGCCGGTGTAGACGGCGACCGTGAACAGTCCCAGGCGGAGCAGCCGGCTGTGCTCGCCCTTGGAACGTTCCGCGAGCCGTCCGACCTTCGGCTGCAGGAGCAGGATCAGGGACGCGCTCGCGATCAGCCACGGCGCGATCAGCTCGAACATCCGCGCCGGCGTCACCAGCAACAGCGCCGCGCCCGTGGCGCCACCGAGTGCGGTCAGGACGCCCAGCCGCAGCACCCGGGCACGCTGCCCGGTGAGCTCCCGCTGCGAGCCGGCCGTGGCGCCCACCGCCGTGAACACCAGCGCCACCGTGTTCGTCACGTTGGCGCTGAGGGCCGGCAGCCCGAGCGCCAACAGAGCCGGATAGGACACGATCGACGCGAGGCTCACCACGGTACTGACCACCCCGGCGAGGACGCCGACGCCGAACAGGATGGGCAGATGAGCCGTGATCACACCAGTACCCAAGCACACCGCGTGATCGCCGGATGACGCGGGCATGCGACCCCGGCCGCATCGGACGGATGATCGACCGAGCGGCACCGCGAATGGGGACAATGGCAGCGTGCGCATCGCCATGCTCGGGCCGCTGGACGTACGAGACGGCACCGGCCGACCCGTCGAGATCAGTGGCTCCCGGCTGCGCGCGCTGCTGATCCGGTTGGCACTCGACACGGGCCGTTCGGTCCCGGTCGAGCGGTTGATCGAGGACCTGTGGGAGACCACGGCTCCGGCCGGGGCGGTCAACGCGCTCCAGGCCCTGGTCTCCCGGCTGCGCGGAGTCGGCGGCCGGGACGCCGTCGTCTCGACGCCGGGCGGCTACCGGCTCACGGCCGATCCCGCCGACGTCGACGCGGTCGCCTTCGAGCGTCTCGTCGCGGCCGCCCGTGCCGAGGGCGATCCGGCATGCCGGGCGGCGCTCTTGCGGGAGGCCCTCGGCCTGTGGCGCGGCCCGGCGCTCGCCGACGTCGCGGACATGGCCTTCGCCGCCGGTCCGATCGCGCGCCTGGAGGAGCTGCGGATCTCCGCCATCGAGGATCGGGGCGACGTGGAACTCGCCCTCGGCGACGGGGACCGGCTGGTCCCCGAGCTCGAAGAACTCGCCGTACGGCATCCCCTGCGCGAACGGCTGCGCGGGCAGCTCATGCGGGCGCTGTCCGCGGCCGGTCGGCGGGCCGACGCGCTGGCCGTGTACGAGCAGACCCGGCGGGAGCTCGCCGACGCGCTGGGCGTCGACCCGTCGCCGCAGCTGGCGGCGGTCCACCTGGCGATCCTGCGTGGCGAGACGGACGGGTCGGCCCACAGCGTTCCGCCGGTACCGGTGGAGGTTGGGCGGGACCCGTCACCGGACGGGCGTCCCGACCGGCGGAAGGGCCTCAGCAACCTGCCGGCCCAGCTCACGAGCTTCGTGGGCCGGGATCGCGAGCTGGACCGCGTCGGCGAGCTGCTCGCCGGGTCCCGGCTCGTCACGCTGACCGGACACGGCGGAGCGGGCAAGACCCGGCTGGCGATCGAGGCCGCGACCAGGGCGATCGCCGCCACGCCGGACGGTGTCTGGTTCGTCCCGCTCGCGCCCGTACGGGACGCGGCCGAGGTGCCGCAGGCCGTGGTGGTGGCGATGGGCGTCGCGGAGCCGATCCGGCTCATCGACGCGAAGGAGATCGTCTGGCCGCTGGACCGGCTCGTCGACGTCCTCGCGGACAAGCGGCTGCTCCTCGTGCTGGACAACTGCGAGCACCTGGTCGAAGCGGCCGCGCGGCTGGCGGATCGCGTGCTGGCCGCGGCGCCGGGCGTGCGGATCCTCATCACCAGCCGCGAGCCCCTCGGCATCACCGGCGAGTCCCTGTGCCCGGTGCTCTCGCTGCCGTTGCCTCCGGCGGACGCCGACGCCGAGACGGCCCTGGCCCATGACGCGATTCGGCTGTTCGCCGAACGGGCGGCGGCCGTCCGGCCCGGTTTCGTGGTCGACCCCGAGACCGTCGGGCCCGTCGTCCAGGTGTGCCGGGCCCTCGACGGCATCCCGCTCGCCATCGAGCTGGCCGCCGCCCGGCTTCGGGTGCTGACACCCGCGCAGGTGGCGTCCCGGCTCGACGACCGGTTCCGGTTGCTGACCGTCGGCAGCCGTACGGCGCTGCCGCAGCACCGGACGCTGCGGGCGATCGTGGACTGGAGCTGGGAACTGCTGGAGGACGCCGAACGCCGGGTGCTGCGGCGGCTCTCGGTGTTCACCGGGGGCGTCACGCCGGAGGCGGCCGACCAGGTCCTCGGCGAGGACGTCATCGACCTGATCACCTCCCTGGTCGACAAGTCGCTCGTGGTCGCGGAGGGTGACGCCGAGGTCCGGTACCGCTTGCTGGAGACCGTACGGGCGTACGCGGCCGAACGCCTCGCCGAGGCGGGCGAGGCCGAACGGTGGAAGGACGCGCACGCCGCGTACTTCCTGGATCTCGCCGAGCGGGCGGAGCCGGAGCTGCGGCGTCACGATCAGCTGCACTGGACCGCGCGCCTGAGCGCCGAGCGCGACAACTGCAACGCGGCGCTCCGCTATGCGGTCGACACCCGTGACGTGCCGACGGCCGTCCGTTTCGTCGGTGCGCTGGCGTGGTTCTGGGTCATGAGCGACCTCGAGACGGAGGCCGGAGGCTGGGCGGAGGAGGTCTGGGCGATCGTCGACGGCGGCGCGCCGGAGGGCGCCGAGGAGGCCTACGCCATCTGCGCCTTCTCGGCCGAGCTCGTGCGGGAGATGTCCCGCGGCGACGGACCGCGGACGGAGGCCCTGCGCGCGGCGATGGTGCGGGTGGCCTCCCACGTCCCCGACCAGCCCGCCCACCCGGTGCTGGCGATCTGCCGCCCGCTCACCGCCATCTTCGGCGGCGACCTCGAGGGATGCCTGCGGGGGCTGAGGGAGATCTCCGATCACCCCGATCCCTGGACCCGGGCGGCGGTGCGCGTGTTCCGGGCCTACCTCGCGGCGAACCGGGGAGCGGTCGAAGAGTGCCACACCGAGGCGGCCGAGGCGTACGCGGGCTTTCGGGAACTCGGCGAACGCTGGGGCATGGTCACCTGCCTGAGCATCCTCGCGGAGGTCGCGCTGGCCCAAGACCGTCCCGAGGACGCGATGCCCGCCGTGCGGGAGGCCTACGGATACGCCACCGAGGGGATCAGCCCGGATCAGGGGGCCATGCTGCTCATCCAGCTCGGCAGGGCACACGGCCAGGCGGGGGACGTCGAGCGGGCACGGGCCGAACTGCGGCAGGCGGTGCGCGCCGGCGAGCGGATCGGTGAGCACGGCCTCATCGCGTACGGCCACGTCTGGCTGAGCGAGCTCGCGCGTCGAGCCGGCGATCTGCGCGAGGCGAAGGACCTGCTGGAGCGGGCGCGCGCGGCCATCGAGCCGAGGAAGGCCCGGGTCGATATGGGGACGTGCGCGGCGACGACGTTCGGCCGCCTCGGCTGCCTCGCCGAACAGGAGGGCGACCTGGAGGCCTCCGCCCGATGGCACACCGAGGCCCTGGTGATGCTCGCGGAAGTCGGAAGGCTGCCGATCGACCAGACGGTGGGACCCGTCGTCGAGGGGATCGCGGCGCTGGCCGCGGCGCGCGGCGAGCACGCCAGGGCGGCGGAGCTCCTCGGCTGCGCGCACGCTCTGCAGGGCTTCGTCTCGCCGTGGAGCCTGGAGCACGACCGGGCCCGAGCCGCCGCGCTGGCCGCGCTCGGCGCCGACGCGTTCGAGGCGGCGTACGCGCGGGGCCGCCGGATCACGCGAGAGCAGGCGCTGACCCTTACGCCCTGAGTTCACGATCGACTCCCAGGGTGGGCAATTACATGATTACATGAGTACCTCATGGCTCTGCGGCTGGAGGAAGACCGTGATCGTCGAGTACATCCGTTACCGCGTCCCCGCCGACATGCGCGACGAGTTCGAGGCGGCGTACGCACGTGCCGCCGTGCCACTCGGCGCGGCACCCCAGTGCGTGGAGTACGAACTCACCCGGTGCACCGAGGACGAGCAGTCCTACATCCTGCGCATCTGCTGGACGTCCGAAGAGGGGCATCTCTCCGGGTTCCGGAAGAGCGCGAACTTCACGGCGTTCTTCGAGCAGATCGGGCCGTACGTCGACCAGATCGAGGAGATGCGGCACTACCGGCGCACCGCCGTGAAGGGCGCCGGCGGATCGGTGCCCACCCTGTACGACTGGGCCGGCGGAACGGAGGCCTTCGAGCGGCTCACCGCGGCGTTCTACCGTGAGGTTCTCAAGGACGACCTGGTGGGGCCGCTCTTCGCGCACATGGACGCCGACCACCCGAAATACGTCGCGATATGGCTGAGCGAGGTGTTCGGCGGACCGGCGCGCTACACCGAGCAGCGCGGCGGCTACCACCACATGCTGAGCCGGCACCTGGGAAAGGGCATCACCGAGCGGCAGCGCCGCCGGTGGGCCGAGCTTCTCCTCGACGCCGCCGACGAGGTCGGCCTGCCGGACGACCCGGAGTTCCGGGCGGCGTTCGTCGGTTACATCGAGTGGGGAACCCGCCTCGCCCTCGCCAACTCACAGCCGGGCGCCCACCCCGTGCAGCAGGCGCCCGTGCCCCACTGGGGCTGGGGCGTCGCACCGCCGTACGTCGGTGGATGACCTGCGGCTTTTGCGCGGTAAGTGAAGTCGGCCGGAAAGCGGCATCATGGTGGTCCGAGCAGCGACCGATGGGGGAACGATGGACGTCACGGTGACCAAGGCCGACGGCCGGTACGAGGCGCGGGTCGACGACCGGCCCGCCGGCCTCATGGACTACCGGGACGAGAACCGCCTCATGGTCATCACGCACACCGAGGTGGCGCCCGAGTTCGAGGGCCACGGGGTGGGCGGCGCGCTCGTCCGTACCGCGCTCGACGAGTGGCGGAAGGAGGGCCGGCGGGTGCTGCCGCTGTGTCCGTTCGCCAAGGCATGGATCGAGCGGCACCCCGAGTACGCCGACCTCGTCACCGGCAGCCACTCTTGACCAGGAGACCGGATGCGCGGCGGTCAGGGGAACCCACCGATCCAGTCACCAGCAGCCGCCCCTGACCGGGAGGCCCGGATGCGCGCCGGTCAGCTCGCCAGCTCGTCCCGCTTCGGGATCGGCGGCAGCCCGGCGAGGGCCGCCAGCGTCGCCTCGTCCAGCGGTACCTCCGGCAGCGGCGGCCGCCAGCCGGTCTCCGGGTCGTAGCGCCGAACCACCTTGGCGGGCACGCCGGCGATGACGGCGTGGTCGGGGAACTCCCCGCGTACGACCGCGCCTCCGGCGACGACGACGTTCCGGCCCAGGCGGGTGCCGGGCAGGACGATGGCGCCGGCGCCGAGCCAGCAGCCGTCGCCGATGACGACCGCGTCGTTGACCGGCCACTGCCGGCCTACGGGGACGTCCGGATCGGCGTAACCGTGGTTCTGGTCGGTGATGTAGACGTACGGCCCGGTGAAGACGTCATCGCCGATCTCGATCGACTCGTGACCGACGATGTGGCTGCCCCGCCCGATGGAGCAGGCCTTCCCGATCTTCACGATGGGGTCCGGGCCGAGGTCGAGGCCGGGGCCGAAGCCGGCCGAGATCGTGACGTGCACGCCGACGAGCGTGTCGTCGCCGATGTGGATCCAGGGTTCGCCGAACAGCGCACCCGTGGGAAAGCCGATGCAGACGCCCTTGCCCAGGTGGCCGAACCGCCGGCCCGCGGGGGTGCTCGGAGTGATCTCGCCGTGCCGGCGGACCCACTCCAAGCCCCGGTGCAGGGCCACCGCCACCACTCTGCGGGTCGCGGAACCCAGCAACGACCTTAGCGACATGCCGGAAACGGTACGGCATGTCCTGTCCATCTTGATCCCTAAGTGAAAACGGCGGCGAGCCCGGCCGTGAAGCCGGGCTCGCCGCCGATCGGGATCCGTCAGGACGTGTGCGCACGCTCCTCGGCGCCCTCGTCACCCGACACCGAGGAGAGACGCTCGGTCGGTGCCTCGGACTCCTCGGCCTGCTTGCGCGTCATGTTGCGACGCGTCGCGATCGCACCGGCGGCACCGAGGGCACCACCGACGGCCAGCAGCATGGCGGCCATGCCGCGCCGACCGCGCCGAGGCTGCGTCGGCTCGACCCGCCCGGCCGTCCGGCGAAGCATCGAACCGACCCGGGGGCCCAGCTCTTGCTCGACGTACGCGCCGGCCCGCTCGAGCCGCGGTGCGCTCCAGACGCGGGCGTTCTGCATGCCCGTCGAGGCCATCTGGCGCGCCTGACCCGCGGTGGGGGCGACCCGCTGCACGGTCCGCTGGGCGGCGCTCTGGGCCGTCAGCCTGGCGCCCTGCGCGGTCTGTCTGGCGCTCTGTGCCGTCTGCGCCGTCCGCTGAGCGGTCTGCTGCGCCGATCGGATGGCGCGTTTCTGCGCCCGGCTGAGCCCGGAGAGACGCAGCTGCCGCGCGCTGCGCAGGGCGCGCTTCTGCGCCTGGGTCAGCCGTGAACCGCGCAGCTTGACCTGCGGCTTCCTTCCGGTCATAGATCGTAGGGACATCGATACCCCTCCGTAATGTGCAGTCTCGACCAACCTGTTCCCACGGCAGGCGATGTCAATCACCGGATCAGTGAGGATGCCGTACGGCCGCCGGGTAGGGAGATCCTGTGGCCGCCGGAACCGCATGCCGTACGGCCGCCAGGACCGCACGCGTACGGGCACCGGGACCGCATGCCGGGGACGGCTGCCCCGCGTCCGACGCGGTCGGATGCCGTACGGCCATCGGAGCCGATGTCGTGCGGCCGCCGCGACGATGATGGCGGGGTCGTCCGGGACGCCGGTGAAGACAAGTAGCGTTGGCTACTTCAGTGACAGGTAACCGACGCGCCCACCGAGGGCACACCCCGAAACAAGGAGGCGGTCTCCATGGCCGGAGAACTCATCGCGACGCTGAACACCACCCTGGGCCCCATCGTCATCCGCCTGTTCCCCGATAAAGCTCCCAAGACCGTCGAGAATTTCGTCGGCCTCGCCGAGGGGACGAAGGAGTGGACCCACCCCGAGACCGGAGTGCGGTCGACCAACCCGCTCTACAACGGCACGATCTTCCACCGGGTCATCGACGGCTTCATGATCCAGGGCGGCGACCCGCTCGGCCAGGGCTTCGGCGGCCCGGGCTATGAGTTCGAGGACGAGATCCACAAGGACCTGCGCTTCGACCGGCCGTACCTCCTGGCGATGGCCAACGCCGGCGCGAACACCAACGGCTCGCAGTTCTTCGTGACCGTCGTCCCGACCTCGCACCTGAACGGCCGCCACACGATCTTCGGTGAGGTCGTGCAGGGCTCCGAGGTCGTCGACGCGATCGCCAAGACCGAAACCGGCCGGAACGACCGTCCGGTCAAGGACGTGGTTCTGGAATCGGTGACGATCGAGCGTCGTTAGACGGATAACCGGCCACCGACGAGAAGGCGACGATGAGCACCGATTCGCCGCAGCAGGCACCGGCTCCCGAGGCATCGATGTGCTATCGGCATCCGGACCGGGAGACGTACGTCCGCTGCACACGCTGCGACCGGCCCATCTGCCCGGACTGCATGCGCGTCGCCTCGGTGGGGCATCAGTGCCCCGAGTGCGTGCGCGATGGCAACCGTACGGTGCGTGAGGCGCGTACGGTGTTCGGCGGCCGGGTCCGGGCCCGGCCGGTGGTGACGCTGACGCTCATCGGCCTGAACGTCCTCGCCTACATCGGCGAGCTGGTGTCGCGGCCGTTCGTCGACCGGTTCGAGATGGTCGGCGGGATGACCGCGCACGGCGGGATCCCTGGATTCGGCGTCGTCGACGGCGAGTGGTACCGCCTCATCACGGCGGCGTTCCTGCACATGCCGATGAACGCGGGCAGTTTCGGCATCACCCACATCCTGTTCAACATGTGGGCGCTGTGGGTGCTCGGCCCGCAGCTCGAACAGGTGCTCGGCCGGCTGCGGTTCACCGTGCTGTACGTCCTGTCGGCGATCGGCGGGAACGTCCTGCTCTACCTCGTCGACCCGTCGCAGCCCGCCGTCGGCGCCTCCGGCGCGATCTTCGGGCTGTTCGCGGCGTTCTTCGTGGTCGGACGCCGGCTCGGCGTCGACACGCGCGGCATCGTCTTCCTCATCGTGATCAACCTGATGTTCACCTTCACCTTCCGCGGGATCTCCTGGGAAGGGCACGTCGGCGGGCTGGTCACGGGTGCGGTGCTCGCGGTGGCGTTCGCCTACGCTCCGCGGGGGCGGCAGAAGGTCGTGCAGGTCGCCGCGTCGGCGGTCGTCGCGGCGCTGCTCGTGATCCTCACCGTGGTGCAGACCGCCGCGCTCACGTCGTGAAGCCTCTCCCGCGCGGGTCAAGGGATCCGCGCGGGAGAGGACACGACGCATGGAGCGACGAGGCTCGGCACGGTCCGCCCGTGACGAGCGGAGGAGACGAGCTGGGGATCATCGCTGTGGATAACCCACAGGGCGATCCACAGCCTGTGGATAACCGTGTGGGGAAGTCAACGCCAGCGCGTCGACAGCACCACGCCGATCACGATCACGCCGAACCCGATCAGCAGGTTCCAGTTGCTCAGCGACGTGATCACCGGCACCGTCGCGCTGACACTCGCGGTGATGTAGTAGACCGCGATCCAGGCGAGGCCGAGCAGCCAGCAGCCCACCATCGTCGGCACCAGCCACCGGGGGCTGACCGAGACCTTCTGCGAGCGCTGCGGCGGGGTGTAGACGGCCTTCTTGCGGACCTTCGACTTGGGCACGGTGGGTCTCTCCTCGGGGCGGAACGCGGCCGCACGCCGGGTCCGCGCATGGGTCAATTTGTCAGTTAGCGTAGTCGCTGGTGAGCAGCGTACGACCTTATTGGGGGCGGTGGGGTGTCGCGATGCGGCCAAAACCCGGCAGCGGCGGGATGAACGGCTCCGGCCGGGCGTGGCGGTACGCCATCCCCGCGCTGACGATCTTCGCCGGCATCCTGTTCACGGCCAGCGCGAGCACCGCGCACGGAACGGACCTGCGCGGCGGCAGCCGCACGAAGATCACCGAGCTCATCGCCCAGGAACAGCGGCAGTACCAGGGCTCCCAGGTGCGCTATGGCCATCTGCGGCGGCAGGTGGAGGGCCTCATACGGGCGGCCGGGCAGCGGGACGCCCGCGTGAAGGCGGCCCAGGAGGACGCCGACCGCCTCGCGGCCCGTACGGGCTTCGCACCGCTCACCGGACGCGGCGTCCGCGTCACCCTCGACGACGCGCCCGCCGGCCGGCGGATCCCCGGCGACCCCGGCCCCGACGACCTCGTGGTACACCAGCAGGACGTCCAGGCCGTCGTCAACGCCCTGTGGACCGGGGGTGCCACGGGCGTGCAAATAATGGATCAACGATTGATCTCGACCAGCGCCGTCCGTTGCGTCGGCAATACCCTCATCCTCCAGGGCGTCGTCTACTCGCCGCCGTTCCGGATCACCGCCACGGGCGACCCGGGCCGGCTACGGGCGGCGCTCGACACCTCGCCGGCCATCCAGGTCTACCGACAGTACGTCGCCGAATATGGACTCGGGTACACCGTGACGCCCCTCAAGAAGACCACGCTGCCCGCCTACACGGGCAACGTGCAGCCCAAGTACGCCACCGCCCTGGAGCCCGACGGTGCGAACACTCATCCGTAGCCTCGGCGAGCTGTGCATCACGGCCGGGGCCGTGCTGCTGCTGTTCGTCGCGTACGAGCTCTGGGGGACGGGCGCCTACACGCAGGCCCAGCAGCGCAAGCTGGACAGCGAGCTCAACCGCACCTGGGCGGCGCCGCCGCCCAAGGCCCGGGGCGGTGCCGTGACGGCCGAGCGCGTGCGTCTCGGCCACGGCCTCGCCCTGATCCGGATCCCCCGGCTCGGCAAGGACTTCCACTATGTGATCATCGAGGGCGTCTCCGTCGCTGACCTGCGCAAGGGCCCCGGGCACTACCCGGGCACGGCGATGCCGGGGCAGATCGGCAACTTCGTCGTCTCCGGGCACCGGACGACCTACCTGGCGCCCTTCAACCGCATCGACGAGCTGCGCCCTGGCGACAAGATCCTCATCGACACCCGGGCCCGCCAGTACATCTACCAGGTGACCGGCATGACGGTGGTGTCGCCCAATGACATCAACGTCGCGGCCCCGGTGCCGGAGCATCCTTCCAAGGACCCGACCGACCGGCTGATCACACTCACCACCTGCCATCCGAAGTACTCCGCCGCACACCGGCTCATCGTGTTCGGGCGGATGGTCGGCTCCATCCCACGGGTGAACGGAGCGAGTTCTTAAGATGTACGGATGGCTGTGGCGGCACCTGCCCGGTGGCCCGCTGACGCGGGTCTACACCGCCGTGGTGGCCGTGCTCGTGGTCGGCGCCCTGCTCTGGTACGTCGTCTTCCCGTGGTTCGAACCGAAGATTCAGTTCGATCACGGGACGGTCGATGACGGCGGCACCTCGACTACGGCACCCCCGACTCCGGGGGCAAAACACCGGTAAAAAGAATATTGGGAGACCCTGTAACGCCATGGGCGGTAAGACGGATCTTCCGAGTGAGGGCTTCCGCCGTTGCCCCCGAGCGGCGGAAGCCCTCCCTCATGTCCACCCCCTGGCCGGGGTGCTGCGGCACTGTCCGTGGAAGAGCGCCTTACGGCGTCCCTGAAGCCGCCTCACGGCGCCCGAAGCGGCGCAGGACACCTCCGAGAGCACGCGCCCGTGCCATGCGGCCTTACGGCCGGAAAACGAACGGCGTCCCCGCCCCTGGAGGGACGAGGACGCCGTTCAGCCGATACTCCGTCAGAAGTTCGGGAAGCCGCCGCCTCCCGTGTCGCTCGGGTTCGGGCTGGGCGGAGGTTGTTGTTGCTGCTGCTTGGCGACGATCAACGTGACCGTGCTGCTGCGGTTCGCCGTGTCGCCCTCGTTCGGGTTCTGCTGGAGGACTGTGCCCGGGGTCTGCCCTTCCTGCGCGGGGACGAGCTGGACGCGGACCTTGAAACCGTTGCTCTTCAGATCCGCCTTGGCGTCCTCGACCGGCTTCCCGACCTCGTTCGGCACCACGGTCTTGCCGGGCCCGTCGGAGATGGTCAGGATGACCTCGGTGTCCTTGGCGACCTTCGAGCCGGACGCCGGATCCGAACTGATCACGTTGCCCTTGGGAACGGTCGAGCTGTTCTGCTTCTGCGTGTCGCCGACCTTGAGGCCGACGCCCTCCAGGGCGCTCTTGGCCTCGTCCTGGCTCTTGCCCTTGAGCGGCGGCACCGTCACCTTGGGCTTGCCGGTCGAGACGACCAAGGTGACCTCGGTGGTCGTCAGCTTGGCCTTGTCGATCTTGGTGTTCTCGTTCGGCGTGACGCTGATGACCTTGCCGCTGTCGACCTGATCGCTCGACTTCTTCTTGGTCTTGATGTTGCCGTCGACGATGCCGATGCCCTCGAGCTGCTGCTTGGCGGCGTCCTGGTCGTTGCCGACGATGCCGGAGGGGATGGCGACCGTCGTGGCTTCCTTCGCGCCGCCCCCGTTGCTGAACATGAAGTACAGCGCCGTCACCGCGCCCGCGGCGAGCAGGCCGACGACCAGCCAGAGCGCGACCTTCTTGCCGCGACCCTCCGGTCTCTCCGGCTCGCCGTAGTTCACCGGGGGCAGGTCGTAGCCCATCGTCGTCGGCCGGGCCGCCTGGGTCGGCGGGCCGCCCTGCATGACCTGGGTGCCACCGTTCAGCGCCATGGTCGGGGCCGAGACCGGCATGCCCTGCAGGGCGCGCTGGATGTCGGCGCGCATCTCGGCCGCGCTCTGGTAGCGGTAGTTCGGGTCCTTCGTGAGCGCCTTCATGACGATCGCGTCGGCCCAGTGGGGGATGGACGGGTCGTAGTGCGACGGCGGCGACGCCTCTTCCCGTACGTGCTGGTACGCGATGGCCACCGGCGAGTCGCCCTGGAACGGCGGCCGCCCGGTGAGCAACTCGAACAGCACACAGCCGGTGGAGTAGAGGTCGCTGCGGGCGTCGACCCGCTCACCTCGCGCCTGCTCCGGCGAGAGGTACTGCGCCGTGCCGATGACCTGCGCCGTCGCCGTCATCGTGGCGGCGGAGTCGGCCATCGCGCGGGCGATGCCGAAGTCCATGACCTTGACCTCGCCGCCGGCGGTCAGCATCACGTTGGCCGGCTTGATGTCACGGTGCACGATCCCGCCGCGGTGGCTGTAGTCCAGCGCGCGCAGGATGCCGTCCGCCATCTCCATGGCCCGCTCGGGCGCCAGCTTCTGCTCGTCGCGCAGGACGTCGCGGAGCGTGCGGCCCTCGACGAACTCCATGACGATGTACGGGACGGGATTGCCGTCCATGACGTCTTCGCCCGTGTCGTACACGGCGATGACCGATGGATGATTGAGTGATGCGGCGGACTGCGCCTCTCGGCGGAACCGCGCCTGGAACGTCGGATCCCGGGCCAGGTCGGCCCGAAGCGTCTTGATCGCTACAATTCGATCAAGACGGAGATCTCGAGCTCGGTAGACCTCGGCCATGCCACCACGCCCGATGACACCATCGAGCTCGTAGCGACCACCGAGTAGCCGAGGCTGAGTCATGTCTCGCACTTTCCCTCGTCGTCTACACCATGCTCTCCGAACCTAGCCGCCTGGAGAACTGTCGCCAGGCGACGGTGTCGGAGACGCAGACGGCTCCGCCGTCCGCGTGGTAGGCGTCGGTTTCGGGGTTCTCCTCGTTCTGGTCGGTTTCGGGGCGGCCGCCGAGCTCTTGGTCGAACTCGGCGTCGGGCTGGGGGTCGTCCGTTCGAAGGTCGAACCCGAGGGTACGGGGCGATCCGTCGGCTCGCCAAGGTGGGGCCCCCGGATGTGCCTGGTCGGCGCGGTGCGACCGACCTGCTGAACCCGGTTGCCGTCCACGAGCTTAGTGTGACCAGGGCCCTTCCACAGGGCACCGACGGTGAACACGCCGACGCCGATGAGGACGGCCGCCGTGGCCCCGGTGAGCACCATGGGGAGGAGGAGCCCGCGTCGGTGCTTGGGAGCCCTCCGGGATCCTCCGGTTCGCGCGGCACCGATCCGTTCGGTCGCCGAGCCGACCGCGTCGGGCGAGGCCTGCGGCCGGTACACCGGGCTCTCTGCCGTCCAGGACGCCTCCGGCGACCACGGCTGGGACGCGGGACCCTCCCCCGACCACGG
Organism: Actinoallomurus sp. NPDC050550; assembly: GCF_040655075.1. Taxonomy (NCBI): domain Bacteria; kingdom Bacillati; phylum Actinomycetota; class Actinomycetes; order Streptosporangiales; family Thermomonosporaceae; genus Actinoallomurus; species Actinoallomurus sp. NPDC050550. Next base: position 83,891 of record NZ_JBFAJC010000006.1, on the reverse strand, counting down.
CCGGGAGGCCGGCCCATCCGCCGACCAGCGGTCGGCGACCGGGCTCTGGACCGTCCATCCGTGCGCGGCGGCGGTCTCCTCGGCCGAGGCGTCGTCGCCGATGCCGAGCGAGTGGCGGATGGCGTAGGCACCCTCGGCCACCTCGCGCGCCGAGCGCGGACGGTCTTCGGGGTGCTTGGCCAGCAGCGCGCCGACCAGGCCGCGGACGGCCCGCGCCATCGATTCGGGCAGCGGCGGAGGCTCCTCGCGTACGTGCTTGAGCGCGAGCGCGACCGGCGTGTCGGCGACGAACGGCGGCCGCCCGGACAGGCATTCGAACGCCACGACGCCGAGGGAGTACAGGTCGGCGGCCGGAGTCACCCGCTTGCCCGTCGCCTGCTCCGGCGAGACGTACTGGGCGGTGCCCATGACCATGCCGGTCTGGGTCATCGACGAGTCGCCGCCGCCACGCGCGATGCCGAAGTCGGTGATCTTCACGGTGCCGTCGGCGGTCACCATCAGGTTGCCGGGTTTGATGTCCCGGTGGATGATGCCCGCCGAGTGGGCGACCTGAAGGGCCTGCGCGGCCTGCCCGATGACGTCCAGCGTCGTGTCGACCGACAGCCGCCCGTCGCGGGCGAGGATGCGCGAGAGCGTCTCGCCCGGGACGAGCTCCATCACGAGGTAGGCGAGGTCGTCCTGCTCGCCGTAGTCGTACACCTGCGCGATGCCACCGTGCTGCAGCCCCGCGGCGAACCGCGCCTCCGCGCGAAAGCGGCCCCGGAAGGTCTCGTCGTCGAGGTACTGCTGTTTGAGCAGCTTGACCGCCACCGGCCGGCCGAGGAGCCGGTCGGTGGCCTTCCAGACCTCGCCCATCCCACCGACGGCCAGACGCTCGTCCAGCACGTATCGGTTGCTCAGGACGTCCGGGGCAGTCATCGTCAGCGCACCGCCTGGACCATTTTCAGGGCGATCGGTGCCGAGAACTTCGCGCCGGTCGACCCACTCGGACCCTCGGTGACCACGGCGAAGGCGATCTTGGGGTTGTCCTTCGGGGCGAACCCGACGAACCAGTCCTCGTTGATCCCGCCGATGCCGGTCTCGGCCGTTCCGGTCTTGCCGGCGATGTCCTGACCGCCGACATCGTTCGCCGCCGTACCGCGCTCGACGACCGCCCGCATCATCTGCTGGAGCTGCTGGGCGGTGTCGGAGCTGATCGGCTGCCCGAGCTGTTTCGGCTCGGCGGTCACCAGCTCGGACTGGTCCTGAGCGACGACCCGCTTGACGAGGTACGGCTTCATCATCTTGCCGTCGTTGGCCACCGTCTGCGCGACCATCGCCATCTGCAGCGGCGAGGCGGTGACGACCTCCTGGCCGATGCCGCTGCGGGCCAGTTGGTCGCCGTCGATCTGCTTGGTCGGGTAGACGCTGGTGGCGCTGGAGACCTCTTTCTCGATCTGGGTGGGCGTGTTGAAGCCGAACTTGGCCGCCATCGCGCCGAGCCGCTGCTGCCCCAGCTGGCCCGCGAGCCGGGCGAACGTCGAGTTGCAGGACGCCGCGAACGAGTCGATGAGCGCCGGAGAGCCGGTGCACTTGGCCTCGTCGCCGTCGGAGTTGTGCAGGGTCTTGCCCGTCACGGGCAGGTGGAACTCATTGGCGTCGAACGGCGAGTCCTTGGTGCCCAGCCCGCCCTCGATGGCCGCGGCCGAGTCGATGATCTTGAAGGAGGAGCCCGGCGCGAACGTCTCGCGCGTCGCGTAGTTCAACATCGGGTCGGGCTTCTTCTTCAGCGCGGCGAAGGCCTTGGTCGCCTTGTCCCCGTCGTGGACGGCGACGTCGTTCGTGTCGTAGGACGGGAAGGAGGCCATCGCCAGGATCGCGCCCGTCTTGACGTCGAGGGCGACCGCCGCGCCGCGCCGGATCGTCTGGTTCTTGACGCCGCTGTAGGCGGCCTGCTGCGCGTCCGGGTCGATCGTCGTCTGGACGGTCGCACCGGCGGCCTTCTTACCGACGAGGGCGTCGAACCAGTTGTGCAGGGCCAGCCGCTTGTCGGTGCCGTCCAGCAGGGGGTTCTCCGCGCCCTCCAGGCCCGTACGGCTGAACACGCTGACGTAGCCGGTGATCGGGGAGTACAGCGTGCCCTGGTTGTAGTGCCGCTGGTAGTTCTTCCCGTCCTTGTCCGTCTTGGTGGAGTAGGCGAGCGTGACCTTCCCGGCCATGATCGGGCCGCGGTTGTACTGCCACTGCTGCGCGAACTGGCGGGAGTTCAGCGAGGAGGTCCTCAGCTTGTCCGCCTGCGACCCCTGGATGTAGTTCACGTTAATGATCAGAATGACCATCAACAGCAGGCCGGCCACCGCGACCTTACGGAGCGGCTTGTTCACCTCGTGCTCACCACCTGGGTCATTCCCTCGTCCTGTATCGGCTGCGGCGCGGGTCTCCGCGCCGTGTCGCTGATGCGGATCAGAATGGCGATCAGAATCCAGTTGGCGAGCAGCGACGACCCTCCCTGGGCGAGGAACGGTGTGGTCAGACCGGTCAGCGGGATCAGCTTGGTGACACCGCCGACGATGACGAAGACCTGGAGCGCGAAGACGAACGACACACCGCCGGCGAACAGCTTCGCGAAGTTGTCCTTCGTCGCCAGCGCCGCCTTCATGCCCCGCTGCACGATCAGCCCGTACACCAGGAGGATGACCATGACGCCGGTCAGGCCGAGCTCCTCGCCGAAGGAGGTGAAGATGAAGTCGCTGTAGGACAGCGGGGTCCGCCACGGCTCGCCCTGCCCGAGGCCCGTGCCGAGCACGCCGCCCTGTCCCATCGAGAACAGGCCGAACATCAGCTGGCTGCTGTCCGCGACGTACTGACCGCCCTTGGCGGCGCAGACGTCGGCGTGCGTCTGGTTGATGATCTTTCCGCCGATCCGGCAGCCGCCGTCGAAGTACGCCTGCGGATCGAGCCAGGTGTCGATTCGCTGCGCGACGTGCGGTATCTCCGGCGCGACCAGACAGGCGAGGGCCAGGAGCAATACGCCGATCATGACCCACATGAAGCGCTCGGTCGCGACGTACAGCATGCTGACGAACAGCCCGAAGAACAGGATGGCCGTGCCGAAGTCGTTCTCCAGCGCCAGGACGCCGAGGCAGATCACGAAGATGACGAGGATCGGGCCGAGGTCACGGGCTCGGGGCAGGTTCACCGGACCGAGCTTCTTGCCCACGATCGACAGCGACTGACGCTTGTTGACCAGGTATCCGGCGAAGAACGCCACCAGCGCGAGCTTGGAGAACTCACTCGGCTGGATCGAGATACCGCCGATGCGGATCCAGATCTTCGCGCCCAGCGCGCCACTGATCGATGAGGGCAGGAAGCCCGGGAGGGCGAGGAAGAACAGGCCGACGGCGCCGATCGTGTACATGTACCGCTGAAGGATCTTGATCTCCTTCAGCACCAGTAGCGTCACGGCGAAGAAGACCATGCCGAGTGCGGTCCACATCAACTGGTTGGTCGTCGAAGGCCCGAAGTAGGTGATGTGCTTGCCTGCGGCGATGGCCTTCTTCTGGTCGGCGCTGGTCTTGAGGTCCAGCCGGTAGATCATGGCCAGCCCGAGGCCGTTGAGGAACACGGCCATCGGAAGCAGCAGCGGATCGGCGTGCGGCGCGAAGCGGATGACGACGAAATAGGCACCCGCGGCGAGGATCGCGAGGCCTATCCCGTACCCGTACATGCCGGCGGGCAGACTGCCGTCTCGGGCGAGACCCACCTGGGCGAAGCCCGCGATGGTGATCACCATCGCGAAGATGAGCATCGCCAGTTGGGCGCTCCGCCGCGGGCGGGTCGCGATCTGAACGTCGGGTTCGGCGGCTACAGAAGTCATCAGTGCTTATTGCTCGGCTTAGGACAGTCGGATCCGGCAGAGGAGCTCGTCTTGCACCTGTCGGCTTGGTCCTTCAGATCGGTGACCTTGGCGCGGGCCTGATCGATGTTGTCGACGGGGATGCCCTTGTGGACGCTGTCCTTGGCCGCCTTGGGGAGCTGGCTCGTGTGCAGCGACGGATCGGGCGTATCGATGACCTTCTCGTCGCAGCCCTTCGTCTTCTGGCCCTTGCCCTTCCAGATCGTCACGACGCCCTGCGGGTTGTCGGACACGACCAGGTGGCAGACCTGCTGCCGCAGGCTGGCGATGGTGTTGCGGGCCTTCGTCAGGCTGTCGAGATTGTCGATCGTGTGACTCACGGAGTTGCGGGCGTCCGCGGTGAGGTCCTCGACCTTCAGCGTGGGGCTCGGGCGCTCCTCCAGGTGGGACAGCTTCAAGCCCAGGATGTCCTGGTTGATCCCCTGGTAGATGACGACCTGACCGTCGTCCGCCGCGACGTAGTACTGCCCCTGGATCGTGTCCCACGCGACGTACGACCCGCCCGCGGCCAGCAGGACCACGGCCCCGGCCGCGGCGACCAGCCACGGCCAGCGGCGCCGACGCCGCCCCACCGCCATCTGCGGCAGCGTGTCCTCCGGCTGATGACCGATCGCCGGCATGTCCGCCACGGTCACGGGCGCGGGCTGCTGCTGCGGGTCCCGCAGCTGGGCGGCCCGCTGCGCCGGGGTCTCCCCGGCCATCGCGCCGGGCGGCGGCATGTCCGCCTCGCCCCGAGTACGGCCGGCGTTCTGCGCGGCACCCGCCGTGATCGGCACCGACGGCGGGCCCTGCTGCTGCTCCAGCTCCACGACGTCCGCCACCACGCACGTGATGTTGTCCGGGCCGCCACCGCGGTTCGCCAGGTCGATGAGCTGGCGAACGGCCTGGTCCGGCTCCGGCACCGTGCTCAGCGCGTGGTGGACCGTCTCCGCGCTCACCACCGTGCTCAGACCATCGGAGCACAGGAGGTAGCGGTCGCCGATCTGCGCCTCGCGCAGCGAGATGTCCGGATCGACCTCGCCCCGGCCGTCGAGCGCCCGCAGCAACAGGGAACGCTGCGGGTGTGAAGCGGCCTCGTCCAGGGTGATCCGGCCCTCGTCGACGAGCGACTGCACGAGGGTGTGGTCATGGGTGATCTGGAACAGCTCGCCGTTCCGCAGGAGGTACGCGCGGGAGTCGCCGATATGGACGAGGGCGACCTGCGGGCCGTTCCAGAGCATCGCGGTCAGAGTGCAGCCCATCCCCTGCAGGGACGGATCGTCCTCGACGATGCTGTGCAACGTCTCGTTGGCGCGATGCACCGCCTGCTCGAGTACGCCGACCAGCTCATGCGGAGGGACGTCGTGATCGAGCGGCTTCAGGGTCTCGATGGCCGCGGCGCTGGCGATCTCGCCGCCGACATGGCCGCCCATGCCGTCGGCCACCGCGAGCAACCGGGGCCCGGCGTACGCCGAGTCCTCGTTGCCCTCGCGGAGCATGCCGACGTCCGACCGGGCGGCGAAACGAATTCCGATGGTCATTTGCGCAGCTCTATGACGGTCTTCCCGATGCGGATCGGTACGCCAACGGGGACGGGTTCCGGCCTGCTCACCTTGGCGCGCCCGAGGAAGGTGCCGTTCGTCGAACCGAGATCCTCCACGAACCACTGACCGTTCTGCGAGAAGAGCCGGGCATGCCGTCCCGAAGAGTAGTCGTCTCCGAGAGGCAGCGTGACGTCATTGGCACGACCCATTGTTATCTCCGTGCCGACGAGATCCATCGTCGTGCCGGCCCGGGCACCTTCGGTGATCACCAGCTTGGTCGGGTCCGCCCGCCTGGCACGCGGCGGCGCCGCCGACCGAGGCGGCCGGGCGGGCTGAGCGGCCTGCCGAGGCCGCGCCGCCTTCGCAGCGGCCTTCGAACCCCACAGGTCGGCACGGATGACGCCCGCGGCCGCGATGACGAACAGCCACAACACGGCTAGGAACGCCACCTTCATGAGCGTCAGGGTGATTTGGTTCATCGGAGTCGGAGCTACTCCCTATCGCGGCGGAACACCAGGGTTGTACGGCCCAGCGTCACACGTGCGCCATCGTGCAACGTCACGCGACGGATCGGCTGGCCGTTCACGAAAGTGCCGTTTGTCGACCCTAGATCAACCGCAACCACCTCCGGGCCCTCGACTCTGATCTCGGCATGGTGCCGGGAAACGCCCGGATCGACAAGCCGAAGATCACAATCGGTGCCCCGGCCGAGCAGCGTCACCGGGGTCGTCAGATCGTACGTGTGACTCGGCTGACCCTCCGTGCTCACCAGCAACCGCGGCCGGCCACCCGCGAACCCGCGCGGCGGCGGCGGCATGTCACTCATCGGCTGGCGGATCTCACCGCCCTCGACCGTCGAACCACGGATGACGCCCGAACGGATCCGGAACATCCCCGTCCGCAGGTCATCGGCGTTCTCGAACCGCACCCGCACCGGCCCGACGAAGGAGTAACCCTGCTCCTTCGCGTGCTCCCGCGCGAGATTGGCCAGCTCCTGGCTCAGGCTGTCGGCGTACACCTCCAACCGCTCACCGTCGGGGTGTGAGATCTCGACGACGAAGTCGTTCGGCACCAGCGTGCGACCCTGCGCCACGATCGCGGCGCGTTCGTCCATCTCGCGCTGAATGGCGCTGGCGACCTCGACGGGCTGGAGCTCCGACTTGAAAGCCCGCGCGAAAGCACCCTCGACCATGCCCTCGAGCCGACGCTCGAAGCGCTGTAGGACACCCACGTGCACCTCCCCTCTCCACTGCTAGACGATCGTATCTGTGCGTAGGTTCGTCCCGAGCAACCGATTCGGACCACGGAACGAATGGTGCTAACCTTTGGACGCGCCCGGGCGGGTGGCGGAACGGCAGACGCGCACGGTTCAGGTCCGTGTGTCCGAAAGGACGTGAGGGTTCAAATCCCTCCTCGCCCACTCGGTGTCGGGGTCAGTATGGTCGGAAGCGGAGCTTCCTTCCCCACTGACCCCTTCGTCATTCTGTCCGGGGGGACGACCCCCCGGGCCCCCCGAGGTGGGGGGCTTCGCCCCCCACGCCCCCTTTCGGGCTGGCGTTCGGCGCTCTGGTGGCTGTTGTCCTCGGCTTCTCTTTTTTGGGGCTTCGCCCCTTGCCCCCTCTTGGGCTTCGGTTGGTCCTTCGCTTCGTTTTAAAGATCTACGGGTGTGTGGGTTTGTTGTGGGTGGGGCTTCACCTTGGGTCGAAGACTTCAGGGCTGCAGGAGTTTGCTGAGGAGGGTGCGGAGTTGGTCACGCTCGGTGGGGGTCAGGCCGTGGAAGGTGTTCTCTAGGAACTTCGGTGCTCGCCGCCCGCGCCCGCGGCCTCGGCACCGTCTGGACCACCGCCCAAGGCCCCCTCGAACGCGAGCTTGCCAAGGCACTCGGCGTGCCGTACGACGAGGTCATGCTCGCCGCCTTCATCCCGCTCGCCTACACCATCGGAACCGACTTCAAGCCCGCTCGTCGCGTCCCGCGCGAGGAGGTTCTGCACTGGAACCGCTGGTAGGCATCATCGGTAATCCCGAAGGGTGATGTTCTCGGCGGCCTTACGGGCGATCTTGGAGGCCATGTTCTTGCCGGGCAGGTAGGGCATGACCTTGTAGTAGCGGTTGAGGAACGCGGCCAGGGCGCGGCTGCTCGGGACCATGAGCTTGGCGACGCCGTCGCCCATCTTCTGGCAGCCCTTCGCGTACTCCCGCATCTCCTGCTCGTAGCGTGCGAACGCCACCCGGTGGTCGCCGTGGGCGGCGGCCAGTTCGCCGGCGAGGACGTACGCGCCGACGAGGGCGAGGCCCGAGCCCATGCCCGACAAGGAGGACGGGCAGTACGCGGCGTCGCCGACCAGGGCGATCCGGCCGCGCGACCAGGAGTCCATGTGGACCTGGCCGACCGAGTCGAAGTAGAAGTCGGGTGCGTACTGCATCTCGCGGAGTAGCCGGTCGCTCTCCCAGCCGTTGCCGGTGAACTGTTCGGTGAGAACGGCCTGCTGTCGTGCCACGTCGCGGCGGTCGAGGTCCAGATCCGGTGAGCCGAAGTAGAACGCGGCCTTGGCCTCGGTGTTGTGGCGGGCGCTGTACAGCGCGACGAGCCGGTTGCCGGTGCGGTAGGCGTGTCCGGTGTGGTCGAGGTCGAGGAAGTTGGACGTGGTGAAGATTGCGCAGTAGACGCCCAGGTGCTTTACGAACTGCTCTTCCGGGCCGAAGGTCAGGCGGCGGGTGTTCGAGTGCAGGCCGTCGGCGCCGATGACCAGGTCGAACCTGCGCGGGGCGCTGCGCTCGAAGGTGACGTGCACGCCGTGGGCGTCCTCGGTGAGCGAGCCGATGGAGTCGCCGAAGATGTACTCGGTGTGCTGCCTGGTTGCGTCGTACAGGATGCGGGACAGGTCGCCGCGGAGGATCTCGATGTCGCCGGCGAACAGGTCGGCGGGCATCTTGGCCACCGCCCGGCCCTTGTCGTTGACGTACGACATGTAACCCATGCCGGTTCGGGCGCGTTCGAGGTCGGCGAGGATGCCCATGCGGCGCAGGACCGTCAGGTGCGCCTCGCCTCGGAAGTCGACCGCGTAGCCGCCGTCGCGGAGGGCCGGAGCACGCTCCACGATCGTGGGGGTGAAGCCGTGACGGTGGAGCCAGTAGGCGAGCGCGGGGCCGGCGACGGAGGCGCCGGAGATCAGGACGTTGAGGTTCTTCATGCCGGTGAGCTTCGCTGGGAGCGCTCACCGGCGGCTCACCCCGCGCTCACCGTCTCGACGACGGTCTCGGGGAGTCCCATCGCGCGGAGGGACTCCGGGGTGGCCGTCCCCATCACGGCCGCCGCGGACTCGGCGGCCTCCCGGTAGCGTGCCCGTGCCTCTGTGTGGTCGCCGCGCGCCTCGGCGACGCGGCCGAGGCCGGCGAGTGTACGCACCCGGTTGCCGGCGCTCTTGATCCAGTGCGGGTCGAGCCGCTCCAGCGCCTCGTCGTACCGTCGGCTCGCCTCGGCCGGGTCCCCCGCCGACAGCGCGATGTCGCCGAGCCCGCGCAGTGCCGCCGCCAGGCAGGTGGCGCTGCCTGCGCGGCGGGCGAGACCGGCGGCCTTCTCGTAGTCGGCGCGCGCCGCCGCCGCGTCGTGCGCGAGGAGGTGGTCACCCCGGTTGACCAGGAGGTCGGCGCTGTCCTCCAGGGCACCGAGCCGCTCGGTGAGGGCCAGCGCCTCGTCGGTCAACGCGAGGGCCGTCGCCCGGTCCCCGCGCGTGCCCGCCAGGCCGGCGAGCGAGTCGAGGGCCAGCGCGGTTCCCCACCGGTCGCCGAGCGAGCGGAACCCCTCGACGGCCGAGGCGAAGACGCGCTCGGCCGAGGTGGTGTCGCCCTCCCCGAGCGGCCCGAAGCCCGAGACGTACCGCGCGGCCGCCCGCACCCACGGGTCGGGGCGTTCGCACTGGGAGGCCACCAGCGCGAACGCGCCGTGGGCGTCCCCGTCGCCGGCGTTCCGCATCATCCACATGAGCAGGACGACCGGGTAGCGGCCCGGCTCGGTGCCGGACCACGCGGCGGTGAGGGCCTTCGCGGCCGGGACGCGGTGCCGCTGCCAGACCGGCCGCCCGCTCGCCGCCGACAGGACGCACATCACGTACTCCTCGCCGCGACCGGCGGGCTCGTCGCCGATCACGTCGAGCAACGCCGTCGCCTGGGCCGCGATCGAAGCGGACGCGCCGCGGATCCACAGGTAGTGGGAGGCCGCGGCGATCAGGTCGAGGGCCGTCTCCACGTCCTGGGCCTCGACCGCCCAGCGCACTGCCGCCAGGAGGTCCCCGTGCTCAGCCGCGAGGACGGGCAGCCACTCCAGCTGTTCAGCCCGGCGCAGATGCGGATCGGCGGTCCGCACCAGCTCCAGGAGATGCCGGGCGTGCGCACACCGTACCGGCTCGCCTTCCCGCGACGCGTCGAGCCGTTCGGCGGCGTAGGCGCGGATCGTCTCCAGCATCCGGTAGCGGCCGCCCGTGAACTCCAGGAGCGACTTGTCGAGCAGCGACTCCAGTGTGTCGGGGTCGGTGTCGCAGACGCGTACGGCGGACTCGGCAGTCGCGCCTCCGGCGAAGACGGCGAACCTGCGCGCGGCCCGTTGCTCGGGCTCGGGGAGCAGGTCCCAGCTCCACGCGACCACCGCGCGCAGCGTCCGATGCCGGTCGTCGACTCCGCGGCTGCCGCGCGCCGTGACACCGAGCCGGTCGTCCAGCCGTGCCGCGAGGTCGCCGACGTGCAGCGTCCGCAGGCGCGCCGCCGCGAGCTCGATCGCCAGCGGCAGGTCGTCGAGGGCCGCGCAGATCCGCCGTACGAGCTCGGGGTCGGCGGTGAAACCGCGCTGGACGGCCTGGGCGCGGTCGGTGAAGAGGCGTACGGCGGCCTGGGCGTCGAGCGGCCGCACCTGCATGAGGTGCTCGCCGATGACGCCGAGCGGTTCGCGGCTCGTGGCGAGGACGCGCAGGCGCGGGCAGGTCGCGAGCAGCCGCGCCGCGAGCGCGGCGGCGTCGTCGACGACGTGCTCGCAGTTGTCCAGGACGAGCAGGAGCACGCGGTCCGACAGGGCGGTGATCAGCCGGTCCAGCGGCGTCTGCGCGCCGCTTCCCAGGTGGAGCCCGTTCTCACGCAGGCCGAGCGCGCCCAGCAGCGCCTGCGGCAGCCCCGCGCCGTCGCGCAGCGACGCCAGCTCGACGAAGCAGACCTCGTCGGTCACGGCACCGGCGACCTGGACGGACAGCCGGGTCTTGCCGACGCCGCCGGGGCCGATCAGCGTGACCAGCCGGGCCACGCGCAGTAGGTCGGCGACCTCGGCCACCTCGTCGTCGCGGCCGACGAAGGCCGTCAGCGGGACGGGCGGCGCGGCCGGCGACGGCGACGGGTCGGCGCTCAGCAGCTCCCGGTGCAGCGCGGTCAGTTCGGCCGAGGGGTCGGCGCCCAGATCGTCCGCCAGACGCCGTCTCGTCGCCTCGAACACGACGAGGGCCTCGGCCTGCCCGCCCTCGGCGGCCAGCGCCCGCATCAGCAGCGCCGCCGGCCGTTCCCGGAGCGGGTGGCGGCCGACCAGTTCGCGCAACTCGGGGACGCGGTTCTCGCCGAGCCGCAGCTCGGCCTCGATCCGGCCCTCGAGCGCTCCGAGCCGCTGCTCCTCCAGCCGTACGGCGGCGGCCTGCGCCGTCTCGCCCTCGGCGATGTCGGCCAGCGCGGGGCCCCGCCACAGCTCCAGCGCGTCGCGGAGCAGCGTGACCGCGCGTTCCGCGTCGCCGTCGCGCAGCGCCGCCCGGCCGTCCTGAGCGAGCCGCTCGAAACGGCAGGCGTCCACGTCGTCCGGTGGCACCACGATCCGGTAACCCGCCCCGGCCCGCTCGATCGCGGCCTCGGAGCCCAGGGCCGTACGGAGCCGGGACACCTGGGACTGCAGCGCGTGTGCCGACAGTGCCCCGTCCGGGTCGATCTCGTCGCCCAGCCGGTCGGCCGACACGACCTCACCGGGGCGTACGAGCAGCAGGGTCAGCAGCGCGCGGCGGGCCGGCCCGCCCAGCGGAACCTCGGCTCCGTCATCGCGCCACGCCCGGGTCTCGCCGAGGATTCCGAACCGCATGCCGGTGATTATCCACCGGTGCCCGTAATGCCGGGATGGCCGCTGAGGGCGGGCCGGTCGGGTTCGCTCATCAGGGGGCGATCGGGCCGAGGTAGGTCCCGCCCGAGACGTCGATGGTCTGGCCCGTCACCCACCGCCCCTGCGGGCCCGCCAGGAACCCGACGACGTCGGCGACGTCCTCCGGCTCCCCGAGCCGCCCGAGCGCCGTGATCGCCTCGAGTCCGGCGACCATCTCGGGGATCGAGGTGTAGCCCGCGGTCATGTCGGTCCGCACCGCGCCGGGCGCGACCGTGTTCACGGTGATGCCGCGCCGGCCGAGCTCGTTGGCCAGCGATGGCGCCATCGACTCCAGGGCAGCCTTGCTGATCGTGTAGCCGATCTGCGTGGAGACCGCGAACCGGCTGGCCGTCGAGCCCATGTTGATGACGCGGCCGCCGTCGTTCAGCAGCGGCAGCGCGCGCTGGACCACGAAGAACGGAGTGGTGACGTTGATCGTGAGCACTCGGTCGAGTTCTTCGGGGGTGATCTGCGCGATCGGGCTGACCGAGCTGATGCCCGCGTTGTTGACGAGGATGTCCAGCCCACGTCCCGCCAGCCCCGCGGTCAGGCCCTCGAACAGCCGGTCCACGGCGCCGTCGTCGCCGAACCGCGCCCGGACGGTGAACGCCCGGCCGCCCGCCTCCTCGATCCGAGCCACGGTCTCCTTGGCCGCCGCGTCGTTGCCGCCGTAGTGGACGGCGACCAGCGCGCCCTCGGCCGCCAGCCGCAGCGCGACCGCCCGGCCGATCCCCCGCGAGCCACCCGTCACCAGCGCCGTCTTGCCGGTCAGTATCCCCATCGCCCTGCTCCTCACTCAGCGGCCGGTCCTCGGTGGATCCGGCGATGGGGCAACAGTGGCGGGGACCCCTCACCGCCCGCTCACCGCGCGCTCACCGCGTCGAGCCAGTCGCCGAACAGCGCGTGGACCGTGCCGGGACGGTCCAGGTGGACGTTGTGGCCGGCGCCGTCGAGGACGGCGTACGTCATGCGCGGATAGTGCTCCAGGAGAGCCTGCTGGTCCCGCCAGCCGACCAGGTGGTCCTGACGCCCCGTCACCAGGAGATGAGGGCCGTCGTGGGTGGTGAAGCGGGTCTCCGGCGTGACGGACAGCATGAGAGCCGTGGCGAGGTCTTCGGCGTCGCCGCGGTGATGGGCGCGGAGGCCGGGCAGCACGTGGTCGCGGAAGGCGACCCACCCCTCGGTGGTCTGCCAGAGGGCGACGTCGGCGAAGGTGGCGCGGTCGTCCGGGTCGAGTGACGCCAGCAGCTCGTCGTCGCGGGCGAGGACCTGCCGTAGGGGAAGGTCGCGCCGCCCGGCGGGCCGGATGGCCGGTGCGAGCAGGCACATGCCGATCACCTGCTCGCCGAGCTCGGCGACGACGTGGCGGGCCAGCTGCCCGCCGAAGGAGATGCCGGCGATCGCGAACGGCTCCGAGCCGACGGCCTCGCCGATGAAGGTCATCAGCTCCGCCGCCACGGCGTCGGCCGTGGCCGGGCCCCGCAGGCGGGGCGACCGGCCGTGGGCGGGCAGGTCGACGTACAACCGGCGCCAGCCCGCCCGGCCGGTGAACGCCGCCTCGAGGGGGAGCAGAAGCCGGTGGTCGATCGTGAACCCGTGCACCATCAGGATCGGGGTGCCATCGCCGAACCCGACGTGGTGGAGCGTCTCAGCCGTCATGGCGGCACTGTGCAAGGTTCACATCAGTGTGAGGGTCAACCGCTCACCTCAGAGGTGGCCGGCCAGGTCGGCGAGGAGGCGGCGCTTGGAACGGGCGCCCATGATCTGCTGGACCACCTGGCCGTCTCGGTAGAGGTTCAGCGTGGGGAAGCCCATGACGCCGTACCGCTCCACGATCTCCGGGTTCTCGTCACCGTTGATCTTGGCGATCCGGAGGCGGTCGCCGTACTCCGTCTCGATCTGCTCCAGGATCGGAGCGATCATCTTGCACGGAGGGCACCAATCCGCCCAGAAGTCGACCAGTATCGGCGTCTCGCCGCGGAGTACGTGCTCGTCGAAGTTCTCGCTGGTCAGCGTGATCATCTGTTCCCTCCGGGAAAAGGGCGCAGCCCGGGCAGGCCCGCGCCAGTTGGTCGGCCACGTCGATCCGCCGCGTGATCAGGCCGCGGATCTCGGCGTCGATCTCGGCGAGCTTGCGCCGGTAGACGGCGACCGACTCCGGGCAGGCGGAACCCGTCGACTGGCCCGACCGCAGGCAGTCCACGAACGGCCGGGCGTCCTCCAGCGTGAAACCCGCCGTCAGCAGCGAGCGGATCTCCACCACCAGGCGGAGGTCCGACTCGTCGTACTCCCGGTAGCCGTTCGCGGCACGGCGCGCGGGGAGCAGCCCCTGCTGCTCGTAGTAGCGGAGCGCCCGCGTGCTCACCCCGGCCCGCTCGGCCAGCTCACCGATCCGCACCGGTTCCTCCCTGATCCGTGGCCGTCAGCGACGGTAACCCTTCACACCGGCGTCAAGGTCAAGCCGCCCGGTGCCCGGATCGTACGCGGGTGGCCGCCCGTATCGACATATGAGACAACTGTCTTGTATAGCAAGATGGGGTCTAGAGTCGAGAGCCATGAGATCCCCCGTTCGCCGGGCGCTTGTGGGCGTCGGCTTGGTCGTCCTCGTCGCGGGATGCGGCGCCGTGTTCATGATGTCCAGCCGCCCCTGGGCGATGGTGGCGGTGCTCGCGGCGGGGATAGCGGCCGGCACCATCAACGCGATCGTCGGATCGGGATCATTGATCACCTTCCCGACGCTGCTCGCTGTGGGCCTGCCCCCCATCACCGCGAACGTCTCGAACAACATCGGCCTCGTCCCTGGCGGGGTCACCGGAGTCCTGGGATACCGCGCCGAGCTCGAGGGGCAGCGCGGCCGCCTCGCCCGGCTGGCTCCTGCCTCGGTGCTGGGTTCGCTGCTCGGCGGGTTGCTGCTGCTGAACCTGCCCGAACAGGCGTTCACCACCGTCGTCACCGTGCTGATCGGGCTGTCCTGCGTCATGGTCCTCATCCAGCCCAGGCTCAGCCGATGGCTGTCCGACCGGCCCCGGCGCGCGCACGGCGGACCATGGCTCCTGCTGGGCGTGTTCGCCGCCGGTGTCTACGGGGGTTACTTCGGTGCGGCTCAAGGCGTGCTGCTGGTCGGCCTGCTCGGCATCTTCCTCGACGAGCACCTGCAACGGGTCAACGCGGCCAAGAACGCCCTCACCCTGCTGGTGAACGCCACGGCGGCCGTGCTGTACATCCTGGTCGCCAAGGTCGACTGGCGGGCCGTGGCGCTCGTGGCGCTGGGGTCGATGGTCGGCGGCTACCTCGGCGCGCGTCTGGGACGCCGGCTCCCGGCGCCGATCCTGCGCGGCGTGATCGTCTGCGTGGGCGTGGTGGCGATCGTCAAACTCGTCTCCGGTTGACCGCGCACCGATGCCCTGTGCGGGCGAGGCGTCCGCCTCGCCCGCACAGGGCATCGGTGATCACTGCTTCAGGCCGTAGGCGTGGATGACAGGTCAGGGGCGCTGGCCCGGCCGGTCGACGATCGTCGGGGTGGCGTGCGTCTCGAGGTTGAGGATGGCACCCTTCTTGATCGTCGACCTGCCGTCCAGGGCCGTGGACGCGTGGTCCTTGACGGCGATGTCGCGCTCGCCGAGATAGGCGTACGTCTTGGGATCGATGAGGATCTCCACGAACAGGTAGCCCTCCTCGACGCGTCCCACCGCGATGGCCGGGCGTCCCTCCAGGTCGACGGTGTTCTTCCGCAGCGTGACACCGGAGATGCGGGCGATCGCCCGGTAGACCGCCGCCACGACCTTGGGCGGTGCAACGCCGTTCCGCAGGATGGCGCAGTACTGGCCGTAGAGCGCGGCTGCCCGCTCCTCCGCGTTTTTCGGTTTCATGCCGCCGATGAACTCGTGGGAGGCGACCCAGGCGTCGAGGGCCGCCGGGTCGGTCGGCAGGGCGGCGAGCAGCGGATAGTTGTGCTTCCAGAGCTGATTGCCGTTCTCGATCCGGAGCTTCCCGTCGCCGTACTGGCCCTCCTGCGTCCGGGCGATCTGTGTGCCGTCGGCACGCCACCACGTGCGCTCGACGAACTTCACGAGCGGCGTCTTCGGGGTGTTCACGCGGGTTCCGATCGCGGGAAAGCGCTGGTGGGACTCCACGTAGATCCATTGGTCCGGGCGGGGCGCGAACGGCCGGGAATCCGCGGCGCTGGCCGCGCGCTTCAGCACGTCCTCGGCATTGGCGACCGGGCCGGCGGGGATGATGGGGATCACCGGGCGCGGATGGCCGTGACCATCGGTGCCGCCGACGTTCTGCGCGATCGTGACACCGGCGGCGATCGCGACCGCGAGGGCGCCGACGACGCCCGCACGGGGCAGCCGGAACGGCCGGCGCGACGGCGTCGTCGCCGGGACACCCTGGGCGGCGGCGAGGAGGCGGCGACGCCCTTCGATCACCGCTGTGGAGGCGGGCGGCGGGACCTCGGCGCAC
Source organism: Actinoallomurus sp. NPDC050550 (assembly GCF_040655075.1). Lineage (NCBI taxonomy): Bacteria > Bacillati > Actinomycetota > Actinomycetes > Streptosporangiales > Thermomonosporaceae > Actinoallomurus > Actinoallomurus sp. NPDC050550. The sequence continues at coordinate 67,855 of NZ_JBFAJC010000006.1, read as the reverse complement.
ATGCGCTCGAGCTCGTTCATGGGTGAACTCCTTCTCCGACGATCCGAGGGTCGGTGCCGCCGAGCGCGTCGCGGGTCTTCTTACGGGCCCGGTTGAGCCGGGAGTGGACGGTGCCCTTGGCGATGCCGAGGGCGGAGGCGATCTCGTCGGCGGACAGGCCGCCGGCAGCGGTGAGCAGCAGGACGTCGCGCTGTCCGCGTGGCAGCCTGGCGAGCGCCGCCGCGAGTTCGCGGCGTATGCCCTGCGCGCTGACGCGCTCGGTGACGCGCTCGCTCGGGGACTCGATCGCCGGGTCGACGCCGGTCTTGGCGATGAGCCGCCAGAAGCGGTCCTCCGCCCGGTGGTGCCGTCCGACCAGGTGGGTGGCGATGCCGTAGAGCCAGGGCCGGGCGTTCGAGAACGCCAGGTCGTAGCGGGCCCGCTGCCGGAAGGCGATCAGGAACGTCTCGGCCATCAGATCGTCGGCCTCGTCGCGGCCGAGCCGCCGGGCGAGGTACCGGTGGATCGTCGTGTGATGCCGGTCGTACAGGGCCGCGAACCGCTCCGGTTCGCGCAGCGAGGCCTCGATCACCTCGGCGTCCGTCTCGGCGCCCGCCTCGGCTCTCACGGGCTTCTCGTCTCGGTCATGCGACCCTCTCGGGTGGGGGATGTCACCTGTTGTTGCCGCGGCCGGTGACGCCGCTTCCCCGAGCGTCGCGTACGGGACGGATCAGCTCCTCCGGCGGCCCTTCTCCCGGCGTGCGGCGCGCCCTCCGAGCAGGGGCTTGCGCTCAGGACGGAGGCGCGGGGCCGGGTCCTGGCCGTTGACGACGGTGGGCTCGGCGGGCGGTTCGAGGCCAGTGGCGCGCCGGAGGAGAGCCCACAGGTGCCGGTTGACGTCGGCGGCGCGTTCGAGGGTCAGCAGGTGCCCGGCGCCGGGGATCACCGCGAGCTCGGCGCCGGGGATCTCGGCGGCGAGGGCCTCGGCGTGCCGTACGGGCGTGATCAGGTCCCGGTCGCCGACCATGACGAGCACGGGCACGCGCCCGAGCGCGGGCAGCGCGGCCCGTTTGTCGTACGCGATGAGCTCCTTGTAGAAGTCGGCGATCACCTCGATGGGGACGGAGCTCATCAGCCGGGTGGTGACCTCGGCGACCTCCTTCGACACGCGGGCGCCGAACAGGTACGACCGGGTCAGCACGAAGGACATCCCGCCGAGCGGCAGCCGGGCCGCGTCCACGAGCCGGGCCTGGTGGCGGAGCGTGGTCAGCGCGACGGGGACCATGCGGTGCAGGACGCGGGCCGTGCGCTCCGGCAGCCCGATCGTCACGGAGGACAGGTCGCCGGAGGAGGTCGCGGCGAGGAGCACGCCGACGATCCGCTCGCCGAACAGCTCCGGATGCGCCTCGGCGAGCCCGAGGATCGCCATGCCGCCCATCGAGTGGCCGACCAGGACGACCGGCCCCTCCCGCGCGGCCGCCTCGAGCACCGAGTACAGATCGCGGCCCAGCTGGTCGATGGTGGCGTTCGGCGGATCCCCCCAGCCGGATCGGCCGTGCCCGCGGAGGTCCCAGAGCACGGCGCGGGCCCGGCCGGCCAGCGCGTCCCGCTGGACGTGCCAGCTGGTGGAGTTGAGCAGGAACCCGTGGCAGAAGACGACGGTCACCCTGGCGTCGGCGGCCTCCTGTACCTCGACGTGCAGCCGGACGCCGTCATCCGCGGTGATCGTCGGCGTCCGGAGATCCGGCTGCCCCGCGTTCGGCCCCGCCCCGTCGGGAGATCCGTCTGGCCACCAGGTGCCCAGCACCTTGGTGATTTCCGTGAACGACATGGCCACCTCCGCCCGTTGCCGCTCCCAGTTGTTTACGGTGGCCCCTAACTCCAGTTTGGGTCATGGTGGAGGCATCGTCAAAGAGCGGGGCCGGATCGACGCAGCTCACGGCGTTGACGGAGGCGCCGTCCGGTACCAGGGCTGCTCTCCGGTCATCCGTCCGGTACGGGGGCTGCCACGGCGAGTCGTCCGTCCTCCTCCTCGGTGACGGTGGTGCCGAACGCGGCGCAGGCGGCGGCGAACCGCTTGTGGATCCAGGCGTGGTCGGCGCCGGTGGCGAGACGGGTACGGACGTACTCGAGCGTCAGCGGGACGGCGGTGAGCCCGGCGATCCGACGCCCCTCCAGTTTCACGTGGAACATGAGACCCAGATCGTTTCGCAATACCGGGTCCACGGCGTAGTCGTCGATGAGGTCGCCGAGGTCGTACAGGACGCGGCCGCCCACGCCGTGGAAGACATGCGCGGAGTGCCCGGCGACCAGCGTCGCCCCGGCGTCGACCAGCGCCCGCGCCGCCGCCCGTATGTACCGGAGGGGCTCGGTGGTCATGTTCGGGCCCCAGTGCGCCAGGACGAGCACGAGGACCCCGTCGGCGGACAGCGCGCGGATCCGGTCGGTGAGCCAGGCCGGGACCCCGTGGCGCAGGTCGGCGTACGCGACCCCGGGCCGGTCGGCGCAGGCGGCGAAGTCGGGCGGATGGTCGGTGACGCCGAGGACGGCCACACGCGCGTCCCCGAGGTCGAAGAGGGCGGGTTCGCGCGCCCGCGGCAGGTCGGGCCCCGCACCGACGGCCCGGATGCCTGCGTGGGCCAGGTGCGCGAGCGTGTCCGTCAGAGCCTCGTGGCCGTAGTCCAGCGCGTGGTTGTTGGCCAGCGTCACACCGTCGATCCCCAGGTCGGTGAGGGTGTCGACGGCTCGCGGCGGGGCGCGGAAGTGGAACGGTTTACCGGGGGCCGGCCAGGGCCGGCCGCGCGCGGACACGCAGCACTCGAGATTGATCAGCGACAGGTCGGCGGAACGGAACATCCGCCGCACCTCGTCGGCGAACAGCCCGTACGGCCCGGACACGGCGATTCGCTCCGCGACCCCGCGTCCCAGCATCGTGTCGCCGCCCAGGGCGACGGTGATGGCCACGCCGGACTCCCCCCATCAGGATCGCCGTGCGGGCTGCGCCCGGCCAAGGGCCGAAGGTCCCGCCCGACGGTCGAGGCACAGTTCTCCCGGGCGGCCTGGCCGCGATGTTTCGGGTGGCCCGGCGGCGATGTTTCCGGTGGCCTGGCGGCGATCGTCCACAGCCTGTGGACGGAGCCGTACCCTGGGACCATGCCGGAGCTGCCGGAGGTGGAGTCCCTCGCCGCCTTCCTGCGCGAGCACGCCGTCGGGCGGGCGATCGCGCGGATCGACGTGGCCGCCATCTCGTCGCTGAAGACGTACGATCCGCCGATCACCGCGCTGAACGGCCTGACCGTCACCGGGGTCGCACGCCACGGAAAGTTCATCGACCTGGACGTCGACGGCCTGCACCTGGTCATCCACCTGGCCCGCGCGGGCTGGCTGCGCTGGAAGGACGCGTTGCCGCCGGCGCCGCCCCGGCCGGGCAAGGGCCCGCTGGCCCTCCGGGTGCACCTCGACGACGGATCCGGGTTCGACCTGACCGAGGCGGGCACCCAGAAGAGGCTCGCGGTCTACGTCGTGCGCGGCGCCGCGGAGGTCCCGGGTGTCGCCTCGCTCGGCCCCGACCCGCTCACCGACGGCTTCACCGTGGACACGCTGAAGGGCATCCTCGAAGGCCGGCGCACCCAGATCAAGGGACTGCTGCGCGACCAGAGCGTGATCGCCGGCATCGGCAACGCCTACTCCGACGAGGTCCTGCACGTGGCGCGGATGTCGCCGTTCAAGCTGGCGGCGAGCTTCACGGACGAGGACGTCGCGACGCTGTACGACGCGATCGTCCGCACGCTCGGCGATGCCGTCGAGCGCTCCCGCGGCCTGGCGGCCAAGGACCTCAAGGGCGAGAAGAAGGAGGGCCTGCGGGTGCACGGCCGGGCAGGTCAGAAGTGCCCGGTGTGCGGCGACACGATCAGAGAGGTGTCGTTCGCGGACTCCGCCCTGCAGTACTGCCCGACCTGCCAGACGGGCGGCAAGCCCTTGGCCGACCGCCGGATGTCCCGCCTGCTCAAGTAGGCCGCGCGCGGCGAGCGGCGACTCCATCCGGGTGGGGACACCCTCCTGGTCGCCGCCGCCGAAGGTGACGCGCGGCCGGTCCTCGGCGACGCGAGCGACGCATTCGGGCGTGCACAGCGCCATGGCACGGTCGCCGTGGACCGCGTTCGGCGGATGGCCACCGGCCTGGTGGGCCGCTGCCGTCAGCGGGTGGTCACCCCTCCTGGCGGGCCGCCGTCGACCGTGTCAGCGGACGGCCGCGGCCCTGCCGGAGCGTCGGAGGCCCGTGCTCAGCGGACCGGCGGGTGCGGGCCGAACAGCAGGCCCAGGGTGCCCCACCGCTTGATCTCGCAGCCGTTCTTGCGGCTGAACGTCGAGTCGACCTTCTTGCCGTTCCAGGTGCCCGTGACCGTGGCGGTCTCGGGGCCGCCGTAGATCTGGGTGCACATCACGTTCTTGGGCGTCGGCGCGAACGGGTCCTTGCCCGCCGCGCCCGCCGTGGCGAGCGCCGCGCACGCCTCCTTGGCCTTGGCCAGGTCGCCGCCGACGGGGTCGCAGGTGAGCGTCCGCGTCTTGGCCTGCGACGTCTGCGACTCGCGCACGGTGATGGTCAGCCGGGTCTTTCCCGCCTGGCCCGGCGCCGATGATCCAGGGGTGGACGGCCCGCTCGGCTTGACCGTCGCGTTGTCCTGCCCGCTGCCGCAACCGCCCAGCAACAGGGCGGCGGCGATGCCGGGGATGGCGACGGCCGCTGGTCCCAGTCTGGTTAGAGATTGCCTCATGACGATTCGACGCCGGGCGCCGGCTCGTGGTTCCGTGGACTTGTGAATGCTTTCAGGGACCAGGTTCCCGCAGTTGAGGTCGCCAAGGTTCCGGACGACGCATACCTCCTGGACGTGCGCGAACTGGACGAGTGGAAGGCCGGGCACGCGCCTCGTGCGATCCACATCCCCCTCAGCCAGCTCGGCGCCCGCGCGTCCGAGGTGCCCACCGGCGAGGACGTCTTCGTCATCTGCCGGTCGGGGGCGCGATCGGCGTCGGTGGTCGCGGCTTTCAACAACGCCGGCTGGAAGACCGCGAACGTCTCGGGCGGCATGCACGCCTGGGTCGCGGCGGGCCGTCCGATGGTCAGTGAATCGGGCAGCGAGCCATACGTCGCCTGACGAGGTACATTAACGGCGGAAAAGTTCAGACCTCGCGGGAGCTCGGGCGACGACCGGGCTGAGAGGGCGGCTACGCACGTGCCGCCGACCGCTCGAACCTGACCGGGTAATGCCGGCGTAGGGAGTGTGCCTTGAGCACTGCCGTCGACGAACGTCCCCTCGACAACGAGGCCCCGTACACCCTCGACCAGCCCGCTCCCAAGGTCCTCAGTTTCTGGGACCAGAGTGCCTTCTGGGCCAACCTGGGCGTGAGCCTCCTCGCCTTCTCCGGCGCCTACTCGGTGCTCGCGCCGGACGCCCAGGGCAACCCTCGGCTCCCCATCGTCGCGGGGATCGTCGCCATGGTCGTCGGCACCGTGATCGGCGGGATCATGCTCGGCCTGGCGGCCGTGTCCGGCACCCGTGCCGGCGTCCCGGCGATGATGCTGCTGCGCGGCCTGTTCGGCACGCGCCTCTCGTACGTCCCCACCCTGATGAACATCCTGCAGATGATCGGCTGGGGCACCTTCGAGCTGGTCACGATCGCGGGCGCGGCCAAGGAACTCGTCGGCGGCGGCCCGCACTGGGCGTACGTCATCGTCGCGGGCGTGGTCACGACCGTGCTGACCATCTGGCCGCTCGGCTCGGTCCGGGTCCTGCGCCGGTACGTCACGGCGGCGGTCGTCCTGGCCCTCGCCTACTTCTATGTGCAGCTCGTCCGCCAGCCTCTGCCGAACCTCACCCATGGGTCGTGGAGCCACTTCTGGATCGGCGCGGACGCCGCGCTGGCCGTCTCCATCTCCTGGGTGCCCATGGCGGCCGACTACACGCGGCACTCCCGCTCCGAGCGGGCGTCGTTCGGCGCCGCGAGCGTGGCGTACGGGCTGACGCAGGTCGTCGCGTACGTCCTGGGCCTGCTGGCGCTCGCCCTGGTCGCCGGCGACTCGTCCAAGGTGTTCGGCCCGTTCCAGCACGTCGCCCTCGGCACGCTGTTCTTCGCGGTGTTCGTCCTGCGCGAGGTCGACCAGTCGTTCGCGAACGTCTACTCGACCGCGGTCTCGATCCAGAACCTCGTGCCCCGCGTGGACCGGCGGCTGCTCACCATCGCGCTGGGTGCCCTGACGACGCTGCTCGCCCTCGTCCTGAACATGAACAACTACTCGGGCTTCCTCACGCTGATCGGGTCGGTGTTCGTGCCGATGCTCGGCGTGCTGGCCGTGGACTTCTTCTGCTTCACCGGGCGGCGCGGCTGGGACGTCTCCGACCGGGCGCCCGCCCGCTGGGGGATGGTCGTCGCGTGGGCGGCGGGCATCGCGACGTACCAGCTCATCAACCCCGGTCAGGTCGGATGGTGGTCGCGGATGTGGACGCACGCGCAGAGCGCGCTGCACTTCACTCCGGCGGACTGGATGAGCGCCTCGCTCCTGTCCTTCGCCGTCGCGGCGGCGGTCACCGGCGCGATCGGTCTCATTCGCCGATGACCAGGGAGGTCGGTCGGGGTGGCCGGGAGGTCGGTCGGGGCGAGCTGGTCGTGGCTAGCTGGTCGGGGGGAAGACGGCAAATCGCACGTCACGGCGTCGTCGCGCCCGTCATGATGGGGGTACGGAGTGGCGGGAGGCGATCACGATGGCGCAGTGTGATCACGACTGGGTGCAGACGGCGCCCAACCAGAAACGATGCCGCAAGTGTGGATTGGTGCTGACCTTCGCATAGGGACGCGGTGCGGGTGGCACTATGGGCCGCGTGAGCTCGTCTGACGCGATGATGCGTGCGGCTGTGGACTCCTCCGCCGACGCGATGATCGCGTTGGGGGCCGACCTGACCGTCCGGCTGTGGAACCCTGCCGCCGAGCGGATGTTCGGCTGGACGGCGGATGAGGTGCTGGGCCGGCCGATGCGCATCGTCCCCGAGGAGCACACCGCGGAGCACCGCGCCGTGCTCGAACGCGTCCGCGAGGGCGGTCACATCTCGTTCCTCACCCGGCGACTGCACCGCGACGGCCGGCTGATCGACACCCGGGCGGTCGCCAGCGCCATGCGCGGCGAGGACGGTGAGTTCCTCGGCTGGGTCGGCCTCTACCGCCCGGTGCGGGAGGACGAGGCCGTTCAGCACCAGACCGCCGAGCGCATCCGTCTCGTGCGGCGGCTCAACGACGTGGTGGCCGACCTCAACACCGAGCTGGAGCTTCCCGCGGTCCTCGACCGCGTCACGTCGGGTCTTATCGAGCTCACCGGCGCGGACGCGGCCGGCTTCGTCGTCATCGAGCAGGCCACCAACACCCTGCGGCTGGTCAGCATGACCGGGCTGCCCCGGCGGCTGCGCGGGGCGACCGCCGACCTCCGCTCCAGCCTCGTCGGCGAGCTGCTGCGCTCCGGCCGCACCGTCATGCTGGCCACGGCCGACACGCGCAGCCTCAGCGACCTGATCTGGTCCGAGCTCGACGGCCTGCACACGATCGCCGTGGGCATCTCGAACGTTCAGGGCAGCCCGTACGGCGCGTTGTACGCCCTGTTCTCCCGGCGCAAGGCGGGCCACATCGAGCTGGAGCTCCTCGAGCTGTTCGCCGGGCACGCCGGTGTCGTCCTCGGCAACGCCATGAACTACGCCGAGGTGGTCCGGCAGCGCAGGCACGAGCGGGCGGTGATCGAGGCCAGCGCGGACGGCATCGCGGTGCTCGACCGCGACGGCGTCGTCCAGCGGTGGAATCCCGCGGCGCACGCGATCACCGGCCTCGCCTCCGAGGACGTCATCGGCCGGCCGCTGCCGTTCGCGCTGCCCGCTCCGGGCGGCGAGTCGACGATCCAGCTGGAGTCCGGCACCTGGTTGAACGTCCTGCACACCGAGATCGAGGGCCACGACGAGGTGGTCGTCGACTTCCGCGACGTCACCGAGGCCAAGTCCCTCGAAGCGGCCAAGGACCTCTTCCTGTCCATGACCAGCCACGAGCTGCGCACGCCGATCACGGTCGTGCAGGGATTCGCCAAGACGCTGGTCGACCGGTGGGAGAAGCTCGACGAGGCCGACCGGCGGCGCGCGGTCGCGACGATCGCCGACCGCGCGGACGCCCTCGGCCGTCTCGTCGACAACCTGCTGTACTCCCGCGCGGTGCCGGACGGGCTGAGCGTCACGAGCGAGCCGTTCGACCTGGGGCGGCTGCTGCGCGGCGCGGCGTACGGCTTCCGCGGCGTGTCCGAGCGTCACCTGGTCGAGCTGGAGATCGCCGAGGACCTGCCGCCGGCTCTCGGCGACTCCATGGCGACGGACATCATCGTCGGTCAGCTGCTGGAGAACGCCGTGAAGTACTCACCGGAGGGCGGCGTGATCACGGTCCGTGCGGGCGTCGACGGCGACGCCATCGTGGTGATGGTGGAGGACGACGGGATCGGGATCGCCGCCGGCGACCGCGAGCGCGTCTTCGAGCGTTTCGTCCAGGGCGAGGCGGGGGACCGCCGTCGTTTCGGGGGCCTTGGACTCGGGCTGTACATCGTGCGCCGGCTGGCCCGCGCGCAGCAGGGCGACGTCTCCGCGCACCCGCGCGCGGACGGGCTGGGAGGCACCTGCATGCGGTTTACCCTCCCCCGTTTTGGTGACTCTGTGTGACAGTTCATACTGGTGCATACCGCGCAAATGGGCTGATCTTCGCAGCGTGGCGGAGGTCACAGTTACACGTGGTGTTGGTAACAGATTCCTGTGGCGCGGTTTCCGCGTTTTTTAAGCGGGCATTTCGGTTGTAACCGGGGTGACCACGTAACGGGGAGTATCCGGGAGCCAGTGCCCGGGGAGGTGAGGGTGTCGAGCGTCGTGTTCCTGCCACATGCGCCGTCCAGCGTCTCGGACGTGCGAAAGCGCCTGTGCGCCGACCTGCTCGCGTCCGGTGTGTACGAAGAGGTCGCGGACGACGCGGCCGTCATCATCAGCGAGCTCATCAGTAACGCGCTGCGTCACGCACGCCCTCTGCCGTCCGGGGACATCCGGGTGTCCTGGAGCCATGACGGCGACCTCATCCAACTGGCCGTCAGCGACGGCGGCTCGATGACCGAGCCGCGCCGGACGCGTGCCGCCCTGTCCTCACTCGGTGGCCGTGGGCTCGGCATCGTCGAGACGCTCTCGGAAGGCTGGGGTGTCTCCCATGAGGACGACGGCACCACCGTCTGGGCCAGCCTCCGTGCCACCCAGCCGACCAACGGCCACCACCTGCCCGGGATCCACCCGATGAAGATCGCCTTCGACCATTCCTAAAGACTGAGCATGAGTTGCGCGTGCTCGGCCGGACGCTCCGAACGGTGTTGAGCGTCCTGGTCGCCCGCTTTCGCTCCGTGTCCGGGCGGCACGGATCGTGTCCGTGGTCCCGGGATACAGGGGCGGGGTTCCTCACGCCTCGGGACTGCCGGTGCGGCCTGGGCGGTCCGATGCCCCTGCTCATCGCTCTGGTGAGCAGGGGGCGGTGTCGTCCGTCGCCGGATCGGGTGTCCCAGGGCGCGTCGTCCGATCGCCACCGCCGCCGCATCGTGGCGGGTGGCTTTTCTGTTCTTGCTGGTGAGGGGTTTTTGCCAGTGCTGGGTTCCCCACTTGCTGGTATAGGCGGGGTCCACGGCGACGATGGCGATGCCGAATTCGGCCGCCATCGACACCAGCCGGTTCCGTAGCTTGGCCACGGGCATGCCGGAGATCAGATTCCGAAACCGCTTACGGCGCCCGTGTTTTTCGCGGGTCGTGTCGGCTGTGAAGTCCAGGTCTTCGATCGCGATCGCGAGCCGGTGCCGCCCGGCCCAATGCAGCAGGCGGATGACGGCGTGGCGGACCTGGGCGTCACGATGCCGGGTAGTGCCGGACAGGTTAGCGGCACCCTGACCACAACGTCAACTTACGGTAATCATTCAGATTCGATGTGTTAGTAGGAGTGTTGTCATCGCGTGCGGCCGCCCTTCTGAGTGGTTCGCGCGCGATGACGATGGCCCCTTTCCCAGAGGAATTCGGGAGGAGTGCCGTTCGCCTTACCCTCTCGTTCACCATGTAACTTGACGTTCAAGGCGATTCGCTGGTCGAGAGGGTTGGATGTCGAGAGAACCTAGAGATGATCTTCGGCGGGCCGTCGGCGAGGAGATGCAGGAGATGCAGGCGGCCGTCGAGGCCTACGACGAGGCGGCCGCACGGGTCCTCGGCGTCAACCGGACGGACCTGCGCTGCCTCGAACTCCTCATGCGGCAAGGCGCGCTGACCCCCGGCCGCATCGGACCCGCGCTCGGCCTGACCACCGGCAGCGTCACGGCGATGCTCGACCGGCTGGAGCGCCTCGGCTACGCGACCCGGTCGCCCGACCCCGGCGACCGGCGCAAGGTCCTCGTCACGATCACCGATACCGCCCGCGAGAAGGCATGGCGGCTGTACGGTCCGTTCGCCACTGAGGGCGACGCCCTCATGCGGGAGTACGGCGATGCCGACCTCGAAGTCCTGGCCGGCTTCCTGCGCCGCTCCCGCGAGCTCTACGAACGGCAGCTGAAGCGCACCCTCGAGGAACACGCCGGGAAGTAGCGCCGGGCGCTACTGCGGGTCCGTTACCCCGGGTCCGTTACCCCGGGTCCGTTACGCCGGGTCCGTTACACCGGGTCGCGGAGGATCGGGCAGGACATGCAGCGTGGGCCGCCCCGGCCGCTGCCCAGCTCGCTGCCCTGGATCCGGATGACCTCGATGCCCGCAGCCTCCAGGCGCGCGTTGGTCTCGACGTTGCGCTCGTACGCGACCGCCAGGCGCGGTCCGATCGCGAGGGTGTTGTTGCCGTCGTCCCACTGCTCGCGTTCGGCGGTCACGGGGTCGAGACCGGTGTCGATCACCCGGAGCCGGTCGATGCCCATCGCCTCGGCCGCTGCCTCCAGGAACGGCCGGGCCCGCGAGACGCGCAGGTCGTCGTCGTCCTTGGTCACCGTGTAAGCGACGAGGGAGTAGGCCACGGCCGGGTACATCACGACCTTGTCGACGTCGACCATCGTGCAGATGGTGTCGAGGTGCATCGTCGCGCGTTCCTGCGCGATCGGTACCGCCAGGACCGTGTGCGCGAGATCGGCGTCGAACGCGCGGCGGGCGATCCGCTCCACACCGGCCGGGGTCGTACGCTCGCCGGTGCCGATCGCGAGCACGCCGGGGGCGAGCAGGAGGACGTCGCCGCCCTCGATGTGCTCCAGCCCCGGGGCGTACAGCTGCTTCGTACCCTCGAACCGCGGGTGGTACCGGTAGATCACCCGGGTGAGGGCGGTCTCGCGGCTGCGCGCCCGCATCGCGAGGCTCGTCACCGCGACCTGGTCGCCGACCCACACGCTCGAGTCGCGGGTGAACAGGACGTTCGGCAGCGGGTCGATGACGAAGTCGTGCCGGTCCATGAGCCGGTACACCAGGCCCCGTCCGGTCTTCAGCTCCTCATGGGCGAGCCCGGCCACGAGCACCTGGGTGAGGTCCTCGGTGGTCAGCTCCGCCAGGTGGCTCTCCAGGAGGATGCGGAGCTGGTCGCCGAGTCGCTGGTCGCGGAGGACGTCGGCGATCGCTTCGTCGCGCGCGTGCTGGTACTCCAGCGTCTCCTGGAGCAGCTCGGTGAGGTAGAGGACCTCGACGTCGTGGTCGCGCAGGGCCTGCGCGAAGGCGTCGTGCTCCTGCTGGGCGCGGCCGACCCAGGGGATGCCGTCGAAGAGCAGTTGATCGTTGTTGCGGGGGGTGAGTCGCTTGAGCTCTGGGCCCGGTCGGTGCAGAAGGACCGTGCGGAGGCGACCGACCTCGCTGTCGACGCGATGCGCATGAGTCACATGAGGAGCTTAACCGGATATTCCGCCTCTGACCTTTTCAGATTTGCTTGAACCGGCCAAAGTCTCCACAACGGGACAGTCGTCGCAACTGCGGCGGCTGGGGCGGTGCAGGAGCCGACGCGAGACAGCGAGGCCCAGGGCGATGCCCGGGCCTCGCGTGTCGGCCGTCTACCGGGACGGTCTACCGGGGCGCCTCATTGGTCCATTCGGCCGCTTCGACCCTGTCCGTACCACTCGCGTTGTGATCGGCATCGCCGAAGTCGGAGCTGAGCAGCCGCGAGGTCTTCGGATCGACGACCATTCTCGCCCAGCCATCACGGAAGGAAACCCGCAGGCCCACCCCGCCCTTCACCGGACCGAGGTTCTTGACCTCCGGGAGCTTGGCGAGTGCCCGGAAGGCTGCCGCGCGGACCGCAGGGGGAGCCGGCGTCATCTCGAGGAGACCGGTCACCCCTCCGATGACGACCTCGTCCTCGGACACCTTTCCCTTCCCCGTGCCGACGGCCCGCATCAGATAGCTATGCCGCTTGATGTAGGTCTTCAGGGCGGTCGGGTCGGCCGGCAGCCGCTGGATCTGCTGGAAGCTCAGCCTGTCGCCCCCCACGGAGAAGCCGTCGTTCCACCACCCCTTGTGGGGGCCTCCGTTCTCCTTGACCGGACTGGTCGGCGAGCCGTCCCTGACCCAGGACCGGCCGTCGCGCCGGGTCCACGTCTCGAGCACCGACTCTCCCGTGTCGGGGTGGCTCTTGGAGGTCTTGGTGTAAACCGTCTTGACGTGCCAGTAGGTGCCGGAGCCGGCCGGAGCGCGCTCCGCGGTGGTCGCCGCCGCGAGCAGGATCTGGCGACCGGACAGCGCCACGACCGGATGGGAGGACGCGACACCCTCGTGGTTGGCGGATGGGCTGGACTTCCCGGAGCCTCCGCTGCCGATCACCACCGCGGCGGCGGTCACGCCGGCGACGGCGGTCAGCGCCGCTCCGAGGATGACAGGGCGGCGCTTCGGCGAACGACGGCGCGGGGCCTGCTCGGCCGAGCTGAGGTCCTGGTGGATCTGGCTCATCACGAACTCCTGGATTCGTCGGTGACGGCCGCTCGGCAGGTCCCGTTCCGCCGGTGGCGGCAGCAACCGGGCCAGTTCCTCGCGATCGTCGCGGCCGGGCTGAGTCGGGGTGGTGTTCATCGGGCTTTCTCCTGAGCGGACCGGACCGCGATCTCGCGGTCACCTTCTCCCTGTCCGTGGCCGGTGTGCGGTTCCCGATCTCCGTCGGGCGGCCGAAGCCTTCCGGCGGCGACGAGTTTGTGCAGCTTCTTGCGGGCCCTCGACAGCCGGGAACGTACGGTGCCGACCGGGATGCCGAGCGCCTCGGCCGCCTCGCCGTAGTCGAGGCCGGACCACACGCAGAGCGCCAGCACCTCCCGCTCGGGCTTCCGCAGCGCCGCCAGAGCCGTACGAACGAGGTCGAGACGTTCCCTGTCGTCGATGCGGCTCGTGACCTCTTCGGCGAAGTCCGGAACCGCGTCCTGCCCGGGAAGACGTGCCAGTGCGCCCTCGTACCGCCGGGCAGCGCGGCGTACGTTCCGCGCGACGTTGGTGGCGATGCCGAGGAGCCAGGGGCGCAGTGACCCGCCGTCGGCGTCGACCCGGTCGCGGAACCGCCAGGCGTCGAGGAAGGTCAGCGAGACGACCTCCTCCGCCGTCGACCAGGTCCCCGTCAGGCGGAAGGCGTGGTTGTAGACCGAGCGAACGTGTTCGTCGAACAGCTCTCGGAACGCGTCCGGGTCCCCGGCCCGTACCCGGGCGCGCATATTCATCTCCACGGCACAGGACTGTCCGGCCGGCCCTGCCCGGTTCCCATGACCTGGATCACATGCCGGATCAGGGCAGGAAGACGGCGTACTCCGCGATCTCGGGCAGGAGGTCGGGGTGCAGGTCGGCGGTTGCCGCGAGCTCCTCCGCCGAAGAGAAGCCGCCGACGTGGTCGCGGACGGTCGCGATGTGCTCGGCGAGCTCCGGCGTCACCCCGGAGAACATCGTGAGGACCTGCGCGGGCACGTGGTTGACGTCGACGAGCCCGCCGTCGTCGTACTGGCGGGGCAGGTCGGGACGGCCGATCCGCAGCTCCCGGGCGAGGACGATGTCGGCGGCGGCCTGCTCGCGGGCCTTGTATCGCAGCTCACGCCGGAGGTTGGCGGCCGCGACGGCCTGGGCGTTGAGGTTGGCGGGCGGAGGCCCGACCGGGCCGACCGGGGCCATCGGGGGGCCCGGGGGCCCGATCGGCGGCATCGGACGGCCGTTGAACAGCAGGACGCCGTACGGGTCGACCGCGATGACCAGGCGCTTCTCGGTCCCGGTGATGGCGAGGATCACCCAGACGGGCAGCCACAGGCCGCACAGCAGCAGCGTGATGAGCAGGTGCAGGACGTGGTTCACCTGGCCGCCGCTGACCAGCACCGCCTGGGTGTCGGACTGCGCCTGGACGCGCCAGCCGAACGAGGCCTGCCGCATGACCGCGTTGCCCAGGATCGCGCGAAGCTGCTCAGGCGGTAGGGGTGCCCCTCCCGGCTGCCCCGGGAAGCCCGGCGACTGGCCGGGCGGGAACGGTGGCGGACCGGGCGGGAACGGATTCATGATCTCCCCTGCGTGCGCGGCTCGGGCGGCGGCTGCTCTGGTGGATCCGGCTCCCTCCGCTCGGCTCGGGCTGTGTCAACGAACCGCGCGGCTCTCATGCTCCCAGTACGGCTTGCGAAGCTCGCGCTTGAGCACCTTGCCGGTCGGGTTGCGGGGGATGGCGTCCGGCCACTCGACGGAGGTCGGGCACTTGAAGTGGGCCAGCCTGCTCCGGCAGAAGTCGATCAGCTCGCGCTCGCCGACCTCGCCGTCGCGGACGACGAAGGCCTTCGGCGTCTCACCCCACTTGTCGTCCGGCACGCCGATGACCGCGCAGTCGGCCACAGCGGGGTGGCTCATCAGGACGTTCTCGACCTCGGCGGGGTAGATGTTCTCCCCGCCCGAGATGATCATGTCCTTCACGCGGTCGTGGATGTAGAGGTAGCCGTCCTCGTCGAGGTAGCCGGCGTCGCCGGTGCGCAGCCAGCCGCCGGGGAGCATGACGTCCCTGGTGGCCTCGTCCAGGGACCAGTAGCCCTTCATGTTCTGCGCGGTCCGGCAGACGATCTCGCCGACCCGTCCGGGCGGCAGCGGCTCGCCGGTCGCCGGGTCGACGATCTTCAGCTCGGTGCCGGGGTTGGCGATGCCCGCGCTGCGCAGCCGCGGACTGTCGGGCACGTGGTCGGCCGGGGGCAGGTGGGTGACGGCACCGGTCGTCTCCGTCATGCCGTACACCTGCATGAAGCCGCATGACGGCAGCATCTCCAGCGCGCCGCGCAGCACGTCCTCGCTGATCGGCGAGGCCCCGTAGATGATGAGACGGAGGCTGGACAGGTCCGCCTCCCGGACCTGCGGCAGCTGCTGCATGAACAGCAGGAGCACCGGGACGAGGAACACGTGGGTGACCTCGTGCGCCTCGATGGCACGCGCGATCCCGACCGGATCGGGCTCCCGCACGATCACGGCGGGGATGCCGGCGTAGATCCCGATGACCGCGAGGGCGCACCCGGCGATGTGATAGATCGGCATCGCGACCATCAGCACGCTGTCCGGGCGGATGTCCCAGAGCTCCTCGCTCATCCGCAGCCCGGTCAGGAAGTTCTCGTGGGTCAGCATGACCCCTTTGGGCCGGCCGGTGGTGCCCGAGGAGTACAGCTGGACGAACACCTCGCCGGACTCGTCGCGGGGCCCGGCGTCCCGGTCGGTCCACGCGTCGTAGTCCGTGTAGCCGTGACCGGTCCCGCCGACGACGATCAGGTGCTCGGTGTGGCGCAGGCGGCCGGCGATGGCGTCCAGCACCGGAACGAATTCCGGCCCGACGACGAGCACCGGAGCCCGCGCGTTGTCGACGATGTAGGCGATCTCATCGGCGGACAGCCGGTAATTGATGGGAACCTGCACGGCTCCGGCCCGCGCCGCGCCGAACAGGAGCTCGGCGTAGGCCAGTGAGTTCTTGTCGAGCACGGCGACCCGGTCGCCAGGGCGAACGCCGGACGCCCGGAGGGCCTCCGCGACCTGATCCGCACGCCGATCGAATTCCCGGTACGTGACGCGGGCGCCTTCGTAGCTGAAGGCGGTGTCGTCCGGGCGTTCGCTTGCCCGGTCGCGAAGGATGCCCGTGAGGCTCATGGCCGAATCATCCGTGCCATCCATACAGCGGCACAAGACCCGCTATCTGCTCTTCGCCATTTTGCTGATCACGGTGACGATCACAGCGCCGATGACCGCGAGAACGCCGAGCCAGAGCAAGAACTTCAATGCGGAGATGAGCATTCCGAGGACCGTGAACAACAGCCAGATCGCCAGCAGTATCCCGATGATGGTGAGAATCGCACGCCCCATGAGGTGAGCGTACGCGGTTGGGACGCGGAGACAGTGCATTTCAGGCCGATCCCGGTCATGATCGCCGCCGCGCCGCGCGTCGCCGGCTGTCGGTGCCAGCTGTGGACAACCGGTGGACAACCCGTGGACAAAATCGTGACGTGTGCCGGTGGCTCCGGAAGTCATGACCTTTAACAGCTGGTCAGAGCCTGTTTTCAAAGACTGTGAGTGCTGTGGATGCCGGAACCCACAGCCTGTGGATAACTCGTACCGAAGGGCCGCCTCCTGTCCGGAGGTGGCGGCCCGACGCGTTCAGCGAGCCCGTGCGCCGGGGATCGCGGGCCCGGCGGGTGCCCGCGGATCGGTCATCCGCAGGACTTGCCCCACGCCTTCACGAGCGCGGCCGGCACCTTGCCGCAGGGGGAGCCTCCGGTGTCGCCCTCGTAACTCCAGTCGGTTCCGTTCGGGCTCTTCCAGACGAACGGGCCGTCCTGCTTGGTCGCCGGGTCGTTCTTGAGTGAGATCTCGCCGATGGCGTAATACGCGCCGCCGGCCTTTCCGTAGTGCGTTTCCGACGGGCCGACGACGTCGGACGTTTTCTCCTTCGGATGTTTCTTCATCGCATTCATCAGGTAGGCGTCGACCAGAGCCGAGCGGACCGACGACGTCATCGGAAGCGCGGTCGCTCCCTTGCCGGACGCCTGGCCCTTTCCGGTTCCGCCGGACTTCCCGGTGGATTTCCCGCTCGATTTCGAAGATGTTCCGGCTCCGGCGGAACTGGAAGCTCCCGGCGCGCTCGCGCTCGGCTGTGCGTCGGAGGAATCCTTCTTGGAACCGCATCCGGTGATGACCAGTGCGGACAGGCCGATGGCGGCGGTAAGCCCCATCGCCTTGGGCATCGTTTTCGTCATGCATCGGTAGATGCTTCAAGATCACGATTGGTTGGGGGCGAATAATAACGAAATGATCGCGGCCGGGGGAGCGCGTCAGGCCCCCGGCGGCCGGTCGACCATGTCCCGGACCGCGCGGAACGTCGGGCAGGGCCAGCGCCACATGCAGGCGCGACACCGGCGAAGCGGGTTGGCGACGTCGCTGGTGATGCCTCCGGAGTCCTGCGGCCGGTGCAGGTCGATGATGCGCAGGGTCATCTCGCAGAAGGCGATGACGTCGTCGCGAGCGGAGGCGAGGAAAACAATGTCCTCCCGGGCCAGCCGGGCCTTGACCGGAACGTACCCCTCGCGGTTCACCAGGCGCGATACATATTGCGTGATTGACCGCCATGAACTGGATTTTTCGGAACGATCGCGAATGGTCTCCAGCCGCTCGCGGACCCGGCGGCGCCCCGGGTCGCCGGGTCTCTCGCTCGTCATCTTCCCAGCTTCTCGCACCGGCGACGCGCCGGTGGGTGGATTCACGCACTTCGACGCCGAGAATTGAGAAGATCTCCCCGACGCAGCTTTGGCACCTGAATTGCCGGATATTTCGCTCGTAAGCCGCAGAAGTCGCCGGCTCGTCGGCAAAGCGCATCCCACCGACTGGCAACGGCCGTTCCCTAATCTCGTTCGGCTCTGGTTCGCCCGCTCCGAGAGCGCTAGTGTGCGGCTCGTGGAGCTAAAGGTCTCGACCGCGTCTCAGGGGGGTCACGCCGTCGTATCCGTCTACGGCGAGGTCGATCTCTATACGGCGCCAAGGTTGCAAGCCGAGCTGGCCTCGCTCGTTCGCGACGGAGCCGGCCGGGTCGTGGTGGACCTGAGCGGGGTCGAGTTCTGCGACTCGACGGGGATGAACGTCCTGCTCTCGGCCATGAAACGACTCCGTGAGCACGGGGGCTCGCTCGAGCTCGCGTCACCGCGTCCGGCCGTACGCCGGATCCTTCAGGTCACGGGCCTCGACACGGTGTTCTCCGTGCACGATGCCCTACCGGCCCTCGAAGGCACCTGACCGCCACTACCATCGCCTTCATGCAGGCGGACACGGCCGTCATCATCGCGGCCAAGGACGAGCAGGACCGGATCGCCTCGACGGTTGAGGCGGCGGCGTCGCTGCCCGGCGTCGACCTCGTGGTCGTGGTCGACGACGGGTCCACCGACGCCACCGGACGGCTGGCCGAGGGCGCGGGCGCGAAGGTCGTACGGCACTCGCGCAACCGCGGCAAGGGCGCCGCGATGGAGACGGGCGCCGCCGCGGTGCGCCTGCTCGACGGCGACGTCCCCCGGCACCTGCTGTTCCTCGACGCCGACCTGGGCGACACGGCGCGGCAGGCCGGGCCGCTGGTCGAGCCGGTCCGCGCCGGGTCCGCCGCCATGACCATCGCGGTCTTCAGCGATCGGGTGAAACTCGGCGGCCACGGCTTCGTCGTCCGGCTGTCCCGCGACGGCATCAAGCGCCTCACCGGCTGGAGCGCCACGCAGCCGCTGAACGGCCAGCGCTGTCTCACACGCCAGGCGTTCGAGGCGGCCCTGCCCCTCGCCCCCGGATTCGGGGTCGAGACCGGCCTCACGATCGACCTCCTGGGCAAGGGGTTCAAGGTGACCGAGGTCGAGGTCCCCCTCGCGCACCGCGCCACCGGCACCGACTGGCGAGCCCAGCTGCACCGGGCCCGGCAGTTCCGGGACGTCGGGCGCGCGCTCGCGGCACGGGAGCCCGCCGTGACCCGGCAGCTCGCCCGGCTGCGTCGTGCCACGCGCTGACCGATCGGGCCACGTCATGTCACGCGCTGACCGAGCAGGCTACGCCGGCCTGGCCGCCGCCGCGCTCGGCCTGGCCTGCTTCCTGACCGTGGCGCTGCTCGGCCCCTCGGTGATGGAGCCGGCCCTGCCCGGAGGTTCCGGACAGCCGCCCTACTCCCTAGGCGTCCGCCCCTCCCCGCACCTCGTCATCGTGCTGACCGCGATCGGCGCCGGGCTCTCCGCGCTGGGCGTCGGCCTGTGCCTGTACGCCTCCCGGCGCGGTTGGTGGATCTCGCCGCGGATCCTCTTGATCGCCGGGGGCGTCGCGGCGGTCGCGTTCATGTTCATGCCGCCCATCGGCTCGGCGGACCATCTCAACTACGCCGCGTACGGCCGCATGGCGGTCACCGGAAACGACCCGTACGCCACCACGGCGCGCGGCCTGCCGGCCGACCCGGTGATCGGCGCCGTGCAGGACTGGCGGGACGCGCCCACCCTGTACGGGCCGATCGCCACCGCGCAGCAGACGTTCGCGTCGTTGATCGGCGGGCGTTCGGTCCGGCTCACCGTCTTCGTGATGTCGGTGACGGAGGTCGTGGCCTTCCTGACCGTCGGCCTGCTGCTCGCCCACGCCACGCGTGGCGACCGGGAGCGGCGGCTGCGCGCCGCACTGCTGTGGTCGGCCAATCCGCTCATGCTGTACGCGCTGGTCGCCGGGGCGCACAACGACGTTCTCGCGCTGGCGTTCGCGGTCGCCGGGCTGGTCGTGTTCGCGCTGCCCGATCCACCGTGGTCGCATCAGACGGACGCCCGGTCCCTCGGCCGGTGCGTCGCGGCCGGCATCCTCATCGGCGCGGGTGCCGCCGTGAAGATCAATGTGGCGATCGTCGCCGGGGGACCGGCCTGGATCCTGCTCCGCGACTGGTGGGAGGCCCGCCGGGCGACCGGAGCCGGGCGGGCACCGGCCCGGAGCGGTGCCGGAGCGGCGGCCGTACGGCTGGTGGCGCTCCCCCTCACGGCGGCCGTGGTCACCGGCCTGGCGTACCTCATGGCCGGACCGCACTCGTTCGACCAGCTCGGCCGTGCGTCCCGGGCGGTGGCGCTGGCCACGCCCTGGCACCTGTTCGCCGGGTCGGGGGGCGGGCTCCTGCTGACACTGCCCCGCTCGACGGTCCAGCGCGGCGCGGTCGTCCTGACCGTCGTGCTGGCGGTCCTGCTGCTGCGCGCCGCGCCCCGGCCGGGCGTCCGCGACGTCGGCGGGGTGACGGACACGACCGGGGAGGACGCGCTCCGGGTCAGCGCCGCGCTGGCGATCGCCTGGCTGTTCGCCGCCCCGTACGCCCTGCCCTGGTACGACGGCCTCGGCTGGGCGATGCTCGCGCTGGTGTCCACCCCCGTGGCCGCGCCCGACGGCCGGCCTGTCTCCACCCCCGTGGCTGCGCCCCACCGCCCCCTGGCCTGGTCGCGGATCGACGGGCTGCTCCTGGCCCGGACGACCGTGCTGGTCCTCGCCTACCTGCCGGCCCGGGATCCGCGGCTCGCCGGGCTCCCGCACGCCCTCGACTGGCTGGTCACCGGCGTGCGCTCGCGCGTCACGCCTGCCGTGCTGACGGCTCTTCTGATGGCTCTGGTCGTGGTGGCCGTTCGGGCTCGCCGAGCTCCAGCGCCCGTACGCTCGCCGCGAGCGCCAGCGGGACCGCGACCGTGAACGCCATGGCCGGGATCGCCGCCCCGGAGTCGTTCACGAGCATGCCGACCACGGCGGTGACCAGTACGGCGAAGAACGTGGCCCGCAGCGCGGGAGCGCGCTCGTAGGCCATCTGCAGCGCGGCGGCGCGCCAGGCCAGCGGCCGCAGCAGCGCGAAGAACAAGAACCCGATGCCGGCCACAATGATCACCGTCAGCTGCCAGTGGCTGAGCGTGCCGATCATGCCGCGGAACTTCCGGAACAGCAGCGTGCCCGCGTCGCCGCTCACCAGGTTGTTCCAGAACTCACCGATGTGGGTGGGGTTCGCCCGGAGCGAGTCGAGGAAGGAGACGCCCAGGACGAGGACGGCCCCGGCCGCCAGCACCGCGATCACCCTCGTGGGCCGGATCCGGCGGCCGGTCAGCATGAACGCGAACGCCGCGAAACCGGGGATCGTCGCGATGATGCCGCCGAAGTCCGCGCCCCACATCGGCGCGCCGTCGACGACCAGCGCCGCCAGCCCCGCGGCGACGACCAGGGCGACGGGCAGGAGGCGGCGGTCGCCGCGGCCGGCGATCAGCCGCCCTGCCAGCGCCCCGGTCGCGATGATCACTCCGGTGATCCACAGGGCCCAGGTCGTGTTGCCGAAGCCGTAGAACCGGCCGGCGACGACCGGGGTGTAGCCGAGCACGCTGCAGTTCTGCAGGTGGTTTCCGGTCACCACGTCGAGGGTCAGGAACAGCGCCGTCGCGCCGGCCACGACCGTGCCCGGGCCGGTCACGGACCGGCGCCACGGCCCGGCGAGCGCGACGGCCGTGATCACGGCGACGCCGAGAAGGATGAGCAGGGTCAGCGTCAGCCCCGGCTGCCCGCTCCTCCACCACGGGTAGACGTTCGCCAGGAACGACGCCACCGGCAGCGCCCCGGCGGCCAGTGCCAGCGCCTTCGTCGACGCCAGCAGTCCGTGTCCCTTACGGCGCAGCGCGACGGTCGCGAAGGCGTACAGCCCGATCTGCACCGCGATGAGGACGAGGTAGAAGGGGAAGACGAACCGGTCGTACACCCGCGCGTGGGTGTCCCGGTCCGTCAGCGCGCGGACGACGCGGCCCACGGACGCCGACTTGCGCCCGCCGAGTCGCCACGGCGAGCCGATCGCGTCCGTCGACTGCTTGGCGCCGATGGTGTGCAGGACCGTGGACGTCACGTCGGTGAGCGTGACCAGGCCGCTCGTTCGCGTGGAGTTCGCCGTGAGGTAGCGCGGGCCGTACCCGGGGCCGGTGGCCATGGCGACGTGCAGGCGGCCGGTGCTGGTGTTGTCGGACAGCCCGGCCAGCAGCACGGTCGTGCCGGCGGGCGTAGCCCGAAGAATCTTGCCGACCTGGGCGTCGGCGGCCGAGACCGCCGTCGCGCGTCCCTTCTCGGTGACGTGGACCTGGTGGCCGTTCACGTCCACGCCGGCGTTGATGTAGGCGCGGACGACGTCGTCGACGTCGACCACCGTGAGCGCGCAGCGCGACCAGGCGTCCGCCGGCGTCTTGTCCACCGAGGGGGTGTACCCGTCCACCCGGCCCGTGCCGTCCGCCGCGCCGACCGCCGCGCCCGGACCGATCGCCATCGTGCAGCCCCCGGCGCGGTGTACCGCGTCGCCCAGCAGGCCCAGCTTCGAGCCGTACTTGTTGTGCGCGTTGTCCTGGCGCAACCCGGCGAAGCCCGGCACCGCCGTCCCGCTCGGCGCGGGCGGCAGACCACAGCCGCCGTGGCGCAGCTGCGACCGCTGGCCCGCCGACACGGTCAGCCAGCCGTCGATCGGGCAGGTGTGCCCGGCCACGGTCTTGACCGACAGCGAGCCGACGGCGGCCTGGCCGGTGAGGTTCCAGAGGTTGGGCGCGCCGGTCCGTCGGATGTCGCCCCAGCGCAGGCCCGGCACACCGATCAGCAGCACCCGGCCCTGGATCTTGGCGGGCGGTGCGGCCGTCTCCGTGACCGACGCTGCGGCCGCGGTCTCCGGCAGCAGGCCCAGCAACGCGGCCGCGAACCCCACCAGCACGGCGATCGCCGCGCTCCTGCGGTGACGTTCCGCCATCCGTGGCCGTGCCACGATCACCTCCGGTATCTGGGGGACCTCCCCAGGCTGGGGACCTCCCCAGGCTAGTGCCGCGTCCGAGTTGCTCGCGGATGTACGCGAATTTGCGGATCTTGCTGGCCGGTTGCGGGCAGTGAGAGTCGGACGTCGCGGGCTCTCCGCGCGGTTCCCCGTATTACCGGCGTCCGGCGGAGTGGCCGTGCCGGTGCCGGACTTGGGACAGGATGGACCCATGGCTGAGCGAAGGACGAAACGCGAGATCGCGATGGTCGTCGCGGGTATCGCGATCGTCGCGGCCGCGGTGGGGCCGCTCGCCCTGCACTGGCTGACCAACCCGCCCGACCAGCGCATGGTCGACCTGGACGTCTACCGGTCCGGCGGGCAGGCGGTGCTGCGCGGCGCCCCGGTCTACGACTTCCTGACCCAGCCGCCGCAGCTACTCCCGTTCACCTACCCGCCCTTCGCCGTGTTGGTGGCGGTGCCGCTCGCCCTCCTGCCGTGGGCCGTCGTCCAGTGGCTGTGGGTCGGGCTCGTCCTGCTAGCCGTGACCATCACCGTGCGGTACGCCTTCCGCGCCCTGCTCGACAGGGTCGGCCTGTGGGCTCCGGTGCTCACGGGCGTCCTCGTCGCACTGTGCGCCTACCCCATGCCGCTGCGAGACCAGATCCGCTTCGGGCAGGTCGACGTCTTCCTCGTGGCGATGTGCGTGGCCGACTGCGCCGCGCCGCGGTCTCGCTGGCCACGGGGCCTGCTCATCGGGCTCGCCACGGCGGTCAAGCTCATCCCGGGCGTCTTCATCATCTACTTCCTGATCACCGGCCGCCGCCGGGAGGCGGGCACGGCGATCGCCGGCGCGGTCGCCGCGACGCTCGGCACGTTCCTCCTCCTGCCGGTGGACTCGGCCGACTACTGGTTCGGCGCCCTCTTCGACAGCGAACGCCTCGGATCCAACACCGCGACCACGAACCAGTCGATCCGCGGCATGCTGCTGCGGCTCTACCTGCCCGGCCCGGTCACGGCCCTCATCTGGCTCGCGTTCGTGGGGGTGATCGCGTACTTCGGCTTCCGCGCCGCGCGCCGTACCACGCTGGCGGGCGACGAGATCGGGGGTGTCGCGATCACTGGGCTGATCGCGGTGGCCGTCTCGCCGGTCTCCTGGATTCATCATCTCGCCTGGCTGGTCGTCATCTTCGGGGCCATCGTGGGCGCCGGCCGCGACCCGCGAAGGCTCGCGCTGGCGGCCGGGGTCTGGCTGTTCTACGTGCTCACGATCCCGTGGTGGGGGATCACTATGCTCGCTCACCACCTCGCACCGCGGCCGATTGGGCGAATGGTTCAAGATGCGTACGGTCTCGGGGCCCTGGGACTCCTTCTCCTCTTCTGCCGCCGGCGGCCCGCGCGGAAGGTACCGGTAAGAGAATCTCCGCGTGATCGCGTGGATACGTCGCGTGAGAACTCCCCGGTGGGTACGCTCGGACCGTGATCCTTATCACGATCGCCCTGGCCGCTGTCGGCATCGGCGGGCTCGGCCTCTATGCCGGGCTCAGCGCCCGGCGCCGCGCCGCGAAGGCCGTCGAGGAGTGCACCGAGATGATGCGCCGCCGCCTGCAGGTCAGCGCCGGTGCCACCGACGACCGCGCCATCCGCGACGTCGCCATCGTCCACTATGACGCGCTCCGCGAGGAGTCCGGCGGCCTGTCGTTCTCGCTCGCCCTGCTCAACTCCGCCGGCGACGGAGTCGTGCTCACCTCCATCAACGGGCGCACCGAGACCCGCACCTATGCCAAGATCGTCCAGAGTGGCCGCAGCCTCCAGTTGCTCTCTCCAGAAGAGGACCAGGTCGTACGCGCGGCCAGGCTCGGTCAGGGGCCGCAGATCCGGCTCGACGACGGGCGCGACATCGGCGTGAACAGCCGATCCTCCACGTCCACCTGACCCGAACCCGCGGTCACTTCCAGCGGCCGACCGGCCGTAACCTGGGATGACGCCGGACCGAAGCAGCAGCGGCATGAGGGGACTCCGTGACCGACGACAGCCCGCGAGACGGGGCGGCACCGGCCGACCGCCCGGAGCGGTTCGCCTATTTCGGCCCCGAGGGCACCTTCACCGAGGCCGCCCTTCTCACCCTTCCCGCGGCGCGGGCGGGCACCCGCGAGCCGTTCTCGACCGTTCCGATGGCGCTCGACGCGGTCCGCCGCGGCGACGCGGACGCCGCGATGGTCCCTCTGGAGAACTCCGTCGAGGGCCCGGTGACCACGACCGTCGACGAACTCGCCGACGGCGACGTGCTCCTCATCACCGACGAGGTGCTCATCCCCGTCGAGTTCTCGCTGCTGGTCCGCCCCGGCACGGCGATGGAGGACATCAAGAGCATCTGCACCCACCCGCACGCGCACGCGCAGTGCCGGCGGTGGCTCGCCCGTACGCTCCCGCACGCCCAGGTGACGACCGGCACGTCCACGGCCGGCGCCGCCATGGCGGTCGCCGACGCCACCTCGGGCTTCGACGCCGCGATCGCCGCCCCCATCGCCGGCGAGCGGTACGGCCTGACGGCCGCCGCGGGCAACATCGCCGACCGCCCCGGCGCCGTGACCCGGTTCGTCCTCGTACGGCCGCCCGGCCCGCCCGTCCAGCCCACGGGCTTCGACCGCACGTCGCTGATGGCCTACCTCACCGACGACCACGCGGGCGCGCTGCTGGAGTTCCTGACGGAGTTCGCGGTCCGCGGCGTCAACCTGACCCTGATCCAGTCCCGGCCGACCGGCGACGGTTTCGGCCGCTACCGCTTCTGGATCGACTGCGAGGGCCACGTCGCGGACGCCCGGGTGGGCGAGGCGCTGATGGGCCTGCGCCGCATCTGCCCCGGCATCCGCTTCCTCGGCAGCTACCCGCGAGCCGACCAGGGCCGCACCGAGATCCGCCGCGGCACCCACGACGACGACTTCGCCGAGGCGTCCGCCTGGCTGCACGCCATCCGCTCCGGCCACGACCTGTGACGAACGGGCGGTGACCCCGGGGTCCCCAGTGGAGTCACCGCCCGTTCGATCCGGCTCCTGGCCTCCCGGCGCTCGGGCGACGTGGTCGCCGACACCACCACTGGCAGAAAGCGCCATCGCCCGCAACGCGGCGCGCCAGGTGCCGTCCGGGGCGGTCTGCAGGTCCTGCTCGTGACGGACGGCGGCGACCCCCAGTACGCCACCGCCGTCCGATCCGGCCCGTCGCCGTCGAACGGCAGGAAGGTGCCGGACTGTGCGGCGAGCGGCGCCGATCACGCCTTCGTGATCATTCCTGGTCGGTGAGTGAGCGGCAATGCGTTTCAACCAGGGCTGAAAACATGCCCCTATCAGGGGCGAGGCGGGCTCGCATCGCCGAGATCCACACTCGAAGGGGCGGAGAGCCGGGCCAGTACGGTGTCGTGCAGGTGACCGTTCGTGACGACGGCGCAGTTCCGGTCGACGCGCGGCTCGCCCGCCAGGTCACTGAACCGGCCGCCCGCCTCCTCGACGATCACCTGGATGGGTGCGTTGTCCCAGATCTTGCCCCGGGGGTTCAGGCTGACGTCGCAGCGGCCCTCGGCGACGAGCATCTGACCCCAGAAGCAGGCCGACGCGAACTCATACCGTGTCGCCTCCGACAGCCCGACGATGCCGCGCACCAGGCCGCGCCGCTCCCAGTGGTCCAGAGCGGCGTACGAGAGGTGCGCGTCCGCCAGATCGTCGACCGCCGACACGCCCATCCGCCGCGCCGTACGGCCGTCACCCGAACCGTCCGGCCACGGTGGGCCGCTGGTGTAGGCGCCGTGGCCGCGGGACGCCCACCAGCGGCGGCCCATCGCGGGGGACGACACCACGCCAACGGTGATCCGGCCCTGTTCCTCCAACGCGATCAGGGTCGCGAACACCTCGATCCCCCGCGTGTAGTTGTCCGTGTGGTCGACCGGATCGAGGATCCACCGGCGCCCCTCGCCCGGCGTCTCCTCGAACTCCTCGCCGACGACGCCTTCGCCCGGCCGGTGCTCGGCGATCAGCGACCGCAGCGCCCGTTCGGTCGCGAGGTCCGCCTCCGTCACCGCCGACCGATCCGGCTTGGTCCGTACATCGAGGTCGGCGCTCCGGAACCGGCTCATCGTGATCGCATCCGCCCGGTCCGCCAGGAACAGCGCGAAGGAGAGGTCGTCCATGCCCGTGACTCTCCCATCCGCGTCGCACCTGCCGGTGAACGGACGGCGCATCGCCGTCGACATCGCCTCACCGCCCGCGCCGTTCTCGCGCGTGGCCGCCTTCGGCATCGGCGCCTGGATGATCGGTTATTGGGTCGGTCAGGGGTGGGCCGGGCGGTAGCCTCGTGTCTGTGATTGACCTGCGAGCCCTTCGAAACGATCCCGACCGGCTGCGCGCGAGCCAGCGCGCCCGGGGCGAGGACGAGGCCGTCGTCGACCGGCTGCTCGACCTGGACGAGCGGCGCCGCTCCGCGCTGAGCGGCTTCGAGTCCCTACGGGCGGAGCAGAAGAGTTTCGGCAAGTCGGTGTCGAAGGCGCAGGGCGAGGAGCGCCAGAAGCTGCTCGACCGGGCCAAGGAGCTCGCCCAGCAGGTCAAGGAGGCCGACGCCGAGGCGCAGCGGCTCGAGCAGGAGCTGCAGGAGCTCCTGCGCACCGTGCCGAACATCGTGGAGGAGGGCGCGCCCGCCGGCGGCGAGGAGGACTACGTCGTCCTGGAGACGGTCGGCACCCCGCCCGCGTTCGACTTCGAGCCGAAGGATCACCTGGAGCTGGGCGAGCGGCTCGGCGCGATCGACATGGAGCGCGGCGCGAAGGTCTCGGGCGCCCGGTTCTACTTCCTGACGGGCGTGGGCGCGCAGCTGCAGATGGCGCTGCTCAACCTCGCGATGGAGCAGGCGATCGAGGCCGGGTTCGTGCCGATGATCCCGCCGGTCCTGGTCAAGCCGGAGTCGATGGAGGGCACCGGGTTCCTCGGCGCGCACGCGTCGGAGATCTACCACCTGCCCGAGGACGATCTGTACCTCGTGGGCACCTCCGAGGTGCCGCTGGCCGCCTACCACCGCGACGAGATCCTCGCCGGCGACCTGCCCCGGCGCTACGTCGGCTGGTCGTCCTGCTTCCGGCGGGAGGCCGGGTCGTACGGCAAGGACACCCGCGGCATCATCCGGGTGCACCAGTTCGACAAGGTGGAGATGTTCTCCTACTGCGATCCGGAGGATTCGCATGAGGAGCACCTGCGCCTGCTGGACTGGGAGAAGCAGATGCTCGCCAAGGTCGAGCTGCCCTACCGGGTGATCGACGTGGCAGCGGGCGACCTGGGCGCGAGCGCGGCCCGCAAGTACGACTGCGAGGCCTGGGTGCCGACGCAGAGCCGCTACCGCGAGCTGACCTCGACCTCCAACTGCACGGAGTTCCAGGCGCGCCGGCTGTCCGTACGCTTCCGCGACGGCGACGGCCGGACCCGTCCGGTGGCGACGCTGAACGGCACGCTGGCCACGACCCGGTGGATCGTCGCGATCCTGGAGAACCACCAGCAGGCCGACGGTTCGGTACGTGTTCCGCAGGCGTTGCGGAAGTACCTCGGGCGTGAGGTGCTCGAGCCCGTGGCGCGATGACGCCTCCGCGGGCGGTCGCCACGGACCTGGACGGCACCGTCGTCCGCAGCGACTACACGGTGTCCGAGCGGACCGTGGCGGCGTTCGCCCGGGTGGAGCGGGCGGGCGCGATGCTCGTGCTCGTCACGGGTCGCCCGCCGCGCTGGATGGGGTCCGTCGCCGACGCGGTCGCGCACCGGGGGCTGGCGATCTGCGCGAACGGCGCGATCGTCTACGACATGCACACCGAGCAGGTCGTGGACACGCACCTGATCCCGGTGGACGCGCTCCGCACTACCGTCGGGGTGCTCGGCGAGGCGCTGCCGGGGGTCGGCTTCGCGGTCGAGCACGGTGACGGGCTGATCTACGCGGACGGGTTCGAGCTGTCGTTCTGGGACTCGCGGACGCCCCGGGTCCCCACGCCGATCGAGGAGCTGGTGTCCCGGCCGGCCGCCAAGCTCCTGGCCCGCCACCCCGAACTGCAGGCCGACGCGCTGCTGGCGGAGGTGAGGGCGCTGGTGGGCGAGGTCGTCCTGCCCACCCACTCCAACGGCGACCGGTTGATCGAGATCAGCGCGCTGGGGGTGTCCAAGGCCAGCACGCTCGCCGAGCTGTGCGCCCGGCACGGCATCGACGCCGCCGACGTGGTGGCGTTCGGCGACATGCCGAACGATCTGCCGATGCTGGCCTGGGCGGGCCGGTCGTACGCCGTGGCCAACGCCCACCCCGATGTGCTGGCCGCCGTCCACCACAAGGCCGCGGCCAACGACGAGGACGGCGTGGCCCGCGCGATCGAGGAGCTGTTCCCCGAGTGAGGGACGCGGCCGGCGCGCGACGACGTCGCCGGCCGCGGTCCAGGTACGAGACGGCCCTGGCTCCGCGCCTGAGGCCAGGGCCGGTTCGCTCAGGGGCGCTCGATCCCCACGAGGCGTACGGTGTCGTGCTCGGGCTCGAGGCCGTACGACGTGCACCGGTTGCGGGCGTCGTAGCCGGTCACGGTGACGTTCCAGCCTGGCAGCCGTAGTGCGGTGAGCCGCTCGCGAACGTACCGCTCCGCGTCCGGCTGCGACACGCAACGGGCGAGGCGCTCGTGCAGGTCGGTGTCGAGCCGCCGTACGGCCTCGAACCTCGCGCGTTCGGCCGGCGACGCCGTACGCGTCGGGGCGAGGCCCATCCTCTCGCACGTGCCCGCGGCGCCGGGGAAGACACCGACCGGTCCGGTCTTGAGGAGGCAGCTCACCAGCGGCGGCGCGGCGTGGACACCCTTCTTCACGTGGCCCTTGCGCCACTCTTTCGCGCACGCGTCGACGGGTGTCCTGCCGCCGACCCGCAGGATGGTGATGTCGCTCGTGTTCAGGTCGGCGCGGTCGTGGCATTCGACGTTCGTCGTGTCCGCCGCGCCGCCACCGTCCCAGAACTGCGTCGTCGCTGTGGCGATCCCGCCTCCGGCGATCACCGCACCCACGGTGATCCCGGTGATCCAGCGGGCCTTGCGGGAGAGGCGGCGGCGCCGCTCTTTCGGTGTGATCTCGGCCATGAGGTGCTCCCTGCGCTGAGCGTGCCGGGCCGGCGGCAGGTCACGCTCAGGAGGCACGCGCTCCCAGTCGTTCATGACGTTCCCTTCCTGGTCCGGGACGCAGTGGATGTGTCACCCCGTCTGTGGCCGTCGGACGCCGAGGGTTCCCGGGCTTCCATGGCCCGGAGCCGGGCCCGGGCACGGGAGAGCCGCGAGCGCACCGTCCCCACCGGGACGTCGAGGGTGGTCGCGGCGTCCTCGTACGACAGGCCGTCCCACAGGCACAGCTCGATCACGTCCCGGTCGGCGGTGGGCAGGCGCCGCAGCAGCTCGGTGACGCGTCGCATGGCGCGCTCGTCGTCGATGCGGTCGCCGACGTCGTCGGCGGGGTCGGGCTCGGGCAGAGCGGGCGGGACGCGGGCGAGCGCCGCCTGGTGTCGGCGCACCGAGCGGCGAGCGTTGCGCAGCACGTTGTTCGCGACGCCGAGGAACCAGGGCAGCGCCGTTTCCCGGGCGATGCGCACGTCGTCGCGGCGGCGCCAAGACTCGAGGAACACGACCGAGGTCAGGTCCTCGGCCATCGACCAGTCGCTCGTCCGGCGGAAGCAGTGGTTGTAGACGGCGCGCGCGTGCCGGTCGAAGAGCGTCCCGAACGCCTCGGGCTCGCTGTCGACCGCCCGCGCCCACAGCTCCGCGTCCGTGGGCAGATGATCAGTCACACCGGGTCCGTGTCCGCTCCGCGGCGCGGGTTCCCAGGACCGGATCGCTTGATAGGAGACGGCGCGGGTCCGGCGTCGTGCCGGACCCGCGCCGCGAGGTCCTGATCGGGTAGGGCCGGGGGCCTACAGGTAGGGGCCGGACGAGCGGCCGTGGCCCTCCTCGTCCTGCTGCGGGATGACGCCCGGAGGAAGGGCGCGCCGCATCTGCTCCAGCTGGGCGCGGGCGGCCATCTGCTGGGCGAACAGCGTGGTCTGGATGCCGTGGAAGAGCCCTTCGAGCCAGCCGACGAGCTGCGCCTGGGCGACGCGGAGCTCCGCCTCGCTGGGCGTGGTGCCGGTGTTCGTGAACGGCAGGGAGATGCGCTCCAGCTCCGCGATCAGCTCGGGCGCGAGGCCGTCCTCGAGCTCCTTGATCGAACGCTGGTGGATCTCGGCCAGGCGCGCCCGGCTGGCCTCGTCGAGGGGCGCCGCGCGCACCTCCTCGAGGAGCTGCCGGATCATGCTGCCGATACGCATGACCTTGGCGGGCTGCTCGACCATCTCGGTGATCGGCCGCTCCTCCGAGTCGTCCGTGCTCTCCCCGGCCATCATGGGCAAGCCGTTCGGGCCGACGACGACGACCTGCGGGTCTTCGCTGTTCAGTGGATTATTCATAGATTTCCCAGTCTCACACCGTTAGAACGATCTTGCCGACGTGCGTGCTGCCCTCCATCGTGCGGTGCGCCGCGGAGGCCTCCGCCATGGGAAGCGTACGGTCCAGGATGGGGTGGACGGCACCGGACTCGACCTGCGGCCATACGTGCTCGCGGACTGCGGCGACGATGTCGGCCTTCTCTTCCAACGGCCGGGCTCGTAGTGAGGTTGCGTGGACCGATGCCCGTTTCGTCAGGAGCTTGCCCAGATCGAGCTCTCCCACCCCGCCGCCCTGCAGCCCGATGACGACGAGCCGGCCGCCGGTGCCCAGGGCGTCGATGTTGCGGGGGAGGTACTTGGCGCCCATGTTGTCGAGGATCACATCGACCGGGCGGGCCGCCTCGACGAAGTCCTCCGTCCGGTAGTTGATGGCGACGTCCGCGCCCAACTCCCGGCACCGCTCCAGCTTCTCCTCGCTGCCGGCCGTGCACAGCACGCGCGCCCCGCGTGCCTTGGCGAGCTGGATCGCCATCGTCCCGATCCCGCCCGCGCCGCCGTGCACGAGGAACGACTCGCCCGGACGGAGCCGGGCGAGCATGAACACGTTGGCCCACACCGTGCAGGCGACCTCGGGGAGCGCGGCCGCCTCTACCAGGCTCACCCCGCGCGGGACCGGCAGCAACTGGCCCGCGGGCACCGCGACCCGCGTGGCGTATCCGCCTCCGCTGAGGAGTGCGCAGGCCTCGTCGCCGACCTTCCACCCGGTGACGCCGTCACCGACCGCCGCGACGCGCCCGGAGGCTTCGAGGCCCGGATACTCGGGCGCCCCTTCCGGAGGTGGATAAAATCCGAGCCGCTGCATGATATCGGCGCGGTTGACTCCGGCCGCAACGACGTCGAGCAGCACCTCGTCATGGCCGATGACGGGGTCGGCAACCTCACTCCACCGCAATACGTCGGGGTCGCCCGGTTTTTCGATGACGATGGCATGCATGGGCTTCACGGTAGCCGGGGATGCTCAAGCGACACGGTATTGGTCAAGGCCTGGGGTGGCTTAGGCTGCGGATGAACATATCGTGTTGATTCATCCACTGCGCGTCCGCGAGGGGGACCTGGTGGCCAAGAATGATCAGGATAAAACGGGCCGTTCTCTTGACGAACAGCTCGCGTCTCTTGATGCCATGAACAGCGAGCCCGGCGAGCCGAGAGAAGACGCGGCCGACGAGGCCGCACCGCCGCCCAATCCGTGGACGAGTACCCCTCCCGCGCCGACGTTTCCCGCGGTGCCGCCCGATGCGTCCGGGCCCGGCGAGGGACAGCCGCCGTACGACTTCGGGGCGCCCGGGTATCCTCCACCGCCGGAGTTCGGGGCGCCGCCGCAGTTCCCCGGCGCACCGGCCCGGGAGTACGGCCCGGCCTTCGGGTCCTTTCCTGCGCAGGGCTTCGGCCCTCAAGAGCCCCAGAACGCCGAGGCGGCGGAGCAGCGGGTCGACGCGCAGGGACCGCGGGACGGCCGTGAGGAGCCCGCGCAGCCGTACGACGCGGAGCCGGTCGATCCCGCCGCGCCGTACGACGTGCAGCAGCCGCCCCAACCGGCTCCGCCGCAGGACGAGCCGCGCGGCGACACGGACGTGGCCGACGCCGAGCAGACCCAGCTCGTCCAGCAGCAGCCGCCGGCCGCCGAGGCCACCCACATGGACGGCTTCGATATCTACGGGGACGGCGGCTACCCCGGTTACCCGCAGTACTCCGCTCCGCCGTTCAGCTCGCCGCCCTATGCCCCGCCTCCGCCCGGCTACCCGGCGCCCCAGACCGATCCGGGGCAGCCCTATCCCGGCATGGCCCCGGACTACGGGGCGCAGTACCCCGGACCTCCCGACTACGGTCGGCAGCCCGAGCCGCAGCAGTTCCCGCAGCACCATCCGCAGCAGCAGGATCCGCGCTACGCCGGCCGGCCGCCGATGGAGCAGCAGGGGCCGCCCTACTCCGCACCGCCGTTCTCCCAGCAGCCCGAGGCCGCGCCGTACGGCCGGCAGCCCGAGGCGCAGCACTACCCGCAGCAGCAGGAGCACTTCCCGCCTCAGCAGGAGCCGCCGGCGTACGCCCCGCAGCCCGAGGACGGCCCGCCGTTCGCGCCGCTGCCCGAGGCGTACGCCCAGCAGCAGGGCGGCGGGCAGACCTCCGACAGCCTCAGCGCCGACATGCTGTTGCGCGGCCGGCGGCAGGCGCCCGCCCACGGCTGGCGCCGCGCCCTCTACAAGGCGACCGGAGGTACGATCCACCCCGGCGAGTCCCCGACCGAGCTGCGCCGCCGCGAGCTACTGGCCCGCGCCCGCACCCCGGTGGCCGGCGGCCACCACCGCGTCGCGGTGATGAGCCTCAAGGGCGGCGTCGGCAAGACCACCACGACGGTCGGGCTGGGCGCGACGCTGGCGTCCATGCGCGGCGACCGGGTGATCGCGGTCGACGCCAACCCCGACCGGGGCACGCTGTCGGACAAGGTACGGCTGGAGACGGCGACGACCGTCCGCGACCTGCTGAACGAGCACCAGCAGATCCAGCGGTACGCCGACGTGCGGGCCTACACGTCGCAGGCGTCCTCCCGGCTCGAGGTGCTCGCCTCCGACCGGGATCCGGCGGTCTCCGAGGCGTTCAGCGAGGATGACTACCGCACGGTCGCCCACGTCCTGGAGCACTTCTACTCGATCTGCATCACCGACTGCGGCACCGGCCTGCTGCACTCGGCGATGGCGGGCGTGCTCGGCCTGGCCAACCAGCTCGTGCTGGTCAGCTCGCCGTCGGTGGACGGCGCCCGGTCGGCATCGGCCACGCTCGACTGGCTGGAGGCGCACCACTACGGCGAGCTGGTCCGCAACGGGGTCGTCGTGCTGTCGATGGTGCGGACCCGTAGCAGGAGCACGGTCGACCTCGACCGGCTGCAGGCCCACTTCGAGAGCCGTTGCCGCGCGGTCGTCCGCATCCCGTACGACCCGCACCTGGAGGAGGGCGCAGAGGTCGAGCTGGAGCAGCTGTCCGCCGCGACCCAGGACGCCTACCTCATGCTGGCGGCGATGGTCGCCGACGGTTTCGCCTGGCCGCGCTGAGTCCGTAGAACGCGAACGGCCGTCGCCCGTCATGGGCGGCGGCCGTTTCAGCTGGCGGAGGCTGCGCGGCGGGATTCGAACCTGGATGCTGCGAACCAACCGATTTTGGCGGAGGCTGCGCGGCGGGATTCGAACCTGGATGCTGCGGACCAACCGATTTTGGCGGAGGCTGCGCGGCGGGATTCGAACCTGGATGCTGCGGACCAACCGATTTTGGCGGAGGCTGCGCGGCGGGATTCGAACC
>NZ_JBFAJC010000006.1:0-33176 GCF_040655075.1 Actinoallomurus sp. NPDC050550 | reverse complement strand
CCCGGGTGGTGCGGACCAACCGATTTTGGCGGAGGCTGCGCGGCGGGATTCGAACCTGGATGCTGCGGACCAACCGATTTTGGCGGAGGGTGTGGGATTCGAACCCACGAGGACTGTCCCCAGCCCTGGGCGCTTTCAAGGCGCCTGCACTCGTCCACTATGCGAACCCTCCAGGCGATGACCACCATAGCGGCCCGGGCGGGGACCCCGCGCGCGGGACGCGTGTGCACAGGCTGTGGACGGTCTGAGCCCGCCGCATGGCCACCGCGGTGCACAGCCTGTGGATAACCTGAGCGGCTCGTCAGCCGGTGCGCCGGTGGATGCGGTGCTTCGTCTCCTCCGGCAGGGCGTCCGCCGCGGCCAGAGCCGGGAGCAGGTCCGGCTCCAGGGTCAGGGCGCGAAAGGTCAGGGCGATCGTGACCTCGTGCGCCGGGCGGTGCTCGACGGTGATCCGGTCGCCGACCTGGACCTCACCCGGCTCGATCACCCGCAGGTACGCGCCGGGCAGGGCCGCCTGTGTGAAGCGCTTGATCCAGCCCTCCTTCCGCATCCAGCCCTGGAACGTCCCGCACGGGATGCGCGGGCAGGAGACCTCCAGCACGAGCCGGTCGCCGACGCGCCAGCGTTCGCCGATCAGCGCGGCGTTGACGTCGAGGCCAGACGTGGTGAGGTTCTCGCCGAAGACGCCGTTCGGCAGTTCCCGCCCGAGCTCAGCGGCCCAGCGGTCCAGGTCCTCGCGCGCGTAGGCGTACACCGCCTGGTCGTCTCCGCCGTGGTTCCGGATGTCGTACACCCGGTCGCCGGCGAGGCCGACGGCGCCGGTGCCCTTGGGCCCCGGCGCCGTGACGGCGACCGGCCCGTCGACGGGACGTTTGTCGATGCCCGTGACGCCCGAGTCCTTCCAGGGGTTCGCGTGCGGTCTGCCGATGTTCACCGAGACGATAAGCGTCATGCTCGAACGGTAGGCAGACCCCGGCGGCGATCGCGACCGATTTGTGCCCCGGCTACCCGGTGGTGATGAAGTCGCCCGGCTTGGTCACGACGGGGGATTCGAGGTAGAGGCTCTTGTACTCGTCCTGGATGCCGCTGTTGTGGATCTGGATGGCGAGGGGTCCCACGCGACCGGCGGTCTTGTCGGTGAATTTCAGGACCTCGACGGCCTTGCAGGTGGCCGCGTCCGACTTCAGGGGGCAGCAGGCCATCCGCGCCACCCCGGTCGCCTGGGTGGCGACGATCTCGCACTGGCTCCACTTCTTGACGTCCCACTTCGGGTGGTCGTACTTCGTGAAGAGGCTGCCGCCGCCGTTGTTGTGCCCGGGTCGATAGTCCCAGTGGCCGCCGTTCGGCGGCTGGAACTGGATGGCGCTGAGAGCGTCGCGGATCGGGTCGGTCGTGCCCCAGATGAGAACCGTGGGGGCGTGGTCGCCCTTCACCTGGCGGACGTTGAAGATCCACCGGAAGTCGCCGGCCTGGGTCTTGTTGTAGTAGATCCATCCGCGGCCGGCGGTGCCGGTGCCGTGGATGGCGCCGTTCTTGACGGTCCAGCCGGCGGCCTTGTGGGGTGTCCAGCCGTCGAGGGTCTTGCCGTCGAACATCGAGACGAGGTTCGGGTCGCCGTACGGGTTGGGATCGGCGGTGGCGCTCGCCGCCGGTACGGCGACGCCCGCCAGGAGCAGTGCGAGCCCCAGGATGAGGGCTCCGAGTGAGCGATGGAACATGACCGCTGACCTCCTCTGGCCCGACGCCGGACCATGTCTCCGCGGCTGCGGAGGGATCCGGCGCCCGTACGACGGCGGCCGTCGTACGGTGTCGGAGGACTGCCAGGGGTCAGTCGCTAGGAAAACCTTTTCACCCCGACGTTAGGACGGCGGGCGAGGCGAGTCAAGGTCGTCGATTCGGAGTTCGAGCGCGGCCTCTTCGAGCAGCGTGAACAACCGCACCCGGCGGAAGGGCGGTGCCGGCCCTTCCATCCCCAGCCGGGCCCACGCGACCTGCACGGTGTGGTGGATGAACTGCCGCGCGGCCAGGAAGAGGAGCATCGCCAGCGGCAGCTCGCCCAGCGCCGCGGTGAGGACGGCCGTCCAGAGATCGGGCCCGCCCCAGCTCAGCATGATGTCGAACCAGGCGTCGCAGAGCAGCAGCGTTCCGGTGACGATGGCGCCGACGATCGCCAGTTGCCGTTTCCGCCAGATCGCCCACGCCGTGGCCGCCAGAGAGAGAAGCAGGGCGACGTCGAAGCCGGTCCACGCGGCCTGCCACTGCCCCGCCGTGTACCGGACGGGCAGCGTGAGGGCGAGGAAGACGATCCACGGGATCAGGAAGACGCAGCAGGCCAGCAGGAAGGTGAGACCGCGTCGCCGGCGGATGCGAAGGCGCGGATCGGCCAGCGGGTCCGGCCGGTGGTCCAGGGTGATCAGCGCGCGCATCAGAGCGGCGCGCTCGCGCGGGTCCAGCCGCGAGAGCTCCTCCGGTGTGATCATGCGGCCTCCCGAGGCGTCATCCGTCCGCCGGCCAGTGCCGCCAGTCGAACGCGTCGCGCCACCCCGGGGCGTCGGCCGCCCAGGCGGTGAGGACCTCGTGGACCTGCCGCAGGTCGACGGCGACGGCCTCGAAGTGCTGGTCCGCCGCGCCTTCGCGGTACTCCACGGCGAACGTCCCGTCGGTCTCACGGTAGACCTGCATGTAGTGCCCGGTGTCGGGGGCGTCGAGCCGGTCCACGATGAGGTACTGGTTGCCCGGGCCGAGTTCGCCGAGCAGCTGGAGCAGCAGGACGCTGGAGGGGGCGTCGTACGCCGTCCCCTGCGCTGTTTCAGCGCGCAATCCCGATCTGCCCACCCGTGCGACGTTATGCGACATTTCGAGGTGCTGTGAAGCGACGAGACAGCGCGCGGATGCGGCCTTTAGGCTCCCCCGGCATCACCACACATGCGGTGATTTTGTGACAACGGGGAGCATCATCTTGACGAGCATCAAGCGCGTGGCGACGGTCGCGGGCGTGGCCGCCGCGGCGACGTCGCTCTCGGTCGCCGCCTGGGCGATGACCGGCGATTCCCATCCCAACACGAAGAACGTCTCGGCGACCCGGCCGCAGTCCTCGGCCGTGAACTCCGCCGCCACCTCCGCGACCGCGCCAGGTGAGCAGGCGTTGGCGGCCACCGGAGCCAAGCGCGCCCCCGGACTCCTCAAGGCCGGGCAGATCCTCAAGGCGGGGCAGTACGTGCGCTCGCCGAACAAGACGTACGCGCTGATCCAGCAGACCGACGGCAACCTGGTGCTGTACAAGGGCAAGAAGGCGCTGTGGAGCAGCCTGACGGGGACGCATCCCGGGGCTTTCGCGGCGATGCAGACGGACGGCAACCTCGTCGTCTACAGCAAGGCCAAGAAGGCCCTGTGGGACTCCGGCACCGGCCGCCACCCGGGCGCGTTCCTCGCCGTCCAGAACGACAGCAACCTGGTCATCTACAGCAAGGCCAAGAAGGCGCTCTGGACGCGGTCCATCACCATCGAGCGCCTCCAGCCTGGGTACTCGCTGAAGGCCGGCCAGGCGGTGAAGTCGCCCAACGGCCGGTACACGCTGCTCATGCAGACCGACGGCAACCTCGTGCTCTACCAGGGCAAGAAGGCCCTGTGGAGCACCATCACGGGGCGGCACCCGGGGGCGTACACCCTCATGCAGACGGACGGCAACCTCGTCGTCTACGGCACGGACCGCAAGCCGCTCTGGTACTCCAACACCGCCGGGCACCCGGGCGCGTTCCTCGAGGTCCAGAACGACGGCAACCTGGTCATCTACGGCACGAACAACAAGCCGCTGTGGTCACGGCACCTGTACAACGGGATCCTCGGCCCCGGGCAGAGCCTGCGCACCGGTGACGGGGTGCGCTCGCCGAACGGCGTCTACTCGCTGTTCCAGCAGACCGACGGCAACGTGGCGCTGTACAAGGGCAAGGAGGCGCTGTGGAGCACGAAGACCCAGGGCGCCGGCGTCTACAGCGTCATGCAGACGGACGGCAACTGGGTCGTCTACAGCGCGGCCGGCAAGCCGCTCTGGTACTCCAACACCGCGAACAACGCCGGCGCTTCGCTGGCGGTGCAGGATGACGGCAACCTGGTGATCTACGCGACCGACCATCGGGTCCTCTGGGCATTCAAGAAGTGACTCCGGCTCCGCGAGCCCCGCATCCTTGCCGTGCGGGGCTCGCGGTCTGTCCGATGTGGGAAAAGATCCGGTGCTGCTCGCCGAACCTCCACTATCGTCACGTGCATGGCGAAAAACGAACAGGACCCCGCGGGGAGCACCCAGCAGTTCCGGGCGTTCCAGAGCGAGGGCGAGTCCGCGCCGTCCGGTCCGAACACCGGACTGATCATCGGCGGCGCGGTCGTGCTGCTGGTGGTCGTCGTGGTGGTCGCGCTGCTCGTCGTCTGACGCCGAGCGCCAACGCGTCAGCGGCCGCTCTCGGAGAAGTGCTGGAAGTCCCAGGGTCCGCCCCAGGTGCCGCCCCAGCCCCAGCCGATCGACCGGAACGCGCGGACCACCTTGTCACCCGCGTGGATCACACCGGGATCCGTGCGCTTGCGGTTCCCGTACTTCACGCAGGCCGGATGCTCGATGTGGCCGTTCGGGTGGACGTAGGGGTTCTCGCAGGTGTTCACGTCGACGGCGAGTCCGTAGGCGTGCTGTGACCAGTTGCTGGATCCGGTCGCGTTGCGGCAGTTGAACGCCGAGGTGTTGTCGGCCTCGATCGAGTCGAAGTCGCTGCCCTTGTACTTGTCGACGAGCTCCATGCGCCGGATCGGATAGCGCTCGTCGTACAGCTTGTGGAAGACGGTCACGATCTTCGGGGCGACGCGGGCGTTGACGATCATCTCGCCGTCGTGCTGCTTGTGGTCCATGCCCCAGTAGGTCATCTGGATCAGCCGGAGACCGTCGATCCCGACCGGGCAGCCGGAGTGCCAGGAGTATTTCACCGTCGCGCGCGACGGAATCTTCATGATCTTCGCGGTGAAGGCCTGCGGTTTCGCCGACGCCTTGGTGGCGGACGGCGAGTGCGTCGGAGTGGCGGCGGCCTGGGTCGATGAGACCGGCGACGTCGCCGGGGCGGCCGGTGGCTCGGCCGAGCCCGACGAACTCCCGCCGCAGGCCGAAAGGGCCAGGGCCGTGCCACCCAGGACGGCGGCCAGGGTGAGGCGTTCCATAACGGAAGCATTACATGCGGCCGCCGATGCTTCGTCCCAAATCACCAGGAGAACTACGCTGCCGCTACGGCCCGGCCAGCCGATCCCCGAGGACCGATCATGACGGAAACAGGCGACAAGCGGCGACCGCCACTCGGGATGCGTGAGATCACCGCGGTGGGGAGCGGGCTCGGCACCTTCATCCTCGTCGACTCGATCATGATGTACTCCGCGTTCGAGATGAACATCATGGGCGGCAAGGACTTCAGCCTGCTGTCCCAGGCGCTGGCGCTGCTCCTGCTGGCGTTCGGCCTCGGTGGCTTCCTCGCCTGGAAGATGACGGGGTTCACCCGGCTGTACGGCGTCGGGCTCATGTGCGGCTGGACCTTCATGACGCTGTTCTCGCTCGGCTTCTGCACCGGGTTGAACACGTGACCGGTCAGCGCACCTTGGCGACCTGCTCGGTGACGGCGCCGAACGCCCGGCCGATGGCCTTGAGGTCGTCCGGGTCGATGACGTCGATGAAGAACTCCCGTACGGTGGTGACGTGATCACGCGCCGCCTTCTCCAACAGGGTGAATCCCTCGTCGGTGAGCTCGGCGTTGACCCCGCGCTTGTCGGCGCCACAGGTGCCGCGGGCGACGAGGCCCTTGCACTCCAGGCGGGCCACGGTGTGGGAGAGGCGGCTCCGCGACTGGCTGGCGAAGTCCGCGAGTTCGGCCATCCGCAGCCGCCGGCCGGGTGCCTCGGACAGCCGCACGAGGATCTCGTACTCGGCGGTGCTGAGCCCGTGCTTGGACTTCAGGTCCCGGTCGAGGAGATCGGCCAGCCGGACGCTGCCCTCGATGTAGGCGCGCCAGTCACGTTGTTGTGCGGCATCGAGCCAGCGCGGTTCGGTCATGTCTGCATCATACATAGTGATTGAAGTTTCAACAAACCTTCGTTACCGTGTCACCCGACACTTTCGGCGTGCCGGCGGCTTGGCGCGGCGGAATAGTTGAAACTTAAATCATGTTCCCTCGGTCATACCGACCAAGGAGGTTCCGATGCCCGCCGTGACCGCCGATCCGCTGACCCTGACCCGACTGCCCCGTCTCCCCGAACAGGAGACCGCCTGGCGGCCGGTCAAGAAGATCATCACCGCCTCGAAGCACCTCGAGGGGGAGGGCTTCCAGGTCCGCCGGCCATTCCCCGGCATCGACCTGTCGCTCGCCGACCCCTTCCTCCTGCTCGACCACATGGGCGCCGTGGAGTACGCCCCGGGCGAGGCCAAGGGCACCCCCTGGCATCCGCACCGCGGGTTCGAGACCGTGACGTACATCATCGACGGCGCCTTCCAGCACCAGGACACCACGGGCGGCGGCGGCCTCATCGCCGACGGCGCCACCCAGTGGATGACCGCGGGCGCGGGGATCCAGCACATCGAGCAGCCCACGCCCGAGCTGGTCGCCACGGGCGGGCTCTTCCACGGGGTGCAGCTGTGGGTGAACCTGCCACGCGCCCAGAAGTGGGTACCACCGCGCTACCAGGACATCGAGTCGCGCGACGTTGCGCTGCTGACCAGCGACGACGGCTCGTCCATCGTGCGGGTGATCGCCGGCGAGCTGGCGGGCCACAAGGGGCCGGGCGTCACGTACACGCCGATCACCTACCTGCACGCGACCGTCGCGCCCGGCGCCCGGCTGACCCTGCCGTGGCCGCGCGATTTCAACGCGCTCGCCTACACGCTCTCCGGGCGCGGGCAGGCGGGCCCGGACGGACGCCCGCTGGACGAAGG
Source organism: Actinoallomurus sp. NPDC050550 (assembly GCF_040655075.1). NCBI lineage: Bacteria > Bacillati > Actinomycetota > Actinomycetes > Streptosporangiales > Thermomonosporaceae > Actinoallomurus > Actinoallomurus sp. NPDC050550. Next base: position 26,224 of record NZ_JBFAJC010000006.1, on the reverse strand, counting down.
ACAGCTCGCCGTGTTCGGCGCGGGCGACGCGCTGACCGTCACGGCGGCCGACTCGCAGCCCCTCGCGAGCCGGAACGGCTGGGAGATCCTCATCCTCGGCGGCCTGCCGATCCGCGAGCCGATCGCGCGGTACGGGCCCTTCGTCATGAACACCCGCCAGGAGATCATCGAGGCCTTCGAGGACTTCCAGGCGGGCCGAATGGGCACCGTGCCCGCGGAGAAGGTCCCGCACCGCAGCAGCGCCGACGAGCGGCTGTCCTGACCTCACCCCCGCCCGGGGCGGGATGCGGCCATCGAGTTCCAGGCCCGGCGCACCGTCGAGGTCGCCGACACCTTCCTCCGCGGCCGTTCACAGGCCTGAGCCTGAGCCGTTCGTGATGAACACTCGCCAGGAGATCATTGAGGCCTTCGAAGATTTCCTGGCGGGCCGTGGCGCACTCTAAGCCGTGGGGCAGAACACCGACTTGAGGGCGGCCGTGATGCGCTGCGGCACGGCGGAGCGCTCGGCATCGCCCATGGCCAGTGTCATGGACACGGCGAACTGCAGGCGGCCGTCGGAGGAGGTGTAGGTCGCGGCGGTGAAGCCGGGGGCGCTGCCCCCGCCCCCTGGGCCTGGGAAGAACTCGGGGTTGCCGGCGCACGGGCCACCCGGGGGCAGCGGCGGCTGGCCAGGCGGCGGATCGTTGATCAGTTTGGTCAGAGACTCAGGCAGGAGCCTGCCCTGGCGGAAGGCGCGGTTGAAGGCGCTGAGGTCGCGCGCGGTGGAGATCACGCCGCCGGCGCCGAGCAGGGTAGTGGCGTTGATTTTGTCGACATCTTGCAGTTTGCCCGTCTCGTCTGGGGCGTAGCCGTGCCCGTGCGGGCCCTTGATGCCCTCGGAGGCCTTCATGGGCAGGTAGGTATCACGCATTCCGAGCGGGACGAAGAGCCTCCGGTTGAATTCGTCCGCCAGTGACCTCCCGGTCAGCTTCTCGATGATCATTTCGAGCAGGATGTAGTTGGTGTTGGAGTAGTTGAAGGTCCCGATCTCCACGGGCCGAGGCTTCTTGCGCGAGGCCGCCACCAGATCGATCGGGCGGTAGTTGCGCGTGGGGTCCGCGACGTCCGGGCCGATAACGTCAGGGATGCCCGAGGTCATCTGGATCAGGTTGCGTACCGTGATCTCATCGGCCTTCTCCACCAGGTCCTTTTTCGCCACCTCCGGCAGGACCTTGCTGAGTTTGTCGTCCAGGCTCAGCTTGCCCTCCTTGACCAGCTGCAGGGCCACGGTGGCGGTCATGCGCTTGGTCTGCGAGCCGATCCGGTAGCGGGCGGTGGACGGGATCGCGCCGCCCTTGCCGTCGAGCAGGCGGGACCCGGCCGATCCCTTCCCGACCCGCTTGCCGTCCAGGTACACCTCGCCGATGGCGCCCACCACGTCGCCTGTCTTCACCAAGGCTTCCATCGCCTTCTGCACGTCCCCGGCCTTGACAGGGCTGGGAGATGTTGAGGCGGTGGCGGGCGCGGCCACGCTCAGAGCCAGCGCCGCCGCGGACGCCACCGAGGCGACGCGGGTCACTGTCACTCGACGCGAAATCATGAAAGCTCCCTCTCTGAATCCGAATGCGGATACCGAGCCAGAGTTCTAGCGAGGGAGTGGTCACAACGGCGTCACAAACGGAGTGATGATCTCACGCTTGCCAAAGCGCGATGCCACGGCGCGGGTCGGGCGGCGATCCGCTGTCCGTGCCGGTCGCGCCGAGTGTGGTGAAGGTGGCGTGTCGCCAGCGGGCGAGGCTTTGTTCAAGCGGGCCGATGTGATCACGTTGGGCGCGCCGACGCGGTACGGCCTGCCCGGCTACGGCGACCCGATCCAGTTCCAGGCGGGCAACCCGTACGGTGCCAGTCACACCTCGAACAACGGCGAGGACCTGCCGGGCGACGTGGAGCGCGCCGCCATCGAGTTCCAGGCCCGGCGCACCGTCGAGGTCGCCGACACCTTCCTCCGCGGCCGTTCGCAGGCCTGAGCCGCCATCCCATGCCAGGCCGAGATGCTGGGCCTCGACTCCGTCTGGCGCGGCGACCCACTGACGGCCCGGCCCCGGCGGTCCATGCCGTACTGACTGCTCGGAAACCGCGCCCATGGTGCGACGATTTGCAGGCTTTCGCTCTACCGGAGGCGCAGTTGCCGAGCATTCTGTACACGATTGCGACTATCAGGCCGTCACGAGATGCGTCCCTGCCGTCGGTGTTGACGCGCAAATGCGGATGAACCAGGCATCGTCCCGTCCATAACGACGGCAAGGCGGCGACACTGACGGCAAGGCGGCTGTTTCCCGGCCGCGCCCGCCGAACGCGCTGCGCCCGTTCGCACGCGACACAACCGGTGCCGTCACGATCTTTCGTTGCCGCGTGGCGACCGGCCAGCCCTGGATGGGGCCGGGCTGTGGCTGGCCAAGGAGACCCTCCCATGGCGTGTGATGGCCGAAATAACGGCTGAACGTCGCCGACGGGCGAGGGCGTTTGTTCCGCGCTGTTTGGTCAGTATAAAAGAATTCTCGTCTAGCCAAACAGTGCAGAATGAGGGTAGTCGCCCCGGAGGGAAAAGGTCTCGTAATCCGCGGCGAATCCCCTGGCTCAGTCGTCGCCCGCGTCGGGGCGGTCGAGCTCCGCGAGCATCTGGCGAGCCACGTCCGGGTACTTCCCGATGAGGACACGCAGTTGTGCCTCCTCGGCGATGCGGCTTGCGCCGATGAACGGCGTTCGGCGCAGCAGGTCCTGAAACTTCGCCAGCGATCGGAGGAGCTCGTCTCCCGAGCTCATTCCGTTCCCCTCCTTACGTGAAGCTCCGCCCAGACGGTGTTTCCGTCGGGCCGCTCCAGGTAGCCCCAGCGATAGCCAGGGGGGAGTGCGATGCCCAGGACGGACCCGCAGGCCCGAGAGCGGATCGTGGCCGGCGTCGCCGACATGATCAGCCGGCGCGGCTTGAATGCCACGAGCATCCGTGAGATGGCCAAGCACGCCAACGCGCCGCTGGGTTCCACGTATCACTACTTCCCCGAGGGCAAGCAGCAGCTGGCGACCGAGGCCGTTCGCTACGCCGGCGAGACGGTCGCCCGCGGGCTGCGCAAGGACCTCCAGGCGGGGCCGGTCGCGGGGCTGCGGTCATTCCTCGCCCTGTGGCGCAAGATCGTCATCGGTACCGACTTCCACGCCGGCTGCCCGGTGCTGGCCGTCTCCATCGAAGAGCCCCCGACCGAGGAGATCCCGGCCCCCGTGGTGGCCGCGGCAGAGGTCTTCGACGAGTGGGAGAGCCTTCTGGCCGCCTCGCTGCGGGAGCACGGAGCCGAGGATCGGCAGGCGGCGCAGCTCGCGACGCTCATCGTCGCGGCCGTCGAGGGCACCGTCGCCATGTGCCGCGCCAAACGCAGCATCGAGCCCCTCGACCACACCGCCGAACAGCTCCAGGCCCTCGTCAGCGGGGCCATCACGGGCTGAACCGGCCCTCGGGAGCCGCCTCGAAGCCAGCATGCATGCAGTCTGTACGTACATGCTGCATGTATGTATGGTGAGCGACATGATCAAGATTGGTTTGCTGCTCCCCACCCGTGAGGCCGCGATCAACGGCGACCGGCAGGTCTCGCGGCTCATCGACTTCGCCCGCCGGGCGGAGGCCCTGGGCCTCGACTCGGTCTGGGCCGGCGACTCGCTGACGGCCCGGCCCCGCGTCGAGCCGCTCACCCTCCTATCCGCGGTCGCGGCAGCGACGACCACGCTCGAGGTCGGTACGGCCGCGCTGACCGGCGCGCTGCGGCAGCCGCTGCTCGCCGCGCACGCGATCACGACCCTGGACCTGGTCAGCGAGGGCCGGCTGACGCTCGGTCTCGGCGCCGGGTTCCCCTATCCCCAGACTGAGGCGGAGTTCACCGCAGCCGGCGTGCCCTTCACCGAACGGCTCGGCCGACTGCTGGAGACCGTACGGCTGTGGCGTTCCCTGTGGAGCGCCGACCGGCCGGACGCCTTCGAGGGCCGCTACTGGCGGTTCGACGGGCTGACCGGCCTGCCCGCCCCCGCCCGACCGGGCGGCCCGGCGCTCTGGCTCGCCGGTGCGGGTCCCCGGGCGGTCGACCGCGTCGGGCGGATCTTCGACGGCTGGCTGCCCTACCTTCCCGAGCCGGAGGAGTACGGCCGGCAGCGCGGAGAGATCGACGAGGTCGCCACGGCGGCGGGCCGTGATCCTGCGGCGGTCACTCCCGCGCTCTACGTGACCGTTCTCCCACAGGACGACCCGGTGCGGGCCCGCACCGACCTGGAGTCCTACGTGAGGGCGTACTACGGCATGTCCCTCGATGACATGGCCCGGCTGCAGGCGTTCGTCGCCGGGACGCCGGAGCAGTGCGCCGAGCGCCTGGCCGCGTACGCCGACGCCGGCGCCCGGCACTTCGTCATCCGCATCGGGTCCCTCGACGCGCTACCCCATCTGAAGTCCGTCGCCCGGATCGCGGACGCCGTACGGCAGGCGGCCGGCCGAGAGCCGGCGAGCGCCCGATGAGCCGCGAGGAGGTCGTGGCCGGGCTGTCCGGCCAGTACGCGGTCTTCGCCGCGCTGATCGACGGCCTGACCTCGGAGGAGTGGGACACGCCGACCCGGTGCACCGGATGGCAGGTTCGCGATGTCGCCGGTCACGTCGTCGGTAACGCGGTCGACACCGTGAACGGCGTCGCCGGCACGCGTACGCCGGACGAGCAGGCACGGGCCTTCCGGGGCGAGGGTCCGGATGATCTCGCCGCCGCGCTGCGATCGGCCGCCGGACGCCTCATCCCGCTCCTGGAGAAGCTGGACGACCGCGTCTGGGATCGCCCGAGCCCGGTCCCCGGCCGGTCGATCGGGAACGGTGTGCACACGCTCTGGTACGACACGTTCGTGCACGGCGATGACGTTCGCGCGGCCCTCGGCCGGCCCGACGATCGTGGGCCCGGGCTCGCCGGAAGCGTCGACTGGCTCCGCGACGAGCTGGAGCGGCTCGGCCGGGGGCCGTACCGGCTGGTCCTGGATGGGCTCGGTGAGTACGCGATCGGCGCGGGCGGTCCGGTGCTGCGCGGGGATCCGCTGCGGTTCACGCTCGTCGCGACCGGCCGGGCGGATCCGGCGGAGTTCGGGACGGACGCCGGTGTCAACGTGCACCTACCATGATCCTATGAGCCGCAAGGTGGAGCAGGGTGAGGCGACGCGCGCGGCGCTCGTCGACGCGGCCGTCGCCCTCTTCACCGAGAAGGGCTACGCGGACACGTCGACCGCGGAGATCGTGCGGCGGGCCGACGTGACGCGCGGCGCGCTCTACCACCACTTCGCCGACAAGGAAGAGCTGTTCCGCGCGGCCCATGAGGCGGTGGAGAAGGACATTTTCGAGCGGGTTCGCATGGCGGTGGAGAAGGCCGAAGACGGGGGCGTCGAGCGGTTGAAGGCGGGCGTCGACGCGTTTCTCGACTCCTGTCTCGAGCCCGTGGTCCGGCGCGTCCTGCTGACCGAGGGGCCGCTGGTGCTCGGGTGGGAGCGCTCGCTGACCTTCGACAATCCGTACTGCTCGCGTCGGCTGCTGCGGGCCGCGGTGGGGGAGCTGCGCCCCGGCGAGGAGCCCGAGCCGCTGGCCCACCTGCTGTACGGCGCGATGCTGCAGGCGGGGCTGGTCGTCGCGGCCGACCGGGAGCGGCGTTCGGTGATGGGGCGCTCGTTGTCAGACCTCATCGATACTTTGTTCGAGGGATAGCTGGGTTCCGGCTGACGCGGCCCTCCGCGTGCGCTACCGTTGGGACGACTTCGAACACAGATTCGATGTCCTGTCCGCGCACGTTTTGAGGAGGCGGGGCCGGTGGCGACTCTCACCGCTCCGGGCGCGACACGGTGTCGGTCGCGTCGCCGCGCGACACGCCGTAGCGCTTTCTACGGAAATCTACGACCGCAGCTATATCCCCTCATAGAGTCCGAGAGCGTGGACCCCGTCCGTAATCCGTACGCCCCCGGCGCGGGACAGCGCCCCCCGGAGCTCACCGGGCGCGACCGCGAGCTGCGGCAGTTCGAGGTGGTCCTCGAACGCGTCGCGCACGGCCGTCCCGAGCGCAGCATGATCCTGACCGGCCTGCGCGGCGTGGGAAAGACCGTGCTGCTCAACACGTTCCGCTCCATGGCGATCCAGAAGCTGTGGGGCACCGGCAAGATCGAGGCCCGGCCGGACCAGTCGATCCGCCGGCCCGTGGCCTCCGCCCTGCACATGGCGGTGCGCGAGCTGGCCCCACGGCACCGGGCGCCCGACCGCATCGAGGAGTTCCTCGGCGTGCTCAAGGCGTTCGCGCAGGCCGACGCCGAGCCACCCAAGGGCAAGGCGGCGCCGCGCCGGTGGAACCCTGGCATCGACGTGCCCGCGGCGCGCGGCCGGGCCGACTCCGGCGACCTGGAGATCGACCTGACCGAGCTGTTCGTCGACGCCGCGTCGGTGGCCACCGACCTCGGGGTCGGGATCGCGCTGTACGTCGACGAGATGCAGGACATCCCGGCCGACGACGTCTCGGCGATGTGCGCGGCCTGCCACGAGCTGTCCCAGAACGGCGGCCCGCTCATTGTGGTCGGCGCGGGGCTGCCGCACCTGCCGGCGGTGCTGTCGGCCAGCAAGTCCTACTCCGAGCGCCTGTTCCGGTACGCCCGCATCGACCGGCTGGACCGGGAGGCCGCCGACCTGGCGCTGCTGGCCCCGGCCGAGCGCGAGGGCGTGATCTTCACCCCGGACGCCCTCGACGCCCTGTACGAGGCCGCGGACGGCTACCCGTACTTCGTGCAGGCGTACGGCAAGGTGGCCTGGGACATCGCGCCGGAGAGCCCGATCAACGACGGCGACATCAAGGTCGCGGCCCCGGAGGCGGAGGGGGAGCTGGCCGTCGGCTTCTTCGGCAGCCGGTACGAACGCGCGACCCCGGCCGAGCGCGACTACATGCGCGCCATGGCGTTGCTGGGCGATGATCCGGTGCCGACCGCGACCGTCGCCGACGAGCTGGGCCGCAAGCCGTCCAGTCTCTCGCCGGCCCGGGACGGTCTGATCAAGAAGGGGCTCATCTACAGCGCGGAGCGCGGGCTGGTGGCGTTCACCGTCCCGCACTTCGGCCATTTCCTCAGGTCACAGCCGGTCTGAGGCTCCGCTACCGCTGTCTATCGCACTCTTGGAATGCTCCTAGAGAGTCGTAGAGAGTGCCATCGGCATGCCGTCTCGACAGGAATATACGGCTGTCTAGTCGCTCTCCTAGAAAGCGTTAGAAAAGACGATGGCCGCCCGGTGGTCTCCATCGGACGGCCGTCGAGTTCTTTATACGCAGGTCTAGCGATCAGCGAAGACACCCTTATACAGAGGCAGAGAGGCCGATGAGGTCGACGGTGCGCACCACCTGGGCGAACCGCCCGTGGTGCAGGCTCGCGGCGGTGGCGCGGGTGAGCTCCTCCGCCGTCACCGTCTCGCCGTCCGGGCCCACGGCGTCGAACGTGTGCATCGCGTCGATCGGGTAGAGCACGTCGTATCCGAGGTTGCCGCCCATGCGGGCCGTGGTCTCGTTGCACATGTTCGTCTGAATGCCGGCGATCACGAGCTGGCCGATCCCGCGCTCGTGGAGCCAGCCGTCGAGGTCCGGCTTGCCGTAGAACGCCGAGTTGACGTTCTTGGTGACGAACAGGTCGGGCCGGGTGTCCCCGAGTGCCTCCAGCACCACGTCCTTGAGCTCGTTGCCGGGAGACCCCGCCGCGAGCGGCGAACCCGAGCCCGGACGGCTGTCGTGGCGGACCAGCACGATAGGCCGGCCGGCCGATCGCCAGGCCCGGATCAGGGCCACGATGTTCTCCTCGGCGGCCGGGTTGTCCCGGCGGCCCCAGTACTCGTCCTCGAAGCCCTTCTGGACGTCGATGACGATGAGCGCGGTGTTCTCCGTGAGTTCGGTCATGTCATCGAGCATCCCGCCGACAGCGAACGGCCACGAGTGGCAGAAATGTCGACGTGCGGTACTTTTCTGCCATGCGTACCGTCGGCGTCGTCCTGTGCGACGGCATCCGCCCCTTCGACTACGGCGTGATCACCGAGGTGTGGGGCGTCTCCCGGCCCGCCTGCCCGGGCTTCGAGCTGTGGCGCTGCGGCGAGGCCCCCATCGCCCTCCAGCACGGCGTGACCATCACCCCGGACCGGCCCCTGAGCGCGCTCACCGAATGCGACCTCGTCGTCGTGCCCGGCCGCGTCGACGCCCTCGCCCCGGTGTCCGACGCGGTCCTCGACGCGCTGCGCGCCGCCCACGAGGAGGGGGTGCCGATCGCGTCGCTGTGCGCCGGGGCGTTCGTGCTCGGCGCGGCCGGCCTGCTCGACGGCCGCCGCGCGGTCACCCACTGGGCGCTGACCGACGCGCTCGCCGAGCGGTACCCCGCGGCCCGCGTGCAGCCCGACGTACTGTTCGCCGAGGACGGCGGCATCTGGACCTCGGCGGGCACCGCCGCCGGCATCGACCTGTGCCTCCACCTCGTACGCCAGGCGTGCGGCGCCGCCGTCGCGAACTCCATCGCCCGGCGCATGGTCACCGCCGCGCACCGGGAGGGCGGCCAGGCACAGTTCGTCGAGCACCCGGTCCCCGTCGCGGCCACCGCCCAGTCCGCCGTCGCCGACACCCTCGAATGGGCCCGCCACCACCTGGCCGAGCCGCTGTCCGTCGCCGACCTGGCGCGGCGGTCCGGCACCGCCCCCCGGACGTTCGCCCGCCACTTCACGCAGCTGACCGGCACGACCCCCGCGCACTGGCTCATCCGGCAGCGGGTCGCCGAGGCGCAGCGACTGCTGGAGACCACCGACCTGGCGGTGGAGCAGGTGGCGTCGCGGACCGGATTCGGCACCGCCACCATGCTCCGCCGCCACTTCGCGCGCGTCGTCGGCGTCCCGCCCACGAGCTACCGCCGGACGTTCGCCGGCTCGTCGCCGAACCCGTAGTCCTTCAGCGTCAGGCCGTTGACGACCTCGTTGAGGCGCTCGAGACCCTCCTCGTACCCCTGGATCTCCGCCTCCGCGTCGTTCGCCTTCTCCATGCGCTCCCGGTGGACCAGCGCGAGGGCCTGGTTCTTCTCGACGAAGTCGCGCAGCTCCCCCTCGTACGCCGCGAACGCGGCCCGGTGGTCTCCGCCGGCCGCCACGAGTTCGCCCGCCAGGACGTACGCGCCGATGAGGGCCATGCTCGTGCCCTGCCCGGTCAGCGGCGACCCGCAGTAGCCCGCGTCGCCGAGCAGCACGACGCGCCCGCGCGACCAGTGGTCCATGCGGACCTGGGACATGGAGTCGAAGTGGAAGTCGGGCGCGTCCCACATGTACTTCAGCGCCGTCGGGAACACCCAGACGTCGCCGACGCGCTCGGCCAGGAGCCGCTTCTGCGCCTCGACGTCCCGGAAGTCGTAGTCGATCGGCTCGGCCGTCTCGAAACCGACGTAGACCCGGACCTCCGCGTTGCCCCGCGCGCTCATGATGCCGCCGCCGACGCTGTCCGCCATGCAGAACGTCTGCCAGCGGTCGAGGTTCAGGAAGTTCGGCGCGGTGTACACCGCGACGTACGTCCCGAGGTGGCGGAGGAAGTCCGACTCCGGGCCGAACACCAGCCGGCGCACGTTCGAGTGCAGCCCGTCGGCGCCGACGACCAGGTCGTACGAGTGCGTAAAGCCGCTCTCGAACGTGACGTGCACCGCGTCCTCGTCCTGGGCGACCGCGGCGATCGAGTCGTCGAACCGGTACTCCACCCGGTCCCTCACCGCCTCCCGCAGCAGCATGATGAGGTCGTCGCGCATGATCTCGATGTCCGGGCTGTCGAGGTCTCCGCCGCTGAAGGTGCGCTCGGTGCTGGAGTAGATCTCGTTCCCCGCCGCGTCGACCGCCGACGAGCCGCGCATGTCGGTCCTGAGCTCGCGCAGGCCGGGCAGGATGCCCATCCGCTCGGCGACGGTGAGCGCCGGACCGCGTACGTCGATCGCCTGCCCGCCGGGCCGGGGCTGAGGCGACCGCTCGACCACCGTCACGTCGCAGCCGGCGCGGTCCAGCCAGTACGCCTGCGCCAGTCCGGCGATGCCGGCGCCGGAGATGAGAACGCTCGTGTTCCGCATGAGGTACCCCCTGTGGGCCGATTCGGATCGGCGCGGTGTCCCCCGCGCCGATCCAAATGTCGCCCATGCCGCGCACCGTCGGCTGACAGCGCGCTGGCGGCAGCCGCCGTGCCGCCGTCAGTGATCGCTCAGCGGCGTGTCAGACGTCAGACCGGATCGTCGTGCGGTCGTTCTTACGGGTCAGACGGGACCGTGCACCCGCTGCGGACCGGAGTCGTCGTCCTGTCGTTCTTACGGGTCAGACGGGGCTGTGCACCCGCTGTGGACCGGAGTCGTCGTCCTGTCGCTCCCAGCCCGGATCCCACGCGACCCCCGCGCGGACGGCCGCCGGCCCGCCGTCGACCGGGACGGCGAACACGACCTCCACGGGCCGGCCGTCCACCTCGGCCGGGTACGCGAGGTAGCGGTGGCACAGCTCGCGCCACACGTCGGTGGGCTCCGCCGAGGTCAGGGACGCCGCGTGCTCCCGCCATGCGGCGCTCGGCCGCAACGCGGCGTAGGTCGCGTCAAGGGGGACGTCGCGGAGTTCGCAGGGGACCGGATGGCGGATCCGCTCGACGGCGGCCACCACCTCAGGGGACAGGGCCAGGAACACGGCGAAGCTCACGGCGAGCAACGCCAGGGACGGGCCCCCGGCCGAGCCGAGGACCTCCGCGCCGGTCCGCGGGACGCCGGTCGACACGACGGCCGCCGCCGTCAGCACCGCCGCCCGGATCACGCCGAGGCGCCCCACGGGCGTCGTGCCGAGACGGCCGAAACAGCCGCACGCCTCCTCGGATCCGCGCCGGACCAGGTCGGCCACCACCGCCGTCGCGGTCGCGAAGAACACGACACCCGCCAACCGGACCACGAGCAGCGGCGTCGTCAACAGCAGTGTCCCGAGCACTACCTCGGCGGCCGCCACGGTCAGCGTGAAGGCCTCACCCCGGTTCCGCCCCATGACCGGGAGCCGGCCGTCCCCGCGAGGGAACGCCTTCGCGGCACCGGCGACCAGGAGGACGACGGCCAGGAACGGGATCTGCACCTCGCGGAAGAGCTCGATCATGGGCGGTCCACTCGTACCGTGACGTTGAAACAGCCGGCGTCCAGGTCACCGCCCAGATCGACGAACGCGCTCCTGGACAGTTCGACGACCCGGCCGCGCGGGGAGGTGCCGCACCGCACGCAGCGGTCGCAGAAGCGCGCGGCCAGACAGCCGCACTCGATGATCGGCACGCGGGCCTCCCGGCCCGTGCACTCGTTGCGGACCCACAGCTCGCTGCCCAGCGAGAGGTACGGCAGCCGGACGCCCGGACCGGTGCCACAACCGCCGCCCTGGCCGTGCGGGTCGAGGGCCGCGTACGCCGCACCGTATGCGCCGCCGGGATTCTCGTACCAGGTGGCCGTGCCGCGCAGGACCCGCGGAGTCGTCCGGCGTGGCGGCGGGGCGACCGCGTGCGGGGCCGGCTGGGGCGACGAGCGCAGCGGCCGGAGCCCGAGGATCTCCCGGCCCCGCCGGATGCCGATCACGTCGAACAGCGCCCCCGGCTCGAGCTGCGGATGGCGCACCTGCACCCGGCGCAGGGCGTCGTCCGGAATCGTTACGGTCAGCTGCCCGCGGTGCGGTCCGGCGTCCACGTCGAGGCGATTCCCGACCCGCCCGGTGATGACACCGGTGACCCGTGCGACGTCGACCCAGATGCGCTCCGCGGCCAGGCCGCCCGCCTCCGTTGGACGCACCACCGCGCGCCGTCCAGGGCGCAGCGCCGCGAGCTCGGCCTTGCCGTCATACCAGATCGAGACCGTGGCCGACATCGGCAGCCGTACTTCGGAGCCGTCGGGCCTGGTCAGCACGAGGATGTGCGGGCTGGCGTCCACGATCACGCCCTCGATGGCACGCGGGGGCCAGGAATCGTCGTCGAGACGGTCCAACGGATCACTGAGCACCGCCTGCCGGAGCCGGCGTCGGCGGTGCATTAAATCGTGGGATGGCAGCATAGGGGAAGCTCCGAACATCGATGAAACGCTCATGGCCGTCGCGACGGGAAGTCGCACGTCAAGACTTACCCCGCGCGTTCCTTCTGTCGACTCCTTTGTCCAAATCGGCCAAAGATGCCGAGAGGTATACGTGATGTTTTTTCGCGATTACTGTGCGCGTGGTTGGCCGAAACATGAGGTACGAGTTGATCCGTAATTACGATCTTCGTGCGATCGTCGGCATGGTGTCGATAAGAACGCACCGATCTGCCAGGCGGTGAAGTGGGCGCAGCATCGCACGATGAGTTCCGCGACTTCGTCGCGGCACGGCGACCCACGCTCCTGCGCGCCGCCCTCCTCCTCACCGCCGACCGTACGGAGGCGGAGGACCTGCTGCAGGCCGCCCTGGCCAAGACCTACCTCGCCTGGGACCGGATCAAGGACCGCACTGCCCTCGACGGCTACGTACGCCGGGCCATGGTGAACATCAACATCTCCTGGTGGCGACGGCGCCGGCTCGAGGAGTACCCGACGGACGAGATGCCCGACACGCCCGTCGCCGACCACACCGACCGCAGCGAACTGCGCGACGCCCTCGAACGCCTGCTGGACCGCCTGCCCGCCCGCCAGCGCACGTACATCAGGATGCGCTACTTCGACGACCTCACCGAGGCCGAGATCGCCGACGCGCTCGGCGTCAGCGTCGGGACGGTCAAGAGCACCGTCTCACGGGCCATGGCCAAGCTCCGCGAGGACGCCGACGAGGAGTTCGCCTCCCTCGACTGACAGGGCCGTACGTGAGGCGGTGTTCGCCGTACTCGACGGGCCTGGGGTGCTGACAACGGCGCACGTAGGGGACCAGAATCCGGTTCACACCCTCGAACGCGGGAGGCGCCGTGTGGAGCACGATGCAGGACTATCCGCTGACCATCTCCTCGATCATGCGATACGGCACCCAGGTGTTCGGCGACGCGGAGGTCGCGACCTTCACCGGTGACGGCGTGCGGCACACCTCGTACGCCGAACTCGGCCGTCGCGCCGCCCGCCTGGCGAACGCCCTGCGTCGCCTCGGCGTCCACGGCGACCAGCGGGTCGCCACCTTCCAGTGGAACAACACCGAACACCTCGAGGCGTACCTCGCCGTCCCGTCGATGGGCGCGGTCCTGCACACGCTCAACATCCGGCTCGCCGCCGACCAGGTCGTCTACATCGCCGACCACGCCGAGGACGACGTCGTCATCGTGGACGGCACGCTCGTCCCCCTCCTCGCCCCGATACTGCCGCGGATGAAGACCGTCCGGCACGTGATCGTCGTCGGCGAGGCCGACCCGACGCCGCTGGAGGCCGCCGGCAAGGAACTCCACTCGTACGAGGCGCTGCTCGCCGCCGAACCCGACACGTTCGACTGGCCGGAGATCGACGAACGCCAGGCCGCCGCCATGTGCTACACCAGCGGCACCACCGGCAACCCCAAAGGCGTCGTCTACTCCCACCGCACCGCCTTCCTCCACTCGATGGCGGCGTGCACCGGCAACGCCTTCGCGCTGTCCAGCACGGACCGGGTCCTCCCCGTCGTACCGATGTTCCACGCCAACGCCTGGGGCCTCCCGTACGCCGCCCTCATGGCCGGCGCGTCGCTCGTCATGCCCGACCGGTTCCTGCAGCCCGAGCCCCTCGTCCGCCTCATCGAGGACGAGCGCCCGACGGTCTCCGGAGCGGTGCCGACGATCTGGAACGAGGTCCTCCGCCACGCCCGGGAGACCGACGCCGACCTCAGTTCCCTCCGCCTCGTACCGTGCGGCGGTTCGGCCGTCCCCGAGTCGATGATGCGGGCGTTCGAGGACCTCGGCGTTCGGATCGTGCAGGCGTGGGGGATGACCGAGACCTCGCCGCTCGCCTCGGTGGCACACCCGCCGCCCGCCTCCCCCGACCCCTGGCGCTACCGCACCACCCAGGGCCGCATCATCAGCGGCCTCGAGGTCCGCGTCGTCGGCGACGGCGACACGGTCCTGCCCTCCGACGGCACCTCCGTCGGCGAGATCGAGATCCGCGGCGCCTGGATCACCGGTTCGTACTACAAGGACGAGGACCCCGCGAAGTTCCACGACGGCTGGCTTCGCACCGGCGACGTCGGCACCATCTCCCCCGACGGCTACCTCGTCCTCACCGACCGCGCCAAGGACGTCATAAAGTCCGGCGGCGAGTGGATATCGTCGGTGGAGCTGGAGAACCACCTCATGGGCCACCCCGACGTCATCGAGGCCGCCGTCATCGGCGTCCCGGACCCCAAGTGGCAAGAACGCCCGCTCGCCTCGGTCGTCCTCCGAGAAGGCGCCGCCGCCTCCGCCGGCGACCTCCGCGCGTTCCTCGCCGAACGCGTGCCGAAGTGGCAGCTCCCCGAGCGCTGGTCCTTCATCGCCGCCGTCCCGAAGACCTCGGTCGGCAAGTTCTCCAAACGCACCCTCCGCCAGATGTACGCCGAGGGCGCCTTGGAGGTGATCGAGGCCGAGTAGGCCGGTGGGCCAGGCCCGCTGTCCCTGCCGCCGCTGTTGCCGTCCCGGACCGGCCAAAACGTACAGTCTGCCGTCAACGCCGACGGCAAACCGGCAACACCGGCGGCAGGGTGACAACGGCGACGTCGGGGGCCGGCTCGGTCCGCCGGGCGGCTGCTCGGACGGGCGGAGCCAATCGCTTTGCCGGTAGGGCCTGATGCCCGGTACTCTGTGTGCGGCCTGGTGGCCACCGAGGAGGCTTCGCCTAGTCCGGTCTATGGCGCCGCACTGCTAATGCGGTTTGGGTTTACCGCCCATCCGGGGTTCAAATCCCCGAGCCTCCGCCCCATGATCAGGGCCTTCCCCAGTCGATGACGGGGAAGGCCCTTGATCGTCTCTGGCGTCCGAACGGCTCCAGTTGCAGTTCCAGTTGCTATTCCTCGCCCCATAGAGCGGCGGCCAGCCGGTTGCCCGTGTCCTGGACCTGGGCGGCGGCCACGTGGGTGTAGCGCGCCGTCGTGGTGACGCGTGCGTGGCCCAGGATCTCTTAGACGACGCGGACGTGGACGCCTTGCTCGATTGACCAGCGGAGGCCGAGCGCCTTGCCCTGGCGGATGCCGAGGACGAGGGCGACGGACCAGCGTGCGGCGTTGCGATGTCCCTTGGCGGCATCGAGGATGCGGCGCACTTCCTCACGCGTTAACGGTTCGATCTCGTGTTCGTCGGCCACGGGCGCGTCGATGAGCTGTGCCACGTTGTGGCCGACCTTGTCACGTCGGAAGCCATCACATTCCCTGGTCAGGGGGGTTGCGACGCCCCCTCGGATCCGCCACGCACCGATGGGGCCTTTGTCGTGAGCAGACCCGGTGACCCGGGCGGACTCCTTCCGCGTCAGCACGATGACACCAACGAGGGGCTCCTCATTGGCGAGTACGGCCGCGGCCTGCCCTACGATCTGATGACCTTCGAGGAGCGCGACCAGGTCGACGCCGAGCGCACCGACGCGATCCGAGACCGTGTCCAGCCTGCCCACGCGGCCCGGTACCCGACGCTAAGGAGCCCCCCAACCGTGAAGATCATCGACCGCGTCAAGACGTACATCCGAGAGAAAAAGGGAAGCGACCCTCGCTCGACCGGCAACCCGCTCGACGGAGCGGCCGACCCCGCCCCGGCACAGCGCGACCGCGCAACGCACGAGCAGAACCGCGATGACAAGAGGATCGCGGTGTCCACGGCCGACGAGACGCCGGTGCCCGAACCGGCCGCCGAGCCGGCCGCCGAGCCGGTCACGGAACCGGCGACCGAACCGGCCGCCGAGCCGGTCACGGAACCGGCGACGGAACCGGTCACCGAGCTGATCACGGAACCAGCCGCCGAGCCGGCCACGGCGCCCGCCGCGTGCCCGCGCTGCGGCGCGACCGGCGAGGCGCCCTGCACGACCCCGTCCGGCAAAGCCACGAAGACCCACAAGGGGCGCGAGCAATGAGCAGCGGTGCTGCAGACTCCCGGACGGATCCGCGGGTCGACGCTGTGCGTGTGGCGCACTCGTCGAACACACAGGTCGACCGCGTCCGGGTCCGCGGCCGTCTGGAAGGGAATGAGTAGGCCCAGGCGATCTCTGCCAGACACGTTGGTGGTCCCAGAACTGGTCTCATTTGTGGCTGAGATCAAATAACAGTCGTTGTTGTACGCCAAGGTCCGCCGACGTTTCGAGATACGCCTGCTCACCTGTGCAGACGCAGACGTCGACGGACCTTGGCGATGAACGGCGGAAGGTCGTTGGACTAACTGCTTATGCGGTTTGGGTTTACCGCCCATCCGGGGTTCATTCAAATCCCCGAGCCTCCGCTCCATGATCAAAGGCCTTCCCCAGTCGATGACGGGGGAAGGCCCTTGATCGTCTCCGTGGCACCGAGGGCCCGGAGCGGGGATGCTCCGGGCCCTCAGCGGGAGTGACCGCGTCACGGGAAGAGCCGACCTCGTACGGTCGTCAGGTCCGGCCGGTCACTCAGGGGCAGATCTTCCTCGACTTCGAGCCTGCGTGCTCTGGTTCTCCCACGCTTCCGACCGCCTGTTCGGACTGCGATCCCACGGCACCGTCCCCGTACATGACGGGGCATCAAAGTTCGGTCGACCGACTTCTGGTGAATGATGCCATACGGTGACGTATGGTGGCGTCCTGGTGACCGGGAGGCCTAGGAAGGCCCAGGGTGACGGACTGCTGGGGGGAATGGTTAACCTGCTCCGCATGATCGATGCTGACCAGCCGCTCCCTTATCGACTCCTCACCGGACCGGATGACGCAGAGTTCTGCAAGAGGGTCAGCGAGGCCCTCGCGCAAGGCTACGAACTCCATGGTTCGCCTGCTGTGACCTTCGACGGGCAGCGGGTGATCGCCGCTCAGGCATTGGTCTTCCGGCCAGGCCGGAACACGCGCGATTCCCTGGATGGCGCCGGCTGAGACGGAGCCGGCCAGGCTCACCCCCCAGGGCGGCGTCCGTCCGGCGT
The DNA here is from genome assembly GCF_040655075.1 of Actinoallomurus sp. NPDC050550. Classification (NCBI taxonomy): domain Bacteria; kingdom Bacillati; phylum Actinomycetota; class Actinomycetes; order Streptosporangiales; family Thermomonosporaceae; genus Actinoallomurus; species Actinoallomurus sp. NPDC050550. The sequence goes on along the minus strand of NZ_JBFAJC010000006.1, from coordinate 9,134 downwards.
GACGCCGCCGCGTATCACCGACGCGTCATTTGAGATACCAGCCCTGGTAGGCGGTGGCGGGCCCTGCGAACATGCGCGAGCGCCCGGCGGGCCTGCCTCCGGGCGCTCGGCGGTGTCTCGATGTGATCAGTGGCAGTAACGGTCCAGAGCATGCACGATGCGGTCTGCCCGCACGCGCGCCGTTCCCTGCCAGTGCACCCGTTCGGCGACGATGCGTCGCCGCACTGTCCGCCAGTTCGTCGACTTGGTGGGCTTCCTGACCGCGGAGAGCCACTTCTTGCCCTCAATGGTCCACTGCTGACATTTGGTCGTCTGAGTGGAGACGGTCTCCTTCGCGACCGCGGCGTTCGCAGGGGAGAACGTCGCGGTGCTCAGTGCGGCGGCCAGCAGCAGGCCACCCACGACCGTCGCCCTTCGTCTCGACATCGGCTTCCATTCCGTCGTATCGCTGATGATCTTCGAAGGCTAGGAGCCGGAAGGGGCGACTCGCAAGATCACGTGTGAGAGCGCCCGGAGGGGCCTCCTCCGGGCGCTCGGCCGCTGGGGGGTCGTCAGGAGAAGAGCTGGCCGCGTACGGCGCCGCCGGGGAACTCGGCGCTGTGCAGGTTGGCGTAGAACGCGGACGGGTTGGCGCGGATCTCGCCGACCACGGCCGGGTCGATCCCGGTGGCGGTGCCGGAGATCGCGAATACGGCGCTGGGAACAGGCGTGGTGAACAGCGGGACGACGACCGGGCCGTTGACGCCGAACGCGCCCTTGTGGATGTGGCCGAGGGTCGGGTTGACCCCGAGCCAGGCGAAGGAGTAGCCGACCCGGTTTCCCTGCGGCCGGATGAACGCGACGGCGCGCCCGTCGGGGTCGCCGACCTTCGGGCCGCCCGCGACCGGCACCTCCTGGTCGCCTGCGAGGAAGGCGCGTGCTCCGCCGCCCTTGAGCAGGGACAGCAGGTCGGCCGAGCGGTTCAGGGGAGTGAGCTGGCCGCGTACGGCGCCGCCTGGGAACTCCTTGCTGTGCAGGTTCAGGTAGAAGCCCGACGGGTTGGTACGGAGGCCGTCCGCGACGGCCGGGTCGGTGACGGTGACGGCACCGGCGGCGGCGTCTGCGGTGTCCGGCATCGGGCTCGTGAACAGCGGCACCTTCACATCGCCGTTCGTTCCGGCGACGCCCTGATGGATGTGGCCGAGCGTCGGGGCGCCGATGTTCTTCCAGCTGAAGGCGAAGGTGATCCGGTCGCCCTGGACCCGTACGACGCCGGTCGCGCTGCCGTCCGGGTCGCCGACGGCCGGCTTTCCGGCCACCGGGACCTCATTGCGCCCGGACAGCCGGGCGGCCAGGAACACCGGCTTCTGACGGGCCCGCGCGATCGCGGCGTTCAGGTCGGGTTGAGAGTCCGGGGCGCTGCTCGCTGTGCTCGGCATGTTCATGCCCGGCATCCCGGGCATGGACGGCCCGGGTGTCTGGGCGGACGGCGAACCGTACGCGGCGGGGTTTCCGGAGTCGGCCCGGGCGGCGGTGGTGCCGAGCGCGCCGAGGGCGAGTGCCATGGCCGGGACGGTGACGGTACGAATGCGCATTTTTCCACTCTCCGTTTCGCTGATTCGCCCGGGAGTACGTCGGCCATCGGCCGCCCGGTTCAACGAGGAACAATTTTTTTCGCATTGAACCCTCCCCGGCTCCGCGTGCGTACCGCATGCCGACACGCAGATCTCGGCTACGTCAGGGAGCAGTTCTCATGCGCGCACGATTCGCCGTCCTCGGTACCGCACTCGTCCTCGGTCTCGCCGCGTGCGGCGGCGGTGGAACCGAAGCCCCGCACCACTCCGCTGCCTCGGGTGATTCGGCGGCGAGCGTCAAGGTAAGCCAGTCCAGTCTCGGCCCGATTCTGACCGACCGGAAAGGGCGGACCCTCTACGCGTTTGCCAGAGACAAGAACGGCGGCAGTAGCTGCACCGCGGACTGCGTCGCCACCTGGCCGGCGCTGACGAGCCGGAGCGCGGTGACCGCCGTGAGCGGCGCGAACAGCGCACTTCTCGGCCAGACCCGCCGCGCGGAGGGCACGACGCAGGCCACGTACGGCGCCTGGCCGCTCTACTACTACGCCGGGGACATGAACGCCGGAGACGTCGACGGGCAGGGCGTGGACGGCGTCTGGTTCGCCGTGGGCGCCAACGGAAAGCTGGTCAAGACCGCGCAATAGCGACGGGGGCGGGGTACAGCTCGTATCGATCGCCGCGAAAGCCGGGTATATCAGCCCGGCTTTTTCGCGTTCTCTGCGATATGGGTGGTTCGGTCAGACCGGTATCCGCAGTAGCGTTCCGCCATTTTCGATCGATACCTCGAAACGGGCGATCTGCGAACGCTGAGCGGAGGTTCCGCCATGCACCTGAAGATGCGCGGGGGCGCCCGGAACGCCATATCCCTTCGGCGGGACCGCCCATTCCGTCACCACGCTCCGCTGTCCGGAGCGCGTCACGGCCACCAGCCGGCAGGTCAGCGGTCCCCGGACGCCGGCCAGGTCCAGCGCCACCTGCGTACCCCACGGCCGGCCGTCGGTCGCCACCGTCCCGCTCGCGTGGGTGACCGGGTCGGTCGCGGAGTGGCGTTCGCCGCCGGCCAGCAGGTCCGCCGCCGGACTGCCGTGATGGTGCGCCGGTGCCGCCGGATTCGTGAGGGCCACACCGATCGTGACACCGCCCGCGACGATGACCGCTCCCGCGGCCACCCCGATGAGGAGAGTGCCGCGCCCGCGGTGGCGCGCGGCCTGGCGCCGACGGCTCAGCAGGTCGGCGACGCCCTCCGGTGACGCATCGGGCGCGCCGTCGACCGGGGCGATCCCCGTGAGCAGGGTTCGCATGCCGCCGAGGCTCTCGACCTCCGAACCACAGGACGCGCACCCGGCGAGATGCTCCTCGAACGCGCGGCGATCGTCCTCCTCGAGGAGGCCGAGCACGTACGCGCCGACGTCGGTGTGCTCGACGCTCATCTGGCCACCCCCGTCTATGCGGCACGACACCCGGAGCACGTCATCGACCCTGCCCCTCACCGTATCCGTGGATGGGCCGGACACCCAGTGCCGGTCACGGACGAAGGACGCCCAGCACTTGTCACAGGCGGAGGGCGCCCAGCACCTGTCATGGACGAAGGGCGCCCAGCACACGTCACAGGCGGAGGGCGAGCAGCGTCCGCCCGTCCTTCGCGACGACGTCGAAGCGGGCGAGGTCGGTGCGGGCGACGGCGGTGCCCCCATGGACCCGCAGGTGTTCCGGGGCGCCGGGGACGCCGTAGCCTCGCGGCGGAACGGCCCATTCCGTCACCACATGGCGGTCCCCGGTGCGCGTCACCGCCACCAGCCGGCAGGTCAGCGGGCCGCGGACACCGGCCAGGTCCAACGCGACGTTGGTACCCCAGCCCTTGGTCTCCGTGGCGACCGTCCCCCTCACCCCGGTCCCGGCGTCGGCGGCCGAATGGGTCTCGCCCGACGCGAGCAGGTCGGCCGCCATGTTCTGGTGATCCTCAGCGTGAACGGCGGTCCGCCCCTGGCCGGCGGTGGCGGCGCCGACCGTGGCGCCACCCGCGACCAGCGCGATCGCGGCGGCGGCGCCGAGTGCCGCGATTCGCCGGTGGCGGCGCCGCGCGGCCGTCCGGCGATGACACAACATCTCAACCAGGCGGCCCTCCGGTTCACCGCCATCCTCCGTACGGCCGCCATCCTCCGTACGGCCGCCCTCCTCCGTACGGCCGCCCTCCTCCGTGCGGCCGTCGTCCTCCGTGCGGCCGTCGTCCTCCGTGCGGCCGTCGTCCTCCGTGCGGCCGTCGTCCTCCGTGCGGCCGTCGTCGGCCGGCTCGGCCTCGCGCAGCAGCGTGGCCATGCCGCCGAAATCACGCAGCTCCTCCGTGCACAGGGCGCAGGACGCCAGATGGGTGGCGAAGGCGCGCCGGTCGGACTCCTCGAGCAGGCCGAGAGCGTAGGCGGCGACGTCGGTGTGCCGAATGTCGACGGTCATGCCCGCAGCCCCCTCTCCTCCAACGCCAGCTTGAGCGCCCGCAAGGCGTAGTACGTGCGTGACTTGACCGTGCCGACGGGGATGCCGAGGACCTCGGCCGCCTCGTTCACGCTGCGGTCCCGCAGGATGGTCTCGGTGAGGATCTCCCGGTGGGCCGGCGACAGGGCCTTGAGCGCCTCGCTGACGACCACCGATCGCAGCAGCTCCTCCATCCCGTCACCGACCTGCAGCGTCTCCAGCGGTCCCTCCCCCGCCTCACTCGGTCGTGCCGCCCTGCGGCGCCGGTCGTCGATGACGATCCGGCGCGCGACCGTCGCCAGCCACGGCATCAGCGAGTCGCCGTCCACGTCGAGCCGGTCGATCGAGTTCCAGGCGCGGATCATCGTCTCCTGGACCACGTCCTCGGCCCACGAACGGTCGCCGCCGACCAGCCGGAGCACGAAGGACAGCAGCGGGCGGTGGTACTCGCGGTAGAGCTCGGCGATGACGAGGTCGTCGGCCGGTTCGGTGACCGGCCGGGCCCGCCGGGTCCAGGCCCGCAGCCCGCGTGGACGGTCAGAGTCATCGGGGACCGGGTGCGGGGAGGGCGAAATCGGCTGGCGCATCGTCGGATCTCCCCGTCACGGACCGTACGGTCCGGCGGGGCATGGCCCGCGCCCATGCCACGCCAGTGCCCGGACCAGAGGCGGCCGGGACGATCCCGGCCGCCCCGCCCCCGACGGTTCGACCCCTGCCCGGCCGGCCCATGGCCGTACCACTCCTGCCTGTGCGGCCATGGGCCGTCGAGTCATGACGATTCCTGCCTTCCGGGTCCACTGTCGGCAGGAAGTACGCGCGTGACCCTCGGCAGGGTTCAACCGATTCGGGTCGGTCTGAACCTAGGGATCAGGGACGGGTGATCTCGTCGAGAGTGTCGAGGTCACTCGGTTCCGGTGTCCAGTTTCCGGCCTCGACGTTGGTACGGACCTGGTCGGGAGCTGTTGCGCCGGCGATCACGGAGGCGACGGTGGGCTGGGCGGCGAGGCCGCCGATGGCGACCTGGAGCATCGACAGGCCGCGCTGGTCGGCGAAGCCGCGGATCGCCTCGATGGTGTCCCAGTCGGCGTCGGCGTGGACCGAACGCTTGCTGTCGCCGATCCGCGTACCGGCCGGTGGCTGCTCGTCCCGCCGGTACTTCCCAGTGAGCAGGCCGTTCGCGAGTGGGAAGTAGGGCAGGAATCCGACGCCGTACGCCTGGCAGGCCGGGAGGAGCTCGGCCTCGGGGCCGCGGTGCATCAGGTTGTAGTAGTTCTGCGCGCTGATGAACCGCGCACCGCCCCCGGCGCGGGCGGTGTACTCGGCCTCCACGACCTGCCAGCCGGCGAAGTTCGAGGAGCCGATGTAGCGGACCTTGCCTTCGCGGACGAGCTCGTCGAGGGCGGCGAGGGTCTCCTCGATCGGGGTCACGTCGTCCGGTACGTGGTACTGGTAAAGGTCGATGTGGTCGGTGCCGAGCCGCCGCAGCGACGCCTCGACCGCCTTGCGGATGTAGCGGCGGGAGCCGCGCGCGCCGAAGTCGGGGCCGTTGGCGCCGCGCATGTCCATACCGAACTTCGTCGCGACGATCACGTCGTCGCGGCGGCCCGCGAGGCAGCGGCCGAGGATCTCCTCGGACAGGCCGGGTTCACCGCCGTAGATGTCGGCCACGTCGAACAGGGTGATCCCGGCGTCGAGTGCGGCGTCGATGACCTCCTGGCTGCCTTCGACGGTCTGCGTACGGGTTTTGGCCCGGCCTAGGTTGTTACAGCCGAGACCGACGACGGAGACCATGAGACCGGAGTCGCCCAGCGGGCGGTAAGCCATATCGGACATGGCTGTGAGCCTATGTGAGCACTTCGCCGCGGGATGTGGTGGCCGGGTGTCGGGAGCGGAGATCGAGCGGCATCATCGACCCATGGACCAGGAGGACGGGTACCTGTTGGACAACCGGCGAGCCGAGGCCGGGGTCCGGTTCGACGCGCTGGCGGAGCTGTTCGATCCGTGGACGTTCCGCCACTTCGACGACATCGGCGTGGCCCCGGCCTGGAGCTGCTGGGAGGTGGGGGCGGGCGGGCCGTCGGTGCCCCAGTGGCTGGCCCACCGCGTCGGCGAGCGCGGCCGGGTCCTGGCGACCGACATCGACGTCTCGTGGCTGCGGGACGCGCCGGGAGATGGGCCGGGGTGGGTTGATCGGGAAAGGCCGGGAGGTCGGCCGGGGTGGGTTGGTCAAGCAGGAAACGCCCCTGCCGTGGAGATACGTGCGCACGACGTCGCCCGCGACGAGCCGCCCGCGGAGACCTTCGACCTGGTCCACGCCCGCCTGGTCCTCGTCCACCTCCCCGACCGCGACAGGGCACTGCGCTCGATGGTCCGCAGCCTGCGTCCCGGCGGCGTGCTCCTCATCGAGGACGCCGATCCGGCGCTGCAACCGCTCGCCTGCCCCGACGAGCACGACGCCCCTCAGCGACTGGCCAACCGGATCCGGGCGGGCTTCCGCCGACTGCTGGCCGCGCGCGGCGCCGACCTGGGCTACGGGCGCATGCTGCCCCGGCTGCTCCGAACGGCGGGTCTGGAGGATGTACGAGCCGACGCGTACTTCCCGATGACCTCGCCCGCGTGCGGAGTGCTCGAGGCCGCGACCGTCAGGCAGCTTCGCGACCAGCTCATCGCCCACGGCCACGCCACCGCGGCGGAGATCGATGAGCATCTCGCCGCCATCGCCGCCGGTCACGTCGATCTCGCCACCGCGCCGATGATCTCCGCGTGGGGCCGCCGCCCGGAGAGCCCGAGTCCCGGGCCGGTGACTCCTGGATCATCCCGGGTAGGGTCGTCCCGGTGACGACTGCGAACCTGCTCACCGACGCGTTCGGCCGGATCCGGGATGCCGTGCACCGGGCCGTCGACAGTCTCGGCCCCGACGAACTGGCCTTCCGCGTCGACCCCGACGCGAACTCCATCGCCTGGCTGACGTGGCACCTCACCCGTGTCCAGGACGACCACCTGGCGGACGCCGCCGGCACGGCACAGGCGTGGACGTCCAAGGGCTGGGCCGAGCGGTTCGGCCTGCCCTTCGACGTGTCGGACACCGGATACGGCCACGCGCCCGACCAGGTGGCGGCGGTCCGCGTCGAGTCGGCGGAGCTGCTGACGGGCTACCACGACGCCGTGTACCAGCAGACCATCGAGTACGTCGGCTCCCTGAGCGACGACGACCTCACCCGGATCGTCGACCGCTCCTGGGACCCGCCGGTCACCCTGGGCGTACGGCTGGTCAGCGTCATCGCCGACGATCTGCAGCACGCCGGGCAGGCGGCCTTCGTCCGCGGCGCCCTGCTGCGGAGCCGCTGACCGGCGGCCTCCGCAGCGCCCTGCGGAGTCGCTGAGCCCTATCCCGGCTCCCGGAGGCGAGGGAGCGATCGGGTGAGCCCGAACGATGGGAGCACGCTGTTCTCGAAGCGGGTCATGGCGCAGATCCGGTCGCCGGTGAGGGTGAGGACGAACAGGCCGGTCCCGTGGCGGATGCCGGTCGGGTCGCGTAGGTAGGAGCCGAACGCCGGCTGACCGTTGGCTTGTGTCGGAACGAGGTCGAATCTGGAATCCGAGGACGTCGCGCAAGATGAGGACGGCGAGCTGGCGGGGCGGCAGGACCGCACGACATACTCCCGGCGGATGCCTCCGGTACCTCGCGGGGGCTACGAACGACACCAGAATGTTTACATCCATGGGCCGATTCGATACGGAGCTGCGGAACCTAGCGTCGATCCCGTGAAACGCAATCGCCGTATCAGCACTGTCGCGGTGCTGGCGCTCGCCGCCCTCGTCACCGGAACCGGCGCCGGATTCGCCGCCACGACCACACCGTCGGCCACACCGGTGGCCACGCACGCGTTCGACACCGCACCGGCCACGGCCACGGCCACGGCCACCGCGCCCACGCGGTCCTTCCAAGGCACGCTCCCCGCGCCGACCGGCCCCTACGCCGCCGGCGAGGACGTCATCCACCTCACCGACGCGAGCCGTCCCGACCCGTGGGTGCCGTCATCCGGCCCCCGCCAACTGACCGTCACGATGGTCTACCCGGCCGTCCCCGGGACCGGGACTCCGGCCCCTTACATGACCCTCGCCGAGGCAGCCGGAGTCATCCAGCACTCGAAGGTGCCGGCGAGCTCCGGCGTCACCCCACAGAACCTTTCCAGCGTCACCACTCACGCCTTCGACGGCGCGCGGCCGCGGAGCGGCAAGCATCCGCTGGTGGTCCTCTCACCCGCGTACGAGGACCCGCGCATGGTGCTCACCTCGCTCGCGACCGACCTGGCCAGTCACGGCTACGTCGTCGCGCTCGTCGGCCACACCTACGAGGACAGCGGCGAGACGCTGGCGAACGGCCAGACGCCGCCGTGCGCGATCTGCGATGACCCGGCGCTCGACTTCGACTCCGTCGCCGCCAGCCGCGCGCTGGACGTGTCCTTCGTGATCGACCAGTTGACGCATGGCAATACCGCGTGGCGCCTGGCACACCTCATCGACAAGCACAAGATCGGCATGGCCGGACACTCCCTCGGCGGAGCGGCGGCCGCCGCCACGATGATCGCCGACCCGCGAGTACGGGCCGGAGTGAACATGGACGGCACCTTCCACCCGGCCCCGACGCCCGGCCAGATCAACCGGCCGTTCCTCATGCTGGGTGCGGCCGTCAACCACGCGCCCGGCGGCGACGACTACACCGTGTGGGAGCAGGCCTGGGCCGCCCTCGGCGGCTACAAGAAGTGGCTGACGGTCGCCGGCGCCGACCACTTCAGCTTCAGCGACCTGGACCTGCTTCTGGAGGAGGCCGGGTTCCCGACGCCGCCCCTCTCCCCGGAACGCGGGGTGGTGATCACCCGCGAGTACGTGACAGCGTTCTTCGACCAGACGCTGAAGAAGATCCACAGTCCGCTGCTGGACGGCCCCTCGCCGAACAATCCGGAAGTACTCTTCCAGTCCTAGTGTCATGCGCCTGAAATTCGTCGGCTAAGTTCCGGCCGGGCCGGCCACCCTCGATCACCCTTGACCAGGTGGAAGAGGTGGTGGTCGCGACGCTGGAGGAGACCCCCGGCGATGCCACGCACTGGT
>NZ_JBFAJC010000005.1:304453-405368 GCF_040655075.1 Actinoallomurus sp. NPDC050550 | reverse complement strand
GCTCGAGGCGGCGGCGACGCGATTCACCGAACGCCGCGCCGAACGCCAGGCCCGGGCGACCGAGGCCGGCGCCGAGACACGGTGACGCTCACCGGGGCGCTCATCTCATGCTGTACCGGAGGACTGCCCAGCCCCGGACGTACGACGATCACCGGCCGTGGCCGTAGATCCTCCGGCGGCTATCCGGCATCAGCCTGGGGGCGAAGCGGTGCGCCGACGGCGTTCAGGTGCCCCTCGAGCAGGAGCATCGGGAAGAATAGGTACGCCTGGAACCGGGCCAGCGCCCTGGCGGGCCTTCCGCGCCGGGCGAGGGCGTGATCAGTGGTGCACGCGATGGCGCCACTCGAGATGTCGGGATCCCGGCCTTCGTGGTTGGGATTGGCGCGGTGGCGGTTGTGTTTGGCGACCCACCAGCCGTAGCTGAGCCCGATGAGCAGATTGCCGTGCACCAGGCCGAGCAGGTCGTTCATCCGACGAGAGCGGGCGATCTGCCGGCGACCCAGAGATCATCGTGGTCGACGACGGCTCGACCGACCGCACCGGCGCGGTCGCACGGTCCTACGGCGGTCGGGCATATGGGGCGTGGTAGAATCGAAAGAAATTGCAGTTTTGGTTCCCATAGACTTTATGTGCGCCTGCTGGTTCCAATCTCGGGCGCATTTTTTGTTGTAACCGGACTTCGTCCGGGAGGGGTCATTTCGGCGATGCAGGAGTCACACGGTGTGAGTCCTATGCACCCCAGAAGGATATGGATCATGAGTACAGGTACCGTTAAGTGGTTCAACGCGGAAAAGGGCTTCGGCTTCATTGAGCAGGACGGCGGCGGCGCCGACGTCTTCGCTCACTACTCCAACATCGCTGCTCAGGGCTTCCGTGAGCTCCAGGAGGGCCAGAAGGTGCAGTTCGACATCACGCAGGGCCAGAAGGGCCTGCAGGCAGAGAACATCATCCCTCTTTGAGTTCTCCGCATGCGTCGTGGGGCTCGTACCTGAAGGTACGGGCCCCGCTGCCGTTTCCCCGGCCTGCCGCCGACTCCGCCTCGGCGCTTTGATCAAATTCTCCGGCGTCCAGATCAGCCCACGTCGCTCAACTGGGTCGAAACGGATAAGAGATCTTTTCTCAGTGCCTAATGGCACCGTCTGTGCAGGTCATGGCAGCGATCGCCGGCTCCCCGGCTCCAGGACGATGCGCTTGCCGAGCGCCCGCTCGATCGCTGCGCGGGTGTAGAGCAGCGGGAACGCCTCGTCGGCGGCCCAGGCGTCGAACAGGTCGTGGTGGTGCGGGCTGCCGGGGACGCCGGACTGGCCCGGGGAGTTCATCGCGACCGACTCGTCCCACGCGCCGACGTCCACGACCAGCCGGAACGTCGCGCCGCCGGTCTGGCGGAAGTCCGGCGTGTACGCGGTGCTGCCGACGGTGTCGCCGCTGCCGCCGCGCGGCGCCGGGCCGGCCGAGGTCCAGTCACGGTCGCCGAGCCGCGCGGCGAGCGGGTGGCGTGGCTCGGCCTGGTGCAGCCGGCCCCACGCCCAGGCGGCGGTGTCCTCGCCGAGCAGGCCGCAGGACTCGGCCATCGCCGCGGCGAGGGTCGTCCGCAGGATCCGCCGCCGGGTGCCGGCGGTGTCGTGACCGAGGCGATCGCCGGGCGAGACCAGCAGGTCCAGGTCGAGGCGCGCGTCGGTGGACTCGTCCTCGACCGGGAGGAGCCGGGCGAGCGTCCGGGCGCGCTCGTCCGGCGAGATCAGCGCGGCCAGCGCCGCGTCGAGGAGGGCGGGCCGCAGGTGTCGGCGATACCAGATCTCGAACAGCGCCGCCGCGGCCGAGTCCGGCGTGAGTCTCGCGTCCCAGCCGCGCAGGAGTTCCAGCGCCGCCGCGACCCGTACGTCGTCCTGCGGCTCGACGTCCGCCAGCAGCGGCAGGATGCGACGGGCGGGCACGCTGAGGTAGTCGGTCTGCAGGCGCACGCAGTCGGCGACGGTCCAGCCGGTGCGCGACCGGAGCTCCTCGGCGATCCGCTCATGGCGGTACGGGGGGTACCAGTCGAAGGTGACCGGCGGCACCGGGTGGCCGTCGGGCAGGTTCAGCTGGTTGGCGGTGGCGAACCAGCCCTGCTCGGGGTCCCGTACGGACGGCAGCTCGTCCATGTCGCGGAAGCCGTCCCACTCGTACCGGCCGTCGCCGGGCACCGGCAGGGTGCCGTCCCAGTTCGGGCGCTTCGGCACGAGACCGGCGGGGCGCCAGCCGATCGTGCCGTCCGGGGCGGCGTAGATCTGGTTCTCTCCGGGCGCGCCCCAGCGGTTCATCGCGGCGACGAACGCGTCCGGCCCGTCCGCGTTCATGTAGTCCATGCTGCCGAGGTAGGGGGCCATGCCCGGCTCCAGCCACGCGGCGCGTACGGCGAAGGCGGCGTTCCGGTCCGGGCGCTCGTCGATCACCGGGCCGTGGCGGGTGAACCACAGGTCGACCTCGACGGCCTCGCCGTCGCGTACCGGGATCGTCTCGCGCAAGCACTCCATCGGCTCCCACCGGCCGCGGTAGTCGTACTCGTGCGGGTCGGCCGGGTTGGTGCGGTAGACGTACAGGTCCTCCTGGTCGATCGGGAAGATCGTCAGCCCGAAGGCGATCTTGCCATTGTGGCCGATGGAGACGCCGGGCAGCGCGGGCTCGCCGCCGCCGATCACGTCCAGGCCGGGCGCGGACAGGTGGGCGATGTAGCGCAGCGCGGGCAGGGTCACGGTGCGGTGCGGGTCGTTGGCGAGCAGCGGGCGGCCCGTGGCCGTACGGGACGGGGCGATCACCCAGTTGTTGCTGCCGTCGAGGCCGCCACGGGGGCCGAGGTCGGGTGGTGCGGTGGCGAGGCGGTAGACGCGCAGAACGTCGTCGGGAATGAGGTCGAGGTCGAGGCCCTCGGGTACGCGCAACTCGTGCGGGCCGGGTTCGCGTATGCGGCGCAGGTCCTCGACGTCGGGCCCGTGGTCCCGCAACGTGAGGGCGCGCGCGACCTCCTGTTCCAGGTTGTAGAAGAGGCCATGGCCGCGGATCCGCGCGACGTCGGAGGGCTCCCAGAAGGCGGGGAGGTAGCCGAGTTCGCCGAACTCCGACGGGAGGTGCTCCTCCTGCTCGCGGCACAGCGCGACAAAGGCGTTGACGCCGCGGACGAACGCGCCGGTCACGCGCTTGGTGTCCGAGCCGTACGCCAGCCACTCCGCGTGCATGTCGCCCCGGTAGAGGAACAGTCGCGCGGCACGGTCGTGCTCGACGTACGCGGCGCCGAAGACCTCCGACAGCAGACCCAGACCACGCCGGCGCCAGAAGTCGATCTGGAACAGCCGGTCGCGCGCGGCGTTGAAGCCCTGCGCGACGAACAGGTCGTCGCGTGACTCCGCGTACACGTGCGGTACGCCCCAGCGGTCGATCAGGATCTCGACCGATTCCGACAGGCCGGGGACGACATAGGTCGTGGTCACCTTGCCTGACTATCCGATGCGGCTCCCCGCCGCAACGGATGTTCACCGTGTTACGCCTCAAATCGGGCGATCATTGGGCGATTAGTGCGTATCGTGCCGGACGACCACAGTGGCGGATCGATAACGGAAGGTGGCTCCGGTCGTGACTTACCGCGACGGCGAACCGGGTGGGCGCCCGGTACGCGCACTCGGCGACGGCAAGGGCGAGCGCACCGCGGTGTGCCTGATCGGCGCCGCGATGCTCGCGCTGGCCCTGATCGGCATGTACGTGTCGTTCCAGACGGTGTACGAGTACGTGCACCCATGGTTCCGGGGCACGGCCTGGGCCGTACCGGTCGCCATCGACGTCGCGATCCTCGTCTTCTCCGCGGCCGACCTGCTGCTGTCGTACTGGCGGATGGCCAAGCCGTCGATGCGGCTGATCCCGTGGGCCTTCACGGCGGCGACGATCTGGCTGAACTGGCAGGCCGGCGGCCCAGTCCCGATCCGCGTCGCGCACGCCGCGATGCCGGCGCTGTGGGTACTGTTCTGCGAGTACGCCCGGCACGTCCTGGCCGCGCGGGTGGGTCTGGTGAACGGCGGCCGGATGGAGAAGGTCCGGCGCTCACGGTGGCTGCTGGCGCCGCTGTCCACGGCCCGGCTGCGCCGCCAGATGATCCTCTGGGAGATCACGTCGTACCGGCGGGCGCTGCAGCTGGAGGCCGAGCGCCGGGCGAAGATCGCGCGGCTGGAGATGGCCCACGGACGCAAGTGGCACCGCCACGCCTCAGCCGACGAACGGCTGGCGATCAAGCTTTCCCGGGTGGCCCCGGCGGAGCTCCTCCCGTCTCTGACCGCGACCATCGCGCTTGGAGACCAGCCCGAGCCTGCGGTACGGCCCGAGCCTGCGGTACGGGCCGAGCCTGCGGTACGGGCCGAGCCTGCGGTACAGGCTGAGCCCGCCGTACGGGCCGAGCCTCCGGTGCAGGCTGAGCCCGCCGTACGGCCCGAGCCCGAGACGGCGCAGGCTCCGGTCGCGGTCACGCCACCGGAGCCCTCGCTCCCCGAACCGCCACCCGAACTGCCGGCCGTGGAGCCGAAGATCGGGCAGATCCCCGACCCACCCGTGGGCGCGTCCACCCCAACGGAGGGCAGCGCCCGCCAGCGCGCGGCGGCCCTCCTGGCCACCGAGCCGGACATCCCGGGCACCGAACTGGCCCGTCGCCTGGGCGTGACGACGGGCTACGGCCGCCGCCTGCGCTCGGAACTCCTCAACGCCGCCAACGGCTACCGCTGAGCCGGATCAACGGGCCTGGCCACCAGGAAAGCCAGGCCCGTACGTGGGTCGCCCACACTCTCCCCGTCAGCCACGCCGCGGCACCGATCGCCTGCTTTTAGGGGCGATTGTGCTGGTCACAGCCACTCGTCCGGCGATGGGGTCCTCCAGGGTGCCGTTCGCATCGGGTGCGTGAGATCACCGTGAGTGCTACGGTCCGCCTCGGTCCGCTCGCCCCGCGCTGACTGACTCTGCGCGCGTTGTCGGGCTTACCCTTGACTGACCCGCTACCAGGGAAGATGCGCACATGAGCGAGCAACCCCCGACCGATCACGCAGCGCAGTATCTGGTCGATGTGATGCGCCGCCAGACCGCGCACCTGGAAAAGGTGCTGCACACCGACGCGCACCTGCCCGACTGCTTCGACGATGTCCACCTCCCGGCCTGGTTGCGCCATACCGAGGGCGAACAGCGGCTGCCCGTGACGATCACCGTCGTCGTCGCGATCGTGTTGCAGATCGAACTTCCGCGCCGGTTCGCCCTGCAGCCGCGCTACCTGCTACCCGGCCTCGAGGCGGCTCTGGCGGGCGGCCTGATGGCGGCCAACCCCCGGCGGATCAACCGGGAGTCGCGGATCCTGCGCAGCGCGAGCCTCGCACTCATCGCGATCATCACCGTGGCGAACACGTTCTCGGCGTTCATCCTCGTACGCGAGCTGATCAACGGAACGGCCGGCGACAACGCCGGACCGCTGTTGGCCACGGGCGCGTCCATCTGGGGCACCAACATCATCGTGTTCGCCCTCTGGTACTGGGAACTGGACCGCGGCGGACCGGCGGCGCGAGCCCTCGCGCACCGGCCATACCCCGACTTCCTGTTCACCCAGATGCAGTCCCCGGAGATGGCACCGCCGGACTGGGAGCCCACCTTCCTGGACTACCTGTACCTGTCGTTCACCAACGCGACCGCGTTCAGCCCCACCGACGTGATGCCGCTCACCCGCTGGGCCAAGATGATGATGCTCGCCCAGTCGGCGATATCGATCGTGGCGGTCGCCCTGGTCATCGCCCGAGCGGTGAACATCCTCAAATGAGTTCGCCTGGCGCGGCCTGGCCGGGGACACCCTGCGGGACGGCGGCGAGCCCGTCGAATTTCGCATCGCGATCACGGATGGCCGATCCGGATCAGAAAGACAATCTCGTTTGTTAGATTGCCGATGTGACGCCAGACGAGAGGTTCCGTTCGGGGTTCGAACATGACGACCGGGGCGGAACGGCCGAGCGGCGGACGCGCCGCGACGGGTCTGGAGGAACAGAGCCATGATGCGACCGCCCGCCGTCACCCTGACTCTGGTGAAGGGACGGCTCGACCAGACCGAGTACGTCTTCGAGGAGCGCACGACCTGCGTACTCGGCCGAGCCGACGACTGCGAGCCGCGGCTGCCCGACGACGCGCACCACCGTACGGTCTCCCGCCACCACTGCCTGCTCGACATCAACCCGCCCGACGTGCGCATCCGCGACTGGGCGACTTCCGGCCGACGACGCCCTCCGGCTCGTCCTTCAGGTACTGGACGGCCTGGCGCACGCGCACGATCAGGGCGTGGTCCACCGAGATCTCAGCCCGTCCAACATCCTCCTCGGCGAGGGCCACGACGGCACCACGGTCGCCAAGGTCGGCGACTTCGGTCTCGCCAAGGCCTTCGACCAGGCCGGGCTGAGCGGCCTCACCCGGACCGGATCGACCGCGGGCAAGCCCTGGTACATGCCACGTCAGCAGGTCATCAACTTCCGCAACGCCTCGCCCGCCGTGGACGTCTGGGCGCTCGCCGCCTGCCTCTACCATGCCCTGTGCGGGCGACACCCCCGCGACTTCCCACGCGGCAAGGACCCCTGGCAGACCGTCCTGCAGACACCGGCGACCCCGATCCGCCGACGCGACCCGAACATCCCGCCCGCCCTGGCCGAGCTCATCGACCACGCCCTCCAGGAGCGCCCCGTGATCGGCTTCCAAACCGCCCACGAGTTCCGCGCCGCCCTCCGCGCCCTGTAACGACCATCGGCGGTCCCGGGGCCGGCGGCGGAAATGCCCGAGCGCGAGAGGCCGGTGCGGTGCTACGGTCCGCCGGTGTTCTCGCTGGACGAACCTCCTCTTTTCACCCGGCTGCGCGGTCGCGAACATGTCCTCGTCGCAGGCGCCGGCGGGGGATTCGACGTCTACGCCGGCCTCCCCGTCGCGCTGGCCCTCATGGAGCGAGGCGTCCGGGTCTCGCTCGCGAACCTCTCGTTCACGTCCCTGTACGGGCTCACCGAGGACGTGTGGCTGGAATCCAACGTCGCCGCCATCGGTCCGGACACGCGCGGCTCGGACGGCTACTTCCCCGAGCGCACCCTGGCACGGTGGCTCGCCCTCCACCGGTTCCCCTCCACGGTTCACGCCTTCGCCAGCGTCGGCGTCCGGCCGCTGACGGCCGCCTATCGTGCCCTGACCGAACGACTGGGCATCGACGCGGTCGTCCTGGTCGACGGGGGCACCGACATCCTCATGCGCGGAGACGAGGCGGGGCTGGGGACCCCGGAACAGGACATGGCCAGCCTCGCGGCGGTCCACCATCTCGACCTCCCGGTGAAGCTCGTCGCCTGCCTCGGCTTCGGCGTGGACGCCTATCACGGCGTCAGTCATTCCCTCGTGCTGGAGAATCTCGCTGCTCTGGAACGGGACGGCTCCTACCTCGGAGCCTTCTCCGTGCCCCGCGAGAGCCGCGAAGGCATGCTGTACCTGGACGCAGTCGCCCACGCCCAGGCGGCAACGCCGGACCGCACCAGCATCGTGAACGGCTCCATCGCCGCCGCCATCCGCGGCGACTTCGGTGACGTACGGTTCACGCGGCGTACGGCGGGCAGCGAGTTGTTCATCAACCCGCTCATGGCGATCTACTTCACCGTCGACGCGGATGGCCTCGCCCGGCAGAACCTCTACCTCGACCGGCTGAAGGACACTGTCCTCATGCGCCAGATCAGCTCCGTCATCGAGGACTTCCGCTACGAGGTCCGCACGCGCCCGCCGCGGGCCATACCGCACTGAGCAGACCGTCGGCATGTATGTGTCGGCATGCTGAAAGCGCGGGTCGTGCTGGGGCTGAAAACCGTCGCTGTCAGGCGCCTTCGCCGACGCCCAGCTGATGTCGCATCGCGGCCGAGTCGAGCAGAGCCCAATGTTCAACGATCTTGCCGTCCCGCACGCGGACCATGTCGATGCCGGTGACCTCATAACGTCGCCCCGACGCCGTGTGAGTGCCGCGAACGGTATAGCGGTTGACGGAGAAATCGCCGGAAGCAACGTTGTGCTCGACCGTCGACTGGACGCCGTCGTCCATTTGTTCCCACTTTAGTTTCCAGGCGACCGCCCCCTTGTGATCGCCCAAAGCGCCTCCGCGGTGGTCGATGACGTCCGGATCGATGAGCGCCAGGGCGTCCTCGCGCCGGCCCGCACTGAACAACTCGACGATGCGCCGGTGGACCTCGGCCGCACTGGCGACCGACGCGGCGGCCTCCGTCTGTTCTGACATGCGATGTCTCCTCCATCAAGCCGGGGCGTAACTGGGGAACTCCCCGGTTAGTCTGCTCCGGTACTGTAATCGGGGATATCCCCGATTAGCAAGGAGGGCCATGTCATCGGCCGATGCCGGCCCCGCACCACACCAAGGACCGCCGCAGCGACCCCGCCGGGCCGACGCGCAGCGCAACTATGAGCGACTGCTGGCCACCGCCAGGGAGGTCTTCAGTGAGCGTGGTGTCGACGCGCCGCTCGACGACATCGCCCGCCGGGCCGGGATCGGCAACGCGACGATGTACCGCCATTTTCCGACGCGCCGAGAGCTGATCATCGCCGTTTACGCCGACGAGGTGGCCGCGCTCTGCGCCCATGGCGAGGCCCTGCTCAATAATGAGTCGCCCGCTGACGCGCTCTTCGGCTGGCTGCGAGCCTTCATCGCGCACGTGGCCGCAAAACGAGAGCTGGCGCTGGCCATCCCCAACGATCAGGGTGGGCAGCGCTCGGCACTGTTCGATCGCTGGCACAAGGCGATGCACACGACCGCATCCACCTTGCTGACACACGCCCAAAGCCGTGGCGCCGTCGATACCGATCTCGACGTCTTCGAC
Organism: Actinoallomurus sp. NPDC050550; assembly: GCF_040655075.1. NCBI lineage: Bacteria > Bacillati > Actinomycetota > Actinomycetes > Streptosporangiales > Thermomonosporaceae > Actinoallomurus > Actinoallomurus sp. NPDC050550. The sequence continues at coordinate 396,486 of NZ_JBFAJC010000005.1, read as the reverse complement.
CTGCTCGCACTGGCCAACGGCATCGCCGTGGCCAGTAGCGACACCGATCAAGTTGAGCGGTGCCTGGGACTCCTTCGTCGCGGTATCGCCCCCTAGCCGGCGACATCGACGAACGCTGCCGCTAGACGTCGACAGAACCATTCTCGCGGCGTGCCGCTCCGTCGGCCGTCGCGCGGACCTCCCGGGCGATGTCCGGCCACAGGGCGGCGGGGAGGTCGTGGCCCACGCCGGGGAGGGTCACCAGCCGTGCGCCTTCGATGGCCCGCGCGGTGGCGCGTGCGGCGGAGACCCGCAGGAGCTGATCCTGCTCGCCGTGCAGGACCAATGTGGGCAGATGGAGCTCGCCAAGTCGTGGCCCGTGCCACTGGGCGCCGATCTGTCGGCTCTGCGCCTTCTTGTCACGCGGCCCGCTGTCCACTTCGGCCTCGATCCACGCGCGAGCGGCCGCCTCGTCGAACGGGTAGCCGGGTGAGGCGATGCCGCGCCAGACCGCCAGAGCCGCCTCGATGTCGCCATCGCGTCCCTCCGGGAACCTCATGCGGGCCAGCTTGGCGAGCAGGCCGAACCGCAGGTAGCGCAGCACGCCCAGCCCGGACACGTCGCTGGGCACCGCCGCGGAGGACGTCAGGCCGAGCACGCGGTCGGGGTGGCGGAGGGCGAAGCGCTGCGCGAGCTGCCCGCCCAGAGAGTGTCCGAAGACGTGCGCCCGTTCCCAGCCGAGAGCGTCCAGAACGGCGACCGCGTCATCGGTCATGTCCTCGGCGGTGTACGGACTCCCGCGTTTGCCGAACAGCGCGGCGAAGGGATTGCCGGTCGGGGTCGCCGGCATGCGAGTGGACTGGCCCGAGTCGCGCTGGTCGTACCGGGCGACCTCGAAGCCCGCGTCGGCGAACGCTTTGCACAGGCCGGCCGGCCACCAGAACCGGGAGACCGCCAGTCCCATGATGAGCAGGAGCGGCTCGCCGCGTGACCCGCGCAGGCGATCGTACGCGATGTCCACCCCGCCGTTGGCCGTGTACCGGGTCGGCGTCCATTCCAGAGCCTGCCCGGTCGCTGATCTGTCGACCATGTCATCTCCCTACTGCGATCGATGTTCGCATAAAGCCGTCGGCTACGATACTGCAAACGGCGTTCGCAGAAAGGAGAGGGGAGTGGCCGAAGATCCCGACCGCAGCATCTGGCTACGACCTGAGCGTGGGGCACGCGGCCCGGCGCCCGAGTACAGCCGGATCCGGATCGCCGCAGCAGGCGTCGCGCTCGCCGACGCGGACGGGCTCGGCGCCGTCACCATGCGAGCGGTGGCGGACGCCCTCGGCACCGGACCGGCGTCCCTCTACCGCTACGTCGCCACCCGCGACGAGCTGATCGAACTGATGATCAACGAGGTGAACGGAGAAATCGACCTCGCCGCGCCCGGCGCCGGGCACTGGCTCCAGGACCTGCTGACCCTGGCCAGGCAGGGCCGCGACATCTACCTCCGTCACCCCTGGCTGCTCGACGCAGGTGGCCTGGACGACCCGATCGGGCCGAACGCGGTCGACTACCTCGAGCACGCGCTGGCCGCCCTCGCGGGCGTCGACACCGACCCCCGTACCAAGCTGGAGGCGATCGGCGTGCTGAACGGCCTGGTCGCGCTCCTGGCACGCGCGGAGATCGCCCAGGGAACCACCGGCCGTACCCTCCCGCAGTGGCAGCGGGACCAGGCGGCCTACCTGAGCGAGGTCGTGAAGGCGGGTCGTCACCCTCACCTGGCCGCCGCGCTGGCGGCCCGCCCTCCCGAGGACGATCCAGCCGAGTCCCTGTTCGACCGGGTCATCACCCGGGTGCTGACCGGACTTCTACGGCAGGACACCCCCAGCTGACGGCCGCGGCTCAGGGAGACGTCGACGACCCAGAGGAGACGAAGTCGGGCAGGCGTTCGCGGGCGATGGTCCGCAGCGTTTCGGCGTGCTCGGCGGGCACGCCGGAGTACGGCCAGCGCAGCCGCGTGCCGATCGGGCACCAGCCGCCGATCGTGGCCAGCAGTTTGTCGAGCGCGGCATTGCAGTATTCGCGCTGGAGCGGCTGGATGAACTCGCCGATGAAGGCGTTGAGGCGCGCCTCCGTGGACATCGCGGCGGGAAGGCCGTCGCGGATGGCGTGCCACCAGGCCACGGCGGCGCGGGGGTTCAGACAGGCGACGTTGGAGTATGCGCCGGCCGCGCCGCGACGGTGGCCGGAGGCGAGATGGTGGCCCGGTACGAACACCGAAACACGCTCCATCACCGGGCGCATCGCCTCGTACCAGACATCGTCCCCGTCGCCGACCTTGAGCCCGATGATCTCCGGGATCTCACCGCACAAACGCCCATATTCGTCCGGGGCCAGCACGCGCTTGGAGTGCGGGGGGTTGTACAGGACCAGGGGTACCGGTGTCGCCTCGTCGGCGAGCCGGCGCAGGAAGGCGATCGCCTCGCGGTCGCTGACGGCGAACCAATCCGGCAGGATCACCTGGATCGCCGCGGGCGCCAGTTCCCGAGCGCGGCGGAGCCGGTGAAGGGCGACCTGCGGGCTGGGGTGGGCGCAGCCGATCTGGAACGGCATCCCCGCCGATGCGCAGCGCTCGGCCACAAGTGCGGTGAGCCGATCGACCTCCGCTTCATCCTGTGTCCAGAACTCGGCTGCCGATCCACCCGTGTACACGCCGTCGACACCGGCGGCGATGATCTGGTCCACCTGCTCGCCGACATGCTCCCAGCGCAGTTCGTCGTCTTCGTCGAGCGGCAGGAGCACCGTCGCCCAGGTGCCCGTCGGGGGTTTCACCGGACACCGATCCGCTGACGATGCGTTCCCGTCATCTGTCCACGCCTCTCGCCGGGGATTTACTCCCTGGGATCTTGCCCCGTTCTGCCGGACCTCGCATCCGGCGATGTTCGCGTAACCCGCGGTGGCTCTTGACATCCCTCAGCGGCCCAGCTCATAGTGGCCAGCCTAGAGCGCTCTAGCTCATTGCCCAAGGCGATGTCAGGGGAGGTCACCACGTGAGCAGCGTCGAACCGCCACTCGCGGATGTCGGGCCGTTCGACGTCCCACAACGAGTCCGGGTGAGGTGACCGATGGCTCGTCATCGCCCCCTGGGCGTGGCCGTGGTGGGGTTCGGCTGGATGGGGCGGGTGCACGCACAGGCGTACGCCCGGGTCCTGCACCACTTCCCGCAGCTGGACCTGCGCCCGGAGCCGGTCACGGTCGCCGATGAGGTGCCCGGCCGGGCTGAGGAGGCCGCCGGCCGATTCGGCTTCGCCACGGCGACCCGTGACTGGCGTGACGTGGTGGCCGACCCGCGTGTTGCCGCCGTCAGCGTCACCGCCCCGAACTTCCTGCACCGTGAGATCGGTGTGGCGCTGGCGGAGGCCGGTAAGCACCTCTGGATCGAGAAGCCCGTCGGCCTGACCGCCACGGACGCCCGCGCGGTGGCCGACGCGGTCGGCAGGGCCGGGGTCCAGGGCACCGTCGGGTTCAACTACCGCAACGCCCCGGCCGTCGAGACGGCCCGGGAGATGATCGCCGCGGGGGAGATCGGCGCCGTCACGCACGTTCGCATCCGGCTGTTCAGCGACTACGCGGCGCATCCCGATGGCGCCTTGACCTGGCGGTACGAGCGCGAGCGCGGCGGCAGCGGCGTGCTCGGCGATCTCGCCTCGCACGGCGTGGACCTGGCCCGCTTCCTGCTCGGCGAGATCTCATCCCTGGTCGCCGACACCGCCGTGTTCGTACCCGAGCGGGCCCGCCCGGTCGGCGCCACCGCCGGGCACACCCGGTCCGCGGGAGGGGAGCGAGGACGGGTGGAGAACGAGGACCACGTCTCCTGCCTGCTGCGGTTCGCCTCCGGGGCGCGTGGCGTCCTGGAGGCCTGCCGGGTCTCGGTGGGCGAGCAGAACAACTACGGCGTGGAGATCCACGGCACCAGGGGCGCGCTGTACTGGGATTTCCGCCGGATGGGTGAACTGGGCGTCAGCCGGGGAACGGCCTACCAGGATCAGCCGGTCAGCACCGTCCACGTCGGGCCGGGTGACGGTGAGTACGCCGCCTTCCAGCCCGGCGCCGGGATCAGCATGGGCTACGACGATCTGAAAGTCATCGAGGCGTACCGCTTCCTGCGGTCCATCGCCGAGCGGACGCCGTACGGCGCCACGCTCGAGGACGCCGTCCGCGCCGCGGACGTGCTCGACGCCATGACCCGCTCCGCCCGGACCGGGACGTGGGTGAGTCTGCCGTGAGCGAGATCCGCGTCGGCGTCATCGGCACCGGCATCATGGGCGCCGACCACGTGAACACCCTGCACCGCCACGTCTCCGGCGCCGCCGTCACCGTGGTGGCCGACATCGACCCCGCCCGGGCTCGCGCCGTCGCGGTCGGCGTCCCGGACGCCCGGACCGTCGACGACGCCTTCGCGCTGATCGCCGATCCCGCCGTCGACGCGGTCGTCATCGCCTCACACGACGCCACGCATGCCGACCTGGCCATCGCCGCGGTCCGGGCCGGCAAGCCCGTGATGTGCGAGAAGCCGCTGGCGCCGACCCTGGCCGAATGCGCACGCGTCGTACGGGCGGAGGAACGAACGGGACTGATCTCGCTCGGCTTCATGCGCCGTTTCGACCCCGCGTACGTGGAGCTGAGGGCCGCGCTCGCCGCCGGGGCCTGCGGGGTGCCGCTGCTGCTGCACTGCGTCAGCCGCGGGGTGGCCTCCGCGCCGGGGGCCACCAGCGAGTCCAGCGTCACCGGCTCGGCGATCCACGAGTTCGACACCGTCCCCTGGCTGCTGGACTCCCCGGTCACCGAGGTCGAATGGCGCGCTCCGCGCCGTACGCCGGCGGCGACCGGGCTGCGGGATCCCCAGCTGATCCTGCTCCGTACCGCCGACGGCGCCCTGACCACCGTCGAGGTGTTCCTCAACGCCGGCTACGGCTACGACATCCGCTGTGAGATCGTCGGCGACCGCGGTACGGTCGCGCTCGCCGACCCGGCCCGCATCGTCACCGACGCCGAGCGCAGGCGGGCCACCGGCCACCCCGCCGACTGGCGGCCCCGGTTCGCCGACGCGTACCGGCTCGAACTCCAGACCTGGGTCGACGCGATCGCCGCGGGCACGCCGTCCCCGCTGGCCACGGCCCGCGACGGGCTGACCGCGAGCGCCGTCGCGGCGGCGGTCATCGACTCCATGAGGAACGGCGGCAGGACCGTCCCCGTCCAGGCCCCGGCGCTGTAGAGGAGCCTTCGCGATGCCCGCCTTCCCCACGGCCCTGCCCGCCGCCCGTACCCCCGACCCGATGGCCGCCCCGGCCCTGCGCTGGGGCGTCCTCGGAACCGGCTGGATCGCCGAGCGCTTCGCCCGTTCCGTCCAGCGCCACACCCGCCAGAGCCTCACGGCGGTCGCCTCCCGCGACCACGGCCGCGCCGAGGACTTCGCGCGCGGCCACGGCATCCCTCGCGCCCACGGTTCGTACGAGGAACTGGTCGCCGCCTCCGACCTCGACGTCGTCTACGTCGCCACCGAGCACACCGCCCACCTGACCTGCGCGCGGCTCGCCCTCGAGCACGGAAAGCACGTCCTGGTCGAAAAGCCCCTCGCGCTGAACGCCGAGGAGGCCACCGAGATCACCAGGGTCGCGGCCGAACGGAGGCTGTTCTGCGCGGAGGCCCTGTGGAGCTTCTTCCTGCCCAGGTACGACATCGTGCGCCAGGTCCTCGAAGCCAGCGTCCTCGGCGAGATCCACACCGTCCTGGCCGACTTCGGCGAGCACTTCACCCCCGACCACCGGATCATGAACCCCGACCTGGCCGGCGGCCCTCTTCTCGACCTCGGCGTCTACCCCGTGTCCTTCGCCACGTGGGTCCTGGGCGCGCCCGCGCAGGTCATGGCCGCCGGACAGCCCCACCCGGCGGGAGTCAACGGCCAGATCTCCGCCGTGCTCCGCGACGCGTACGGTAACCAGGCCGTCCTGCACACCACCCTGTTCGGCGATACTCCGACCACGGCCACCATCGCCGGATCGCACGGGACACTGACCCTGCCCGGCCCGTTCAACCAGCCCGGTGACGTCATCCTCACCCCGCCCGGCGGCCTGGCACTGACCTTCACCGAACCGCGCACCGCCCACGACGCCCTGTGCTTCGAAGCCGCCGACGCCGCCCGCTGCATCACCGCCGGACGACCGCAGTCCCCGATCCGCCCCCTCGACGACTCGATCACCACGCTCCGCGTCATGGACGAGATCCGTGCCCAGTGCGGCATCGTCTTCCCCGCCGAATCGTGACCGCCGGCGGCCGGAGCGGACGCAACCCGGCCCGGCCGCTCGGCAGCGACCGTGCCGTTTCACCGGTTCGGGCGAGCGTTACTTCACCCGTTGCCCGCTGTAGAGCCCCGTGAGAGCATCAAGGTTCAACGGTCCGTCTCCTTTAGTTTACGCTTCGCAACGCATATGAAAGAGTGCGGTCCGTTGCAATATAAACGGTTCTAAGTAATCCACCAAGATCTGCTAATGGCAGGTATCGTTTGATGTATACAACAGAGCTAGCAGAAGCCTGCATCGAGGATGCGAGCAACATCTTGGTTGCGCCTTCGGCGTTGCAGGATAATGACTTGATCAGGGACTTCTTCGGGTCCACGATCACGCCAGAGGACCTTGCTTCTGGTTCGCCCAACCTCGCGCAGAAGACCGTCTACCTGTGTGGCGATATATCCGGGATCAGCGGCCCCCAACTGCGTGCGGCTGCCCGGGTATTCGTTATCCGGGAGCTATCACACGGTTACCATGAGGACGTCGACGAACCTTGGACCCTCGTCGACCTCGGCCGAGTTCCCATCCGCGTACACGGCGTCGGCGTGTACTATCGCCGCTTTTTCGGACTCGACGCCGATCACTTCGGACGGATCCGTGCGGAGCACGCGTTCCAGTCCCTGACGGAGTCCACCAAACCTGGAACAGCCCATCGCAGCGGAATCTATCTGACGCCCGTCACGCGAAACGGTGACGAACTACATTTCCGCCTGCTCCGGTGCTCCACGAATCTCTCGGGGCCGACCGAGAGCTTTCGCCCGACCGACACGCGCATCGTCGAGGCTCTGAACCGCGAGGCCGCCGCCATCTTCCGGAACCAGGCACCGCTAAATCACGTCCTCGCTCAGATCTACCACAACACCGTTGCCACGGCCGAGCGCAAGCAGTCCAAGGCCAAGATCTCGGCCCATGCCGACAAGACCAAGGACATGCCCGTCAATGGCATCATGGCCTTCTGTACTTTCTATGACCGGCTCGACAAGCTGCAGCCTCTGGCCGAAGACGCCTTCGACTATGGTGTGAAGGGTGCCAGCGGGCTGACCAAACTCCACTTTCGCCTCAAGGAGCCGACCGAAGAACGCGACGGGGTCGCGCTCCCCTCGCAGTTCACCCTGACTCTCTACCCCGGCTCCGTGTTCTTCATGCCGCTGTCCACCAACCGCCGGTATACGCATGAAATCCGGCCCTCAGCGTTGGATGCCGAGTTGCTCCCGACCCGCCTGGGATACGTGGTGCGCTGTTCGAGCGCCGAAGCCGTTCACAAGAACGGCCACACGTTCCTCAAAGTGGCCGGAGATTTGGTGAAGCTGGGGCCACCCACACCGACCGGCATGAACGAGCTGCGCAGGCTGTACGCCGAGGAGAACAGGACCTCGTCCTTCATTGATTACGGCGACGACTTTCTCTTCAGTATGAACACGGGAGACTACGTTGCACCCCGAGTCTAGGATTTCGGATGAGATCCTCTCGTGCGCTTTGCCGGCCGAGGAGAATCTCTTTGCTCAGCTGTCCGCGTCGGTTCGTTTGGAAGACATAGGAAAAGGCTGGCGAGGCGCAGTCCTTACCAAGATCGACGAGGCGGGTGGTGTGCCTCTCGTACGTACTACCACTCGATACAGCAGTCCGACGCAGCGTTTCCGGGCGGTGCACGAACGGCTGGCGCAACAGATTCAAGAACGTGCGGCGCTTGCGGTCGGCTTCAACAATGCTCTCGTTGAGAGCTACATGAACGCTTACAAAACCATGGGCAGCCATTCCGACCAAGCCCTCGATCTGGCCAACGAGTCGTTTATTGCCGTCTTCTCCTGCTACCAACATCCCGAAGCGAGCCCGCCGAGGAAGCTGATCTTCGAATCAAAGGGGTCCGGTGGCGAGAAGTTCGAGATCCCCCTCGCCCACAACGGTATCGTCGGGTTTTCTGTCGACTCGAATCGGCGACTCAAGCACAAAATCGTATTGGACGCGCCCGTCCAGGCGGCGGACAACCAATGGTTGGGTGTAACTTTTCGAACGTCAAAGACCTTCGTTCGGTTTCGCGACGGACATGTATACCTCCCGCAGGGTGCGCGCCTCATGTCGGCCGACGACGAGCAGAGGCATGAGTTTTACCAACTACGGCGCCGTGAGAACAATGAAACGGACTTCATCTACCCCCTGCTGACGTACACCATCAGCGAGAGCGATCTGATGCCGCCCGTCTGACCTTTAGCCAACTATCGCCTGCTCGGCTTTCCGTGGAAAGAGGCTCGAAGCCTAATCCCTGGGTCCCGAATGGACCTCAGGTCCCTGCGTTGCGTCAGCGCCCGGATGCGGGCCGCGAGTGCTCGCCTAACGTCAAGGCCGGTCGGGTCGCGTGGCGACCCGACCGGCCCGTAAAGCTCGGGACCTGGCCGTGCGCACCCTGGTCGGTGTGGCACCGCCGAGCCGTAAGGTGCGACCCGCCGGCGCTGGGAACCGCCGGCGGATCGCACCCGGCAGGTCAGCGGTCGAAGGTGTCGCTGTGGATGTCCACCGGGTTGCTGGTGTTGCCGGTGGCCACGCCGTACACGGCCAGGAAGGTCGAGCCGGTCGTCCAGACCAGGCCGGTGTAGTCACCGATCATCCGGCCGGAGCTCGTCAGCGGCACCGTCCGCGCGTCGAACGAACCCTCCATGTGCTGCTCGCTCCACGATCCGGACTCCGTGCAGTTCTCTGCGCAGGTCATGGACCAGAAGTCGGTGGGCAGCGTGGCGGCGGACGTGTTGTTCCGGAAGTCGTAGTACGTGATCCCCACGACGCCGCTGGGGGCCACGGCGATCGCCGGTACCACGGCCGAACCGGTGGGCGTCTTGTCCACGCGAACCGGGGCGGACCAGGTCTGCCCGTCGTCCGTGGACCTCGCGTACGCGACGTGGAAGGTGCCGTCGGCGTTCTGGCTCTGCCAGACCGCGTTCACCACCTTGCTGTTCGGCTGGACCGCCAGCAGCGGGAGCGTGGCGTTGCGCACCGGGTCGGTCCCGTTGTCGGGGTCCGGGATCTTGGTACCCACGGTGAACGGCGCCGCCGCGTTCAGCGTCGGCGTCGACCACGTGTCGCCGCCGTCGGTCGAGCGGACGACCTGGGTGGCGGCGGTGGTGTCGCTCTCCACGTGCATGCCGAGCAGCAGCGTCCCGTCGGACATCGGCTGCACCACGGCACCGATGGCGCCGTTGTTGGTGGGGAAGTCGTAGACCTTCTTCGACGTCCAGGTCTTCCCGTCGTCGGTCGACTTCGCCAGGTAGACCGGCTGTCCCCAGGAGCCGTCCGACTCGCTGTAGCTTCGGTCCCACACGGCGTAGACCACGCCCGGGTGGTACGGGTCGGCGGTGATCGACGGGCGGTCGTTGAAGAACTCCGTGGTGTCGTCCCGCTGCAGCGTCACCGGGGCATCCCAGTGCTCACCGCCGTCGGCGGACCGCGACACCAGCATCGCCGTCACCTGACCGGTACGCGACAGCGAGAACGACGCGGCCACCGCCGCACCGGACGGCGTGATCGTGATCCAGTGGTCCGTCGTGACGTCGTAGTCCCCGCCGTTGGCCGCGGTGCCGCCGTTGCAGCGGGAGAACGCGGGCTGCCCCGCCGACTTGTGCCAGGTCACGCCGGCGTCGTTGGACACGACGGTGACGGCTCCGTTGCTGCCGTACTTGTTCCACCGGTCCTGCTGGTAAATCGCGACGAGATGCTTCGACTGCTTCGGATCCCGCGCCACCATGGGCTGAACCTCGGCATTCGGGTTCAGCACGTAACCGTTGCCCTCGGCCAGCCCACAACCCGCCGGCAGCGCGCTGGTGCCCGATATCACTACCAGACCGGCAGGATCAGAACCATCCGCCAAGGCGGGCTGAGCCGCGATGGTGCAGGCGAACATGGTGGCCGCCGCGGCCACCACTGCCCTGGAACGTTGTTTCAACGTGCCTTCCTATCCTCGATGAGGGTGTCTCCACAGGGGATGCTGCCGCCAAGCCCGGGCAGCGTGTTCCCCAGCGGGCGCCAAACGGCAGAGCAGAGGCTACAGCTTCAAGATCGTTTTCGTCTCCCACTTGCCTCAGCGCGACCGAGCCCCTGGCGCGCGAAGCGGGCGATGGGGTTCTCCAGGGTGCCGACGAGCTGCAGGGCGCCGGCCGGGTCGGCGAGGTCGACCATCTGCCGGTTGTTCCGTAGCTGCAGCCGGTTGAGGCAGGACAGCGCGAACCGCTCGGCGAACAGGTCGTACCTGGCGAAGCGGTCGGCCAGGTGGGGGAGCGAGTCCTGGTAGTCCGCGACACAGGCGGCCACCGTCGACCAGAAGGTGTCCTCGTCGAGGGTGCCGTCCGCGTCGAGGATCGCGCTGAGGAAACGGAAGAAGCAGTCGAAGACGTCCGTGAAGATCGAGAGGATCTTCATGTCCTCGGGCACGTCCGCGCGGACGCGCTCGATCTCCGGTGGCAGCGGCCGGTCGGCGCTCATCACGCCGATCTCCTCGGCGATGTCCTTGAACATGGCACGCTGTGGGACGCCTCGCTCGTCGAGCACGAGGACGACGTTCTCGCCGTGCGGCATGAAGACCAGGTCGTGGGCGTAGAAGCAGTGCAGGATCGGCGTCAGGTAGGCGTCGAGGTATCGGCGCAGCCAGGCGACCGGGTCCAGCCCCGACCCGTTGATCAGGGCGCCCGCGACGGAGTCACCCGCCCGGTCGACGTGCAGCAGCGAGGCCATGGTCGCGACCCGCTCGCCCGGTCCGAGCAGCGGCACCGGGCTCTCCCGCCAGAGCGCGGCCAGCATCTTCAGGTATGGGGAGCCCTTCGCGGAGGCGGCGGCGTACTGCTCATGGTGGTACCCGACCGCGGCGCGCTCCCGCAGCACGGTCAGGCCGGTCCGCTTCAGGACCTCGTCGTTCGCGACCAGGCCGGCGACCCAGTCGTTGATGGCCGGCGTCGCCGCCATGTACTCGGCGGACAGGCCGCGCAGGAAGCCCATGTTCAGCACGGACAGTGCCGTCTTCACGTAGTGCTTCGACGGTGCCCCGACGTTGAAGAAGGTCCGGATCGACTGCTGGGCGAGGTACTCGTCCTCGCTGGGGCCGAGGAGCACGAGACGGCGCCGCGCCACCTCACCGGCGAAGGTCACCGACAGCCGGTTCCGCCACTGCCACGGGTGGACGGGGATGAGGTGGTAGTCGGCGAGGTCCAGCCCGAGGCCGGCCATCGTGGCCGAGAACCGCTCGAGGGCCGCCGCGCCCAGCTCCGCGCGCATCAGCGCGTCGTGGTCGAGGCCCGCGCCGCTCGTGAAGGTGGAGCGGTCCCGGCGCGCGGCCAGCCAGAGCAGCCGGACCGGCCGGGCGGCCTCCGGGGCGTACCGCTGGTACTCCTCGGCGTCGAAGCCGAGCCGCCCGTTGTTGGCGACGAAGCAGGGGTGGCCCTCGGTCATGCCGGTCTCGACGGCCTGGAAGTCCGCCCGCGCGAGGTCGGCCGCGCGGACCGGGGGCCGGGCGAGCTTGTACGCGCTGCTCGCGAGGGTGCTGCCGATCTCCTCCAGGTAGACCGGGAGGACCTCCTCGGTGAGGCCGAGCGTGTGCCGCAGCTCGACGACGAAATCGAGCGCGTCGAGCCGGAGCTTGGCGCCGGAGCGCCATCGGGCGATGGAGTGCGCGTCGATGTCCCAGTGGTCCAGCGCCAGAACGCGCGCCGCGAACGAGTAGTCCACGGTGCCGTCGTCACTGCGCACGGCGTACCGGCCGTCCGGCAGCCGCTCCGGCACCAGCAGCCGCTCGTGCGCGAACTCGGCGAGGGCCTTGCGCACCAGGAGCCGGTTGGCGTGCGCCCAGCGTCCGGGCGTCAGGTGCGCGACCGCGTCGTGACGGTCGTCCCCGCCCGAAATCGTGATGTTCCGCGTTGCCTCGTACGGTTCACGGCGGCTTCGTGTCGTTCCGTACGACCGGCGGTCCCGCGTCGCCTCGTACCGCTCGCGGGTGCAGACGCTCAGCAGGGCCTGCTTGTCCGGCAGCGAGACGGTGCCGACGACCTCGAACCCGACCGCCGCGTTCAGCGCGTGCACGGCGGTGTTGCGAACGTCGGGTTCCACGACGACACGGCGCGTGCCCGGCTCGGCGAACAGCAGCTCCATCACGGTGACGATGACGGCGCGGGTGAAGCCGTGGATCGGCGTGTCCGTCGGCGCGGCGAGGAAGTGCATCCCGACGTCGCCGGGGCGGACGTCGTACACCTCGCCGAGTTCGCGGCGCGGGTCGTAGCGTTCGACGAGGAAGGCCGGGCGGCCCTCGTGCAGGCCGAGGTACGCGTCGTGGCCCGGCCGGGCCACGATGGCCTCGAACTCCGAGACGACGTCGGACGGGCTCGCGTCGCCCATCATCCAGAACACCGACTTGGGGTGGGTGACCCACGCATGCAGCAGCGCGGCGTCGTCGGCCGGGTCGACGGGGCGGACTGCGAACTCACCGAGCACGTCGTCGGTACGGGAGAACACGATCACGCGGACACGACCTCCCTCGAAACCGCGGCGCCGAACTCCTGGAAGGCGATCGACCGTTCGATCGGGTAGTGCTCGCGGTCCAGCAGGCCACGGATGATGCAGGAGTTGCGGTACGCGGCCATGCCCAGGTCGGGCGCTGTGAAGCCGTGCGTGTGGAGCTCGGCGTTCTGTACGTAGACGCCCCGGCCGGTCGCGTCGACGCTGTAGTCGCGCCGGACCGCGAGGCGGCCGGACTCGTCCCACCGGAGGCGGTCCCGGACCGGGGCGAGGAACGCGGGGACCTCGTACCGATAGCCGGTGGCGAGGATCAGTCCCTCGGTGGTGAGGGTGAAGTCGCGCCCCTGCTCCTCCTGGCGCAGCCCGAGGGTGTACGAACCGGCGTCGTAGTGCACGTCCCGAAGTGCCGTGTTGGTCATCAGCCGCGTCGGGCACGGCCGGTACAGGCTCTTGCGGTACAGCAGGTCGAAGATCTCGTCGATGAGGTCGGTGTTGATGCCCTTGTACAGGCCCTTCTGGGCGGCGGACAGCCGGTCGCGGGTCGCGGCGGGCAGCGCGTGGAAGTAGTCGGCGTACTCCGGCGACGTCATCTCCAGCGTCAGCTTGGTGTACTCCAGCGGGAAGAACCGCGGCGACCGGGTCACCCAGCTGAGCTCGTAGTCGTGCTGGTCGATGTCCTGCAGCAGGTCGTGGTAGATCTCCGCCGCGCTCTGGCCGCTTCCGACGACCGTGACGCTGCGCTTGGCCCGCAGCGCGGACCGGTGCCGCAGGTAGTCGGCGGCGTGGATCGCGTCGCCGGGTAGGTCACGGCAGCAGTCCGGGACGTACGGCGGCGTGCCCGTGCCCAGGACCAGCCTGCGTGCCCGGAAGGTCACGCGGCCCTGCGGCCGCTCGGCATGGACGACGTAGACCCCCTCGGCCTCGTCGTACTCCACGGCCGTGACGTGGTGGCCGAAGCGGATCGCGGCGAGCCGGCCGGCCGCCCAGCGGCAGTAGTTGACGTACTCGGCCCGCAGGGGGAAGAAGCTCTCCCGGATGTAGAAGGAGTACAGGCGCCCGGACGCCTTCAGGTAGTTGAGGAACGAGAACGGCGAGGTCGGGTCGGCCAGCGTGACCAGGTCGGCGAGGAACGGCGTCTGCAGCGTCGTGCCGTCGAGGAGCATCCCCGGATGCCAGTCGAACTCCGGCTTGCTCTCCAGGAACACCCCGTCGAGCCCGTCGATCGGGTCGGTCAGGCAGGCGAGGCCGAGGTTGAAGGGGCCCAGTCCGATGGCGACGAAGTCATGAGGCGTGGGCAAGGTCGTCTCCCAGGTAGGCGCGGGCGTGTCCGGCGAGGAGGTCGAGGACGGCGGCGATGTCGCCCGTGGTGGTGCGCGGGTTGAGGAGCGTGAACTTCAGGTGGTGGCGGCCGTCGACGACCGTCGTGGCCACGGCCGCCGCTCCGGAGGCGGACAGCGCGGCGGCCGCGCGCAGGTTCGCCCGGTCGAGCGCCCCGGCGCTCACGCCGGGCGGCGCGTAGCGGAACACCAGCGTGCTCAGCCGGGGCCGTACGACCACCTCGAAGCGCGGGTCGGCGTGCAGCAGCGCCCAGGCCTCGGCGGCCAGGTCGATCACCGCGTCGAACAGCTCGCCGACACCGCCCGCGCCCATCATCCGCAGCGTCAGCCACAGCTTCAGCGCGTCGAACCGCCGGGTCGTCTGCAGGCTCTTGTCGACCTGGTTCGGGATGCCCTGGGCTGCGCTGCGCGCGGGGTTGAGGTAGTCGGCGTGGTAGGTCACGTGCCGCAGCGCCGCCCGGTCCCGTACGAGCACCGCGCTGGAGCTGACCGGCTGGAAGAAGGACTTGTGGTAGTCCACGGTGACCGAGTCGGCGCGTTCGATCCCGTCGAGCAGGTGCCGTCGGCGGGACACCAGCAGACCGCAGCCGTATGCCGCGTCGACGTGCAGCCACGCGCCCGCCGCCGCGCACAGCTCGGCGATCTCCGGGAGCGGGTCGATGCTGCCGAAGTCGGTGGTCCCGGCGGTGGCGACCACCGCCATCGGCACCAGGCCCTGGCGGTGGCACCGGTCGAGTTCGCGGGCCAGCGCGCCGGGGCGCATCCGCCGGTCCCGGTCGCACGGCACGCCGACCACCGCGTCCTCGCCGAGCCCGAGCAGCCGGGCGGCCTTGACGACGCTGAAGTGCCCGCAGGCGGAGGCGAAGACGCGCAGGCGCGTGGGCGCGGCGCACGTCTCTTCGCGGGCCGGCAGGGGAAGGGCGGTCCCGGCGCACGCCTCCTCACGGGTCGGCAGCGGGAGAGTGGTCCCGGCGTACGCCTCCTCGCGGGCCAGCAGCAGCGCCTGGAGGTTGGACTGCGTGCCGCCGCTGGTGAACACCCCGTCGGCGGCCGGTCCCAGGCCGAGGCGCTGAGCCGTCCACTCGATCAGGCGGCGTTCGATCAGCGTGCCGCCGGCGCTCTGGTCCCAGGTGTCGAGCGAGGAGTTGACCGCCGACAGCACCGCCTCGCCGAGCAGGGCGGGGATCGCCACGGGGCAGTTCAGGTGGGCGAGGTAACGCGGGTGGTGGAAGTAGACGGCGTCGCGAAGGTAGAGGTGTTCCAGCTCGTCGAGGGCGGCGGTCGCGTCGCCGAGCGGTCGGTCGAGGTCGACGGCGGCGACCTCCTCGGCGAGCCGGTCGGGGGCGATCCCGGTGAACGGCCGGTCCACCGAGGCGATCCGGTCCGCCACGCGGCCGACGCCGGCGGTGACGAGGCTGCGGTACAGCTCGGCGGTGTGCGCGTCGAGCAGAGGCGACGTGAAGGTCACGGGTCGTCCTTCCAGAGTCAGTCGTCGGCGGCGGCGGTGCCGGCCACGGCCTCGGCGAGCAGGTCCTCCTCGGTGGCGCCCCGGCGCCAGTAACCGGTGAAGACGACGGCGCGGCGGTCGAGGCCGCGTTCGCCGACGAGGTGCCGGCGCAGGGCCCGTACGCCACCGGCCTCGCCCGCAATCCAGGCGTACGGCGCGCCCGCGGGCAGCGTGGCGGCCCGGACCGCGTCCAGGACGAGCCCGTGGGCGGAGTCGTCGCGGACGAGGCCGGGGGCGGAGTCGTCCCGGAGGAGGCCGGGGGCGGAGTCGTCAGGGAGGGGGCCGTGGGCGGCGTCGTCTCGGACGAGCCAGGTGACCTCGGCGTCGGCCTCCGTCGGCAGGTCCTGCACGTCGGCCGCGTGCGACACCTCGAGCCACACCCGCGCCCGCGTGCCCGCGGGCAGCCAGGCGAGGATGCCGGCGACGGCGGGCAGCGCGGTCTCGTCCCCGGTGAGCAGGACCCAGTCGGTGCCGGGCGGCGGCCGGAAGTCCACGCCGCCGTTGTCGGGGGTCGTCGGGCCGAGCACGACGACGCGGTCGCCGGGGAGGGCCCGGACCGCCCAGCGGGAGGCCGGGCCGCCGTCCCCGTGCAGGGCGAAGTCGACGTCGAGCTCGTCGGGGTCCCGGCGCTGCTCGCGCACGGTGTAGGAGCGCATCACCGCCCGTACGGCCGGGTCCATCTCCCGCCACCGCGCGAACCACTCCTCGCCCGCGTCGGAGGGGACGATGGGGGCGTCCTGGTGGGGGTGGGGGAGGAAGAGCTTGAAACGCTGGTCCCGGCCGCCGGCGGCGAGACCGGTGAGGCGTTCGCCGCCGAACGTGATTCGGATCATGGACGGGCCGAGGCGCCGGGTCCGTACGACGCGGGTGTCGAAGAAGCGGAAGGGGGCCGCGGTCGCGGTCGTGCTCACGATGGTTCTCCTGTCATCGTGGGTCAACTCGTCAAGGGCCAGCTCGTCGAGGGCCAGCTCGTCGCGGGTCAGCGGACCTTCTTGGCCTTCTGGATCGCGGCGGCGAGGGCCTCGATGAGCGGGGCGCAGCCCGCGTGGCTGAACCTCGGCTCGCTCTGCCAGGGAGTGATCTGGCCCGCCTTCACGGCGGGCAGCTTCGCCCAGGTGGGCTTGGCCGCCAGGTCCTTGGGCTGCAGGGCGGAGGTACGGGCGTCGAGCAGGATCAGGTCGGCCGGGTACTTGTCGGCGTTCTCCCAGCTGAGGTCCTCGAAGAAGCCCTGGGCGCTGACCTTGTTCGGGACGATGAGGTCGACGCCGAGGCTGCGGAAGTAGCGCAGGTCGGCGTTGGCGTTCGGGTCGGAGACGTAGAACAGGTCCGGGCTCCCGGAGGCGGCCATGACCTTGAGGCCCCCGTTCGCCTTGGCCGCCGCGCGCAGCGTCGCCGACGCCTGTTCGAACCGCGCCTTGGCGTCGGTGACCTGCCGCGCCTTGAGGTCGGCGCCCAGGGCCCCGGCGAGCTCCTCGTATCGCCGGATGGGCTCGGTGAGGGGCACCTTGGCGGCGGTGATGGCGACGCTCGGGGCGAGCGCGGCGATCTTGTCCTTGCTGTTGTCCGGCACGTACCACAGCGCGTTCGGCAGATACATGTTGGTGACCAGCAGGTCAGGGTGCAGCGCGGCGTACTTCTCGATGTTGAACTCGCCGAAGGTGTTGCCGAGGATCGTGACCTTGTTCACGTCGAGGGTGCCGGCGAGGGGGTCCGGCCGGCCGTCCTTGAGCTTCGTGGGGCCGAAGACCCCGACGGTCTGATCCCCGACGCCGTAGTCGCGCAGGGCCGCGGCCGTTCCGACGTAGGCGACGAGGCGCTGCGGGCGGCCCCGCACGGTGACCTTCCGCCCGCGGTCGTCGGTGAACGCCCAGGATCCGCCGCTCTTCGCCGTGCCCGATCCGCTGCCTCCGCACGCGGTGACCAGCGCGTCGGCGCCGATTCCGCCGAACGCGGCCAGGAGGCCGCGGCGAGACAGCTGGGAGGGGGTCCGGGCATGGGGCATGACGGTGCCTTCCTTCATCGGGATTTGGGGGAGATTCGGCCTCGAGCCGTGATCGAACTTAGGTTAACCTAACCTAAGTTCATGTTGTCCAGTGTGATCGTGCTCTCGGTCCGTAGCGGAGCTGGTAAGTGTCTGTCACCAAGTCATCGAGGCCGCCGGCGGCGTCGCCCTCGGCCGCACCGGTGAGGGGAGGGCATGCGGCGGGGCTGCTCGCCGCGCTGTTCCTCCTGCTCACCGTCGTCGCCGCCAGCCTGGCCATCGGTGCCCGGCAGTTCTCGCTCGGTGAGGTGTGGCACGGCCTCTTCGACCCGCACGCGCCCGCCTACACGGTCGTCCGCGAGACCCGGCTGCCGCGCACCCTGCTGGGGCTCCTGGCCGGAATCGGCCTAGGTCTCGCGGGCGGGGTGATGCAGGCGCTGACCCGCAACCCCCTCGCCGACCCCGGGCTGCTCGGCATCAACGCCGGCGCCTCGGCCGCCATCGTCTCCGCGATCACCTTCCTGGGGATCACGTCCGTGACGGGGTACGTGTGGTTCGCCTTCGCGGGGGCGGGCGCGGTCTCGGCCCTCGTCTGGGCCGTCGGCGGCGGACGCGCCGCCACACCGGCCCGGCTCGCGCTGGCCGGGGCGGCCGTCAACGCAGCGCTGTACGCCTACGTCAGCGCGGTCGAACTCCTGGACACCGCCTCGCTCGACGCCATGCGGTTCTGGACCGTCGGCTCGCTGGCCACCGCACGGTCCTCGACGGTGACAGGCGTCGCCCCGTTCATCGCGGCCGGCGTACTGCTCACCGCCGTGCTCGCCCGGCCGCTCAACGCGCTGGCCCTGGGCGACGACGCCGCCCGCGCGCTCGGCGCACGCCCTGGCGGCACCCGCGTCGCCGCCATCGTCGCCGTCACCATCCTGTGCGGCGCGGCCACCGCCGCCTGCGGGCCCATCGTGTTCGTCGGCCTGATGGTGCCGCACCTCGTACGCGCGCTCGTCGGCCTCGACCTACGCCGGCTGCTGCCGTACTGCGCGGTGCTCGCACCGGTGACGCTGCTCGGCGCGGACGTGCTCGGGCGGGTCCTCGGCCGCCCCGCCGAGATCCAGGTGGGCATCGTCACCATGGTCGCAGGCGGCCCGGTCTTCCTGGCCGTGGTCCGGCGCGGACGGGCGGTGGGCGCGTGATCCGGGCGAGCGGGACGTGGGCGTCATGTGGGTCCTTGGAACGGCTGTGGCCCTTGGCCGTCGTTCGGCGCGGACGGGCGGTCGGCGCGTGACCCGGGCCACCGTCCTCCGGACCGCCGGCGGGTTCTCCGTACGGCTGCGGCCGCGCCCCGTGGCCGTCGGCGTGGCATGCGCCCTCGTAGCCCTGGTCGTCGCCGTCTTCGCCATCGGCGGCGGTGACTATCCGATGAGCCCGGCGGCTGTCGTCCGCACGCTCCTCGGTCAGGGCACCCCCGCCGACACCTTCATCGTCGAGCAGGTACGGCTGCCGCGGGTGCTCACGGCGCTGCTGGCCGGCGGGGCGCTGGCGCTGTCGGGCGCCGCGTTTCAGGCCCTGGCCCGCAACCCGCTGGGCAGCCCCGACCTCCTCGGGTTCACTCAGGGCGCGGCGGCCGGGGCCCTGACCGTGATCGTCGTTATCGGCGGTGGCGGGTTCGTCCTGGCGGGCGGGGCGGTGGCCGGGGGACTGGTCACCGGAGTGGTGATCTACCTGCTGGCCTGGCGTGATGGTCTGCACGGCAACCGGCTCGTCCTGGTCGGCATCGGCGTCTACGCGATCCTGACCGGTATCAACGGCTACCTGCTGACCCGCGCGAACATCCCCGACGCAGCGCGCGCCATCCTGTGGCTGACCGGCACGCTGGACGGGCGCGGCTGGGGCGACCTCGCCCCGCTGCTGGCGGCGATGGTCGTCGTCGTGCCGGTGGTGCTGCTCGGCTGCGCCCGGGGGCTGCGGATCCTGGAGATGGGCGACGACGCGGCAACGGCGCTCGGCGTCAGAGTGGACGCGGTGCGGTTGGTGCTGCTGGCCGCCGCCGTCCTGCTCAGCGCGCTGGCCGCCGCGGCCACCGGCCCGGTGGCGTTCGTCGCCCTGACCGCCCCGCAACTCTCCCGGCGGCTGACCCGCGACCCGGGCCCGAACCTGCTGCCCTCGCTGTGCACGGGCGCGGCCCTCCTGGTCACCGCCGACCTCGCCGCCCAGCGGCTGATCCCCGGCCACCAACTGCCCGTCGGCGTGGTGACCGGCGTGCTCGGCGGCGCGTACCTGGTCGGACTGCTCGCCGCCCGCCGCCGTACGGGGCGGCTGTGAAGACCTCGGACACCTCGACAACGGAAGCAGGGAACGTGGGACACGACGGGACGCGCGAACGCGAACACGGAGCGGACACCGCATCCGAGGCGGCGGGACGCGGCGCGGGCGCGGCATCCGGAGTGGCCGGACAGGGCGCTGGCGCGGGCTCCGGCACGAGCGGGGACGGCGCGGGCACGGTGTCCGGAGCGGGCGGATCCGGTGCGGGCGCGGTATCTGGAGCGGGCGGACCCGGCGCGGGCACGGCATCCGAGGCGGCCGGACCCGGTGCCGGCGCGATATCCGAGGCGGACGGACGCGGCGTGAGCACGGGCTCCGGCACGAGCAGGGACGGCACGAGCAGGGACGGCACGAGCAGGGACGGCACGAGCAGGGACGGCACGAGCAGGGACGACGCGGGCGGGGCTGGCGCGGGCGCGGGATGCGGAACGGGCGGGGCCGGAGGCGGCGCGCCGAGGCTGCTGGGGCGGGGGCTGACCCTCGCGTACGAGCGCCGGACGGTCGCCGAAGGGCTCACCGTGGCCATCCCCGACCGCTCCTTCACGGTCGTCGTGGGACCGAACGCCTGCGGCAAGTCCACCTTGCTGCGCGCCCTCGCCCGGATGCTCAAACCCCGCTCGGGCACCGTCCTGCTGGACGGTCAGGACATCCATGCCCGCCCCACCCGGGCGGTGGCCAGGACGCTCGGCCTGCTGCCGCAGTCGTCGATCGCTCCGGACGGCATCACGGTCGCCGATCTCGTCGGGCGCGGCCGTCATCCGCACCAGGGGCTGTTCCGCCAGTGGTCGCGCGACGACGAGCGCGTCGTCCAGGAGTCGATGGCCGCCACCGGCGTGGCCGATCTGGCCGACGCCTACGTGGACGAGCTGTCCGGCGGCCAGCGGCAGCGCGTCTGGATCGCGATGGCTCTCGCCCAGGAGACCCCGCTCCTCCTGCTCGATGAGCCGACGACCTACCTGGACATCTCCCACCAGATCGACGTCCTCGACCTGTGCGCGCGGCTGCACCGGGAGCAGGGCCGCACCCTGGTCGCCGTGCTGCACGACCTGAATCACGCGGCCCGCTACGCCGACCACCTGATCGCCATGCGCGACGGACGGGTCGTCGCGGAGGGGCCGCCCGCCGACGTCGTCACGGCCGAGCGGGTCGAGGAGGTCTTCGGGTTGCCGTGCCGGGTGATCGACGATCCGGAGACCGGCACGCCGCTGGTCGTCCCGGCCGCACGGCGGCGGTAAGAGTCGCAAGGTCGACGGCGGACAAAGATTCCGTCGAGCCGCGTTTCACCGGCCCCGCCCGCCCTACGCCCGTGGTGATCTCGTCGCCGAGAAGGATCTCTGTGAAAGGGGACCAGATGATCAAGTCGCTCGGCGGGCGTTCGGCGGTCGTGGCCGGGGCCGCCACGGCCGGGACCGCCATTGGCAGGGCCGCGACGGCGAGGGTCGCGACGGCCCGGGTCGCGAGAGCCTGGGCCGCGACAGCCCGGGCCGGGAGAGCCTGGATCGCGACGGCCCCAGTCACGACAGCCCGGATCGCGACGGCCCCGGTCACGACAGCCTGGGCCGCGAGAGCCCGGATCGCGACGGCCCGGATCGCGGCAGCCGGGATCGCCATGGGCAGGGTCGCGACGGTCGGGATCGCCGCGGCCGGAGTCGCTGCGGTCGGGGTCGCCGTCGTCGGCGTTCCTATGGTCGGGGCCGCCGTGGCCGGGGTCGCCTTGTCGCCGGTGAACGCGCGCGCGGACCGTTTCTCCATGACCTACACGTGCGCGGTTCCGCTGCTGGGAACGCGGTCCGTGGACCTCGAAGGCACGCTCACCGCGGCGCCGAACCGGCTCCCTGCCGACGCGGCCACACGGGTCGGCCTGCACATCTCCCGGATGAGTCTGCGGCCTCCGGTCGCCGTCGACTCCTGGAAGGCCACGGCCGACGTCGACGTCACCGGCGCGGAGTCCGCTGCGTTCCGGGTGACGGGGTCCGGCGGGCTGGTGCCCGCGTACCAGTCGGTCACCGGCGACCTGTCGGGCGGATGGACCCCGAAGGCGGCGGGCGTCGACCGGTTGCGGATCGGCAGGGTCGTGGTCACGGCGCGGACCGCGGCCTTCGGCGAGGCCTCGGCCTCGTGCACGCCGAGGAAACCGCGGCCGGTCGCCGAAGTCCTGACGGTCCTCGCCCCCGACGACGGATCCGCGCCGGGATGAGATGCCGCCAGGCATGATCCGGGACGATACCCGGAGGGTGATTCATGCCTGATCATCCGAAATCCCGTAGATTTATCGAGGGGAAGACATGCACTTAGAGAGCATGTGATGGAACGGGACATCGATTATCGGGCCCTGTTCGCCGCGGCGCCCAGCCCATGCCTGGTCCTGACACCCGAGCTGATCATCGTCGACGTCAATCAGGCCTACCTGGAAGCGACCCGGCGCGAGCGGGATGCCCTACTCGGCCAGTACATCTTCGACGCGTTTCCCGACAATCCGGCGGATCCGGCCGCCGACGGGACGCGCAACCTCAGCGCCTCTCTGCGCCGGGCCCTGACGACGGGGCGGCGGGACACCATGGCGACCCAGAAGTACGACATCCCGGTCGCCGGTCGCCCCGGCGTGTTCGAGGAACGCTACTGGAGCCCGATCAACACGCCGGTCCTGGGCCCGGACGGAAAGGTCATGTTGCTGATCCACCGTGTCGAGGACGTGACCGCCTTCGTCCGGGAACGGAACCGGATCCACGGCGGCCGGGTGCGGGACCTGCGCGAGCGCGGAGAGGAGATGGAAGCCGAGCTGTACGCCCGCGCGAAGGAACTGCAGGAGCTCAACGAACAGCTGAGGCAGGCCCACGCCCGGGAGCGCAGGGTTGCGCTGGCGCTCCAGCAGTCCATGCTCCCCAGGATGATCCCGTCCCAGCACCGGGACGCGGCCGTCCGCTACCTGCCCGCCGTGGGCTCACTGAACGTCTGCGGCGACTGGTACGACCTGGTCGATCTGACCGTGACCCGTCTCGCGGTGGCCGTCGGGGACGTCGTCGGCCACGGCCTGTCGGCGGCGGGCGTGATGGGCCAGCTGCGCAGCGCCCTGAGCGCGACGATCCGTACCGTGGACGGGCCCGCCGAGGCACTGAACATCCTCGGCCTCTACGCCCGCTACGTCGATGGGGCGCTGGCGACGACCGCCGTCCAGACCGTCATCGACCGGGACGCCCACACGGTCGACTACAGCTGCGCGGGGCATCTCCCGCCCATGCTGGCGTGCCCCGGCCGGGGCGTCGAACTCCTCGACCAGGCCACTGATCCGCCGCTGGGCGCGCGGCCCGACCACATCCCGAGGCTCCAGGCCACCCGGGCGTACGAGGAGGGGAGTGTTCTCGCCCTCTACACCGATGGCCTCGTCGAACGCCGTGGCGAGGACATCGACGCGGGCCTGGATCGGCTCGCCGACAGCCTCGTCCGTCACCGCACGCTCGCCCCGGAACGGCTGGCCGACGCCGTCCTGTCCGATCTCGAGGTCTCCTGCGGCGCCGGCGACGACATCGCCCTCGTCGTCGTCCGCCTGTGAGGCGCTCCCGGAGCAGGTGAAGGAAGATCGGGCTGGCCGCCCGCACGAGCTTCCCGGCGTGCCCGGCACGGGCCCTGCGCTCGCCGCCAGATGATGAAGACAGATCAGCGGATCTTCCAAAGCCGCACGGTGTTGTCGAAGCCGCTGCTGGCCAGGGTGTGGCCGTCGGGGCTGAACGCCACCGTGTCGGCGCCGTTGGTGGGGCCGGTGAGGGTGGTGGTGTTGTGTCGGGTCGCCACATCCCATAGCCGCACGGTGTTCTCGAAGCCGCCGCTGGCCAAGGTGCGGCCGTCCGGGCTGAACGCCACCGAGAGGACGACGTCCTTGTGACCGAGGGTGGCGGTGGTGCGTCCGGTCGTCACGTCCCACAGTCGTACGGTGTTGTCGTAGCCGCTGCTGGCCAGGGTGTGGCCGTCCGGGCTGAACGCCACCGATTGGACGCTGTTGGTGTGGCCGGTGAGGGTGGCGGTGGCGCGCCCGGCCGCCACATCCCACAGCCGTACGGTCTTGTCGTCGCCACCGCTGGCCAGGGTGTGGCCGTCCGGGCTGAACGCCACCGATTCGACGCCGCCGGTGTGGTCGGTGAGGGTGGCGGTGGTGCGCCCGGTCGCCACATCCCACAGCCGTAGGGTGCTGCCGCGACTGCCGCTGGCCAGGGTGCGGCCGTCGGGGCTGAACGCCACCGAGAGGACGCTGTTGGAGGAGTCGGTGAGGGTGGCGGTGGTGCGCCCGGTCGCCACATCCCACAGCCGCACGGTCCCGTCGTGACTGCCGCTGGCCAGGGTCTTGCCGTCGGGGCTGAAGGCCACCGAGTTGACGTCGTCGGTGAAGCCGGTGAGGGTGGCGGTGGTGCGTCGGGTCGCCACGTCCCACAGCCGTACGGTCTTGTCGGTACTGCCGCTGGCCAGGGTGTTGCCGTCGGGGCTGAAGGCCACCGAGTAGACGTGGCCGGTGTGGCCGGTGAGGGTGCCGGTGGGAGGATTGTCCGGTTCGAGCACGCGGATGATCGGGTAGGAGACGGCCGCGAGGCCGGCTGCGCCGAGCGCGCCGAGGATGAGGGTGCGTCGAGGGAACGGGGTGGGCGTGGGGGGTGCTGTCCGCGTCGGGTCGATCGGCCCGGTGCCATCGTCATCGGCGAGCGGCCGGGTGGGGGTGGCCGTCGGTGCCGGTGGTTGATGATGTGGCGGCCGGGCCAGCTGGTTTGTGGTCGGCTCACCTGCGGTGACGGGCCGATCGGCCGGTGGCGTCGTCTGCGCTTTCGTCGCCGGTGCCGTGAAGGTGGGGCTGGCTCCGGTGGCGAGCCGGCTGAGGATCTCCTCAACTCCCGGACGGTCGGTGGGGGTTTTGGCCAGGCATGCGCCAACCAGCTCGCGGAGGTCGCCGGTGATGCCGTCCAGGCGGGGCTTCTCGTTGATGATGCGGTGCACGATCGCGGGAATGGTCGCGGCGTCGAACGGGCCCTGCCCGGTGGCGGCGAAGATCAGCAGGCACCCCAGTGAGAACACGTCGCTGGCCGGTCCGGCCCGCTCGCCGTGCACCTGTTCGGGGGACATGTAGGCGAACGTGCCGATGACCACGCCGGTCGAGGTCAGGGAGCTGGCGTCGGCCGGCCGGGCGATGCCGAAGTCGATGATCCGCGGTCCGTCCTCGGCCATGATCACATTGCCCGGTTTCAGATCCCGGTGCACCACTCCGCAGGCGTGGATCGCGGCCAGTCCCTCGGCCAGGCCCGCCCCCAGCCCGCGCACCGCACCCGGTTCCAGTGGGCCCTGCTCGGTGACCACTTGGTGCAGGGACCGACCGGGAATGAACGCGGTCACCAGCCACGGCGATTCGGCATCGGGGTCGGCATCGACCACCGGCGCGGTATGAAACCCACCCACCCGTTTCGCGGCCTGCACCTCCCGGGCGAACCGCGCCCGAAACTGGGGACTGGAAGCGTGCTCGGCCCGGATCACCTTCACCGCGACCTTCCGGCCGCCGGGGGAAACCCCCAAGAACACCTGACCCATCCCGCCCGCGCCCAGCCGCCCGGTCAGCCGGTATGGCCCAACCTGGCGCGGGTCGCCCGGCTGCAGCGGATCCATCGAAACGTACCCTCATTTCAGAAGAACGCTGGTGTCTAACATCACCGGTCCAGATCATTTCAGGAAAAGATCCGCGACGCCCGCCACACCATCGCCGACTGCCTGCAGCACGGACGGTCCGATGACGCCGATGAGCTAAGCGAGGTCTTGTTCCCGGCCGCTGTCTCGATCGGGTCCCGCCGCCCCGGCGGCCGACTCTCACCCCGGTCGATCAACACCATCGTCGGCGAGATCGGCATCATCCACGACGCGGAAGTCACAGACCACGACCGCCAACTCGGCGTCCTGCGCCCTCACGGCCTACGCCACTCGCGGTCGACCCGCGCTGCGGAGAAGGGCGCGTCCACACCGGCTCCGGGGATACGTCGGTTTCGCGGCCTCGCGAAGTACACGCGGGTGTCCGATGAAAATCTCCTGAACTCCCAGGCCGACACCGATGCCGCCGCGCGTCGCCATCGCCTGCGGTCGGGCGAATTGTCGGTGGTCGGAGTTGTGTGAAGCGGCATTTTATGGCCTGTTCCAGAGGCCGGTACGGTCCGGATTCATGGAGTGGACATTTCAGACTGCAGAAGAACTCGCGGCTGCCATGCGTGCCGGTGAAGTGACCTCGGCGGAACTGACCGACGAGGCGATCGCCCGTATCGAGCGGGACGACAAGGCGATCAACGCGATCTGTGTGCCGGACTTCGACCGCGCGCGGGCCGCCGCGCGCGGTGCCGACCAGGCACGCGCCCGCGGTGAGGATCGGCCGCTGCTCGGTATTCCGGTGACGGTCAAGGAGTCCTACAACATCGCCGGGCTGCCCACGACCTGGGGCATGCCGCAGTACCGGGACTATGTGCCGGCCGAGGACGCGGTACAGGTATCGCGGCTCAAGGCCGCCGGGGCGGTGGTGCTCGGTAAGACCAATGTGCCCTTGGGGCTGCAAGATATCCAGAGCTTCAACGAGATCTACGGCATCACCAACAACCCGTGGGATCACGCTCGCACGTCGGGTGGGTCCTCCGGTGGATCGGCGGCGGCCCTGGCGTCCGGGTTCGGCGCGCTGTCCATCGGTTCCGACCTCGCCGGTTCGTTGCGCACCCCCGCGCATTTCTGCGGTGTCTACGCGCACAAGCCGACACTCGGGCTGGTGGCGAGCCGCGGTATGGTCCCGCCGCCCGCGCCGGCATTGCCGGCCGACCGCGACCTCGCCGTCGTCGGCCCGATGGCGCGCACCGCCCGCGACCTCACGCTCCTGCTCGACGTCATGGCCGGACCGGACCCGCTGACGCTCGGTGTGGCGTACGACCTGACGCTGCCGCCCGCACGTCACGAGCGGCTGAGCGGCTTCCGGGTCCTGGTCCTCGACGAGCATCCGTTCATTCCGACCGCGTCCGCTGTGCGGGCCGGCGTGAACCGGGTGGCCGACGCGCTTGTCGACGGCGGCGCCCGCGTCGAACGGCACAGTCCGCTGCTGCCCGATCTGGCCGAAGCCGCGACGCTCTACAGGCAGTTGCTGTTTTCGGGCTCCGTTGCGCGTTTTCCCGTCGAAGCGTACGAGCAGCTGCGGACCCGCGCCGCCGGACTGAGCGCGGACGACCAGAGTCTCGACGCGGCGATGCTGCGCGGCATGGTGTTCAGTCACCGCGACTGGATCGAGGCGGACAACCGTCGCGAGCTCCACCGCCACGGCTGGCGGCAGTTCTTCGCCGAGTTCGACGCCGTGGTGTGTCCGATCACGCCCACTCCCGCGTTCCCGCACGACCACAACCCCGATCCGAGGGAACGCCGGATCGACATCGACGGCGTCGAGTACCCGTACTTCGACCAGCTCGTCTGGGCCGGTCTGGCCACGATGCCGGGCCTACCCGCCACCGCCATACCGGCGGGCCGGTCCCCCGAGGGTCTGCCGGTGGGAGTGCAGCTCATCGGTCCGATGTTCGAGGACCGCACCCCGCTGCGGCTGGCCGAACTGCTCGAGCAGAAGATCGGCGGCTTCCAGGCACCGAAGTAGGGCGTACTACCGGGTGTCCGTCGAGGACGAGGAGCTGTGTGCGTACGCCACCCGCGAGCGGAACTTCGTCTCCGATGAGGAAGAGCGGGCCGCCGAGCCGGGCGAGCGTGATCCACACCGGCCTGTTGCGCCGATCGCGCCGTGGCGTACGCCGGTATCCGTATCCTTATCATCATGATGATGTCTTGGGGCATGGACGAGGACGCGGCTCCCCGCAAGCGGATCAAGCGAGGGACCAAGGTCGCCGAGTCGCTGGCCCAGGAGATCGTCCGCGAGATCGTCGCCCGTAAGCTCGAGCCCGGCACCGTCCTGCCGTCCGAGGCCGAGATGATCGAAGAGTACGGCGTCGGGCGCGGTTCGCTGCGGGAGGCCCTGCGCATCCTCGAGGTGCACGGACTCATCACGATGAAGCCGGGGCGGCACGGCGGCCCGATGCTCATCGAGGTCGGCACCCGCGACTACGGCCGGATGTCCACCCTCTTCTACCACCTGGGCGGGGTCACCTTCGGCGAGCTGATGGACGCGCGGCTCGTGCTGGAGCCGATGATGGCGCGGATCGCGGCCCAGCGGAACGACCCCTCGCTGGAGAAACGGCTCGCCGACGCGGACGACCCGTCCGTGCTGGACGACGAACGCGCGTACTTCGCCGCTACTCACGACTTCCACCAGCGGGTCGCCTCGATGTCCGGCAACCCGATCCTCAACCTGGTGACCCTGTCGCTGGAGCACATCTTCCACGACCAGGTCAGCGGGCTGCTGTTCCCCCGGGAGCGGCGCGACGAGGTCATGGCCGCGCACCAGGCGATCGCCCGGGCCATCGCCAAGGGCCGGGCCGCCGAGGCCGAGCGTCTCATGCGCCAGCACATGCAGGAGTACGCCGACTTCGTACGCCGGCGCCACCCGCACCTCGTCAACGAGGTCGTCGACTGGCGATAGGCGCGAGCCCGGCCCGGCGGCGTCTCGGCCCGGCGTCCCGGCCCGGAGGCCGGGGCCGGAGATCGCCCGGGCGGCTGCGTCACTGAGGAGATCGCCCGGTGCCTCGTCGGAGACCGCTCAGCGGCCGCGCCACACCGGGGAGCGCTTCTCGGTGAACGCGGTCGCGCCCTCGCGTGCGTCCTCTGACGACCGTACGGGCTCGTAGATCTCGTTCTGCCGAGCGAACGCCTCGTCGGCCGGCCACTGGCCGCTCTCGTACAGGACGCGCTTGGTGGCCCGTACGCCCAGCGGGCCGTTGGCGGCGATCCGAGCGGCGAGGGCCTTCGCCTCGGTCAGGGCCTCTCCGTGGGGCGTCAGCCGGTTGACGAGCCCCGCGTCGTGCGCCTCGGCGGCACTGATCCGATCACCCGTGAGCGCCCATTCGGTGGCCTTCCCGAGGGGAACCTTCCGGGGGAGTCGCAGCAGCCCGCCGCCCCCGGCCATCAGGCCACGGCGGACCTCCGGCAGGCCGAACCACGCGTCGTCGGCGGCGACGATCAGGTCGCAGGCCAGGGCGATCTCGAACCCGCCGGCCAGCGCGTAGCCCTCGACGGCGGCGATGAGGGGCTTGGCCGGCGGCGCCTCGACCAGGCCGGCGAAACCGCGGCCCGGCACCGCCGGGCGCTCCCCGGCGAGGAACGCCTTGAGGTCCATTCCGGCGCAGAACGTGCCGCCCGCCCCGGTCAGGACGCCCGCGAAGAGCGAGTCGTCCTCGTCGAGCCGTGCCATCGCGGCCCCGATCGCCTCGGCGGTGGCGGTGTCGATGGCGTTGCGGACGTCCGGCCGGTCGATGGTGACGACGAGGACGGCGTCCTCGCACTCGGTCCGGACGCTCACCGGGCCTGCATCCGGATCGCGCCGTCCAGCCGGATCGTCTCGCCGTTCAGCATCGGATTGTCCACGATCTGCAGGGCCAGCCGCGCGTACTCGTCCGGAGCGCCGAGCCGGCGCGGATGCGGCGCCATCGTCGCGAGCGAGTCCCGTACCTTCTCCGGGAGCCGCGCCAGGATCGGGGTGTCGAACAGGCCGGGCGCGATCGTGCAGACGCGGATCAGTTTCGAGGCCAGATCCCGGGCGGCCACGATGGTCATCCCGACGATGCCCGCCTTGGCCGAGGCGTAGGGGAGCTGGCCGATCTGCCCCTCCCACGCGGCGACGGAGGCGGTGAGCACGCAGACGCCGCGCTCGTCCTCGACCGGCTCGTTGCGGGCCATCCGCGCGGCCGCGAGTCGCAGGGTGTTGAAGGTGCCGATGAGGTTGACCCGCACCACGGACTCGTACAGCTCGAGCGAGCCGGGTTCACCGGCCGAGTCCACGATCCGCAGGGCGCCGCCGCGCCCCGCGCAGTGCACCAGCGTACGCAGCGGCGCCAGCTCCTCAGCGGCGTCCAGCGCGGCGCTCACCCCGGTGGGGTCGGTGACGTCGGCGGGGACGAAGCGGGTCTTGTCGCCCAGGCCCGCGGCGATCGCCGCGCCGTCGGACTGGGGCAGGTCCAGCAGCACGGTGGGCACTCCCGCGCCCACCAGCCGCCGGGCGGTCGCGAGCCCGAGTCCTGACGCCCCGCCCGTGACGACGGCCGATCCCGATGTGACGTCCATGATGTCCTTCCACGTCCGGGCGCTCAGCGGGCGCCGAGGTTCTCCAGGATCAGGGCGTTGGCCATGCCGCCCGCCTCGCACATGGTCTGCAGGCCGTAGCGCCCGCCGGTGTCCTCGAGGAAACCGAGGAGCGTGGTCGCCAGCCGGATGCCGGAGGCGCCGAGCGGATGTCCGAGCGCGATCGCGCCGCCCCGCGGGTTGAGCCGGTCGTCGTCGAGGCCGAACTCGGCCTGCCAGGCGAGCGGGACGCAGGCGAACGCCTCGTTGACCTCGGCGGCGGCCACGTCGTCGAGCGACAGGCCGCAGCGCCGCAGCAGCCTGCGCGTCGCGGGGATGGGGCCGGTGAGCATGAGCACCGGGTCGTCGCCGCGGACCGCCGAGGCGACGACCCGGCCCCGCGGTGTGCGGCCGAGCGCCGTGGCCCGCTCCTCGCTCATGACGAGCATCGCGGCGGCGCCGTCGGTGAGCTGGGAGGAGTTGCCCGCGGTGATCTTCCAGTCGAGGCTCGGGAAGCGGGCGGCGTGTTCGGAACCCGCGAAGGCGGGCGGGAGGGCGGCGAGCCGCTCGGCGGTCGAGCCCGGCCGGATGGTCTCGTCGGCGGACACGACGCCGTCCGCCGTCGTGATCGGCATGATCTCACGGTCGAAGGCGCCCGAGGCGGCGGCGTGCGCGGCGCGCGTGTGGGAGCGCACGGCGTACGCATCGAGCGCCTCCCGCGTCAGCCCCCACTTGTCCGCGACGAGCTCGGCCGCCACGCCCTGCGGGACCGGGCCCGGGGCGTATCGCGCGAGGACATCGGGTCCGAAGGGATCCGCGCCCATCCGGGCCGAGCCCATCGGCACCCGGCTCATCGACTCGACGCCTGCGGCGATCACGATGTCGTACGCGCCGGCTGCGACGCCCTGGACGGCGAAGTCGAGCGCCTGCTGGCCCGAGCCGCACTTGCGCTCGATCGTCACCGACGGGACGTGCTCGGGGAAGCCCGCCGCGAGCCACGCCTGCCGGCCGGGCGTGGCCGACTGCTCGCCGGCCTGGCCCACGCAGCCGACGAGGACGTCGTCGACGGTGCCGGGGTCCAGGCCGGTGCGCTCGACCAGCGCGGTGAGCACCTG
The DNA here is from genome assembly GCF_040655075.1 of Actinoallomurus sp. NPDC050550. Lineage (NCBI taxonomy): Bacteria > Bacillati > Actinomycetota > Actinomycetes > Streptosporangiales > Thermomonosporaceae > Actinoallomurus > Actinoallomurus sp. NPDC050550. The sequence continues at coordinate 365,221 of NZ_JBFAJC010000005.1, read as the reverse complement.
GGCGAGCAGGCCGACGGGATGGACCCCGGCGAGCGCGCCGCCGGGCTTACCCCGGCCCATGGGCGAGCGCACCGCGTCGACGATGACGGCTGCGGACATGATGCCGGCCTCCTCAGCCAGTCTTGACGGTCTAACTATGCATACCAATATCATGAAATCTATGTCCGCAGTGATCGACAGCCCACAGGACGCCGACCTCTCCGACCAACAGCGGCAGATCCGCGCGATGGCACGCGACCTGGCCCGTGAGCACTACGCCCCGCTGGCCGCCGGCTGGGACGCCGAGCGCACGCCGCTCCCGGCCGAGGAACGCCGCAGGCTCGGCGACCTGGGCCTGCTCGGCATCACGCTGCCCGAGGAGTTCGGCGGGTCCGGCGCTCCGGTCCTCGACGCCCTCGTGGTGATCGAGGAGCTCGCCAAGGAGTGCCGCCCGGCCGCCTTCCAGGTGTTCGAGTGCAACACCGGCCCCGCGACGGTCGTCAACCTGCTAGGCGGCGACGACCTGCGCGCTCGCTACCTTCCCCCGATCATTCGCGGGGACGCGACGATGGCCGTGGCGATCTCCGAGCCGGACGCCGGCTCGGCCGCCACCGACATGACGACCTCGGCGGTCCTCGACGGCGACCACTTCCGCGTGAACGGGGCCAAACGCTGGATCTCCGGCGGCGGCCACGCCGACCAGTACCTGCTGTACGCCCGGATGTCGGACGCGCCCGGCGCCCGGGGCATCGGCGCACTGGTCGTCGACGCCGGCACCCCCGGCGTCTCGTACGGCGCCCAGGAGCGGCTGATGGGCTTCCGCGGCATCCCCTCCTGTGACGTGTTCTTCGACGACGTCCGGGTGCCGGTCGCCAACCTGCTCGTTCCCGCCGGGCGGTTCCGCGACCTGTTCACCGGGTTCTCGCTGGAGCGCCTCGGCAACGCCACGATGAGCCTGGCGATCGCGCAGGCGGCGCTCGACCGCACGGTCGCCTACGTGCAGGAGCGGAAGGCGTTCGGCAAGCCGATCATCGAGTTCCAGGCCACCCAGATGACCGTCGCGGACATGGTCATGCAGGTGGAGGCCGCGCGGCTGCTGGTGCACCGCACGGCCCGGGGCGCCGGGCGCGGCCTGCCCTCGCCCCTGGAGGTGTCCATCGCCAAGTGCACCGCCAACGAGACCGCCAAGCGGGTGACCGACCTGGCCATCCAGCTGCACGGAGGCAACGGCTACACCGAGGAGTACGGCATCGAGCGGCTGCATCGCGACGCGCACGGCTGGGCGCTGGCCGGAGGCACGCCGACGATGCAGCGCACCCGGATCGTCTCCGAGCTGCTGGGCCGCACCTTCGATCAGCGAAGCTGACGCGCGGCCCGCCGACCCGACCCGAGGAGACGAGATGCCCTTCGAACTGCCACGGCGACACGAGGACCTGCGAGAACGCGCCGTGAAGCTGGCGGAGTCGGTACGGGACCGGGCCGGCGCGGCCGACGCCGGGACCGGTCTGGACCCAGCGCTGCGCGCGGCGCTGCGCGAGAGCGGCCTGGCCGGGCTGACCGTTCCGGCCGCGTACGGAGGCGTGGACGAGACCGTGGACCCCCTCGCCGTCACGGTCGTCCGCGAGGCGCTGATGGCGGTCTCGGGACACCTGGACTCCATGTTCGCGATGCAGGGCATCGGCGGATACGCCCTCGCCGCCGGAGGCGACGACGACGTGCGGCGGGAATGGCTGCCGCGGATCGCGGCCCTCGACGCGATCGCGGCTCTGGCCCTGACCGAGCCCGGCGTCGGCTCCGACCTCCGGGCGGTCACCACGCGCGTCGCCGAGCGCGACGGCGAGCTGGCCGTCACCGGCGTCAAGTCGTGGATCACCAACGCCGGCGCGGCCGACGTCTACACGGTGCTGTGCCGGGAGGGCGACGGCCACAGCCTCGTCCTGGTCCCGGCGGCCACCGGGGGAGTGCGCGTCGAGAGCGGCCCGGACATCATCGCCCCGCACGTGCTCGGGACGGTGCGCTTCGAGGACGCCAGGGTCCCGGCGGACCACCGCATCGGCGCGCCCGGACAGGCGTTCCCCCTGGTCCTGGGGACGCTCGCGACCTTCCGGGTCTCGGTGGCCGGGGCGGCGGTGGGCCTGGCGCAGGCCGCGCTGGACGAGGCGGTGCGGCACACGACCGGGCGCGAGCAGTTCGGCACCACCCTGTCCCGGCTGGGGCCGATCCCGCAGATGCTGGGGACGTCGTGGACCGAGCTGGAGTCCGCGCGCCTGCTCACGTACGCGGCCGCGTCCCGGGCCGCCGCCGACCCGCTGGCCAACCTGCACTGGTCGTCGATGGCCAAGGTGGGCGCGACCGAGATGGCGGGCCGGGTGGTCGACCGGTGCGTGCAGATGATGGGCCGGTTCGGCCTGGTGTCGGGCTCGGCGATCGAGCGGCTGTACCGCGACGCCCGGCCGATGCGGATCTACGAGGGCGGCAACGAGGTGCTGACCGGCCAGCTCGCCAAGACCCTGACCCGGTCGTCGACGGGCCGGTGAACCCGCAGTAGCCCTGGCCGCAAAACCATGCGTATGATTATCTTGCTTTGTCCGGCGGTGTGAGCGGCCGGGCGGATTGGGTGATATGCGTACTTACACGGACCTCAGGCCGGTGTTCCCGGACCAGCGCGACTGGACCCTGGCGACCGTGCTGCGGCACCAGGCGCGGCATCGGCCGGACGCGACCTTCCTCGACACTCCGGAAGAGGGGCTGAGCTGGACGTACGCGCAGGCCCTCGAGCAGGCCGAGTCGGTCGCCGACCGCCTCGCGCGGGCCGGCGCGGACGCGGGCGACCGTGTCCTGGTGATGGCCGCCAACTCCTCGCAGTTCGTACGGACCTGGCTGGGCACCGGCGTCGGCGGCTACGTCGAGGTACCCGTCAACACCGCCTACGAAGGCGTCTTCCTGGAACACCAGCTGACGACCGCGGCCCCGCGGTGGGCGGTCGTCGACGACGCCCTGGCAGGCCGCTTCCTCGCCGTCGCCGACGCGGCGCGCGTGATCGAACGGTTCTGGGTGATCGACCACGGCGCGCAGGCCGAGGCCGTACGCGCGCTGCGCGACGCCGGGTGGGACGCCCGGCCGTGGGAGGAACTCGCCGAGGGCGCCCGCCCCGGGGTCGACCCGCCCTCGCCGGAGCCCCGCTCGCTCGCCTCGATCTTCTTCACCTCCGGCACGACCGGCCCGTCGAAGGGCGTGGCCATGCCGCACGCGCAGATGTTCTTCTTCGGCGAAGAGGTCGTCAGCCTGCAGCGACTCACCGCCGAGGACGTCTACTTCACCTGCACGCCGCTCTTCCACGGCAACGCCCAGTTCATGGCCGCCTACCCCGCGCTGATCGCCGGCGCGCGGCTCGTGGTGCGATCGCGGTTCAGCGCCAGCCGCTGGGTGGACCAGCTGCGCGATTCCGGCGCCACCGTCACCAACCTCATCGGCGTGATGATGGACTTCATCTGGAAGCAGCCCGCCCGGCCCGGCGACGCCGACAACCGCCTGCGCTCGGTGTTCGCCGCGCCGACCGCGAGCTCCATCCTCGCCGGCTTCAGCGAGAGGTTCGGCATCGAGGCGTTCGTCGAGGTCTTCGGACTCACCGAGACCAGCGCGCCCATCCTTTCCCCGTACGGCGAGGACCGGCCCGCCGGTGCCGCCGGGCTCGCCGCCGCGGACTGGTTCGACGTGCGGCTGGTCGACCCGGACACCGACGTGGAGGTGCCCGTCGGCGAGATCGGCGAGCTCGTCGTCCGGCCGAAGCACCCGTGGACGTGCAGCCTCGGCTACTACGCCATGCCCGAACGCACCGCCGAGGCGTGGCGGAACCTGTGGTTCCACACCGGAGACGCGCTGCGCAAGGACGCCGACGGCTGGTTCTACTTCGTCGACCGGTACAAGGACGCCCTGCGCCGGCGCGGGGAGAACATCAGCTCCTACGAGGTCGAGCAGGCCCTCCTGGGATACGAGGCGGTGGTGGAGTGCGCGGTGATCGGGGTGGACGCCGGCGTCGAGGCCGGTGAGGACGAGGTGATGGCGTGCGTCATCGCGTCGCGTGACGTCAAGCCGCAGGAGCTGTGGGACTGGTGCACCGGGAGGGTCCCCGCCTTCGCCGTACCGCGCTTCATCCGCTTCGTCGACGAGCTGCCGAAGACCCCGTCCGAGCGCGTACGGAAGGCCGCGCTGCGCGCCGAGGGCGTCACACCCGACACCCACGACCGCCTGGCCGGCGCGGGAGGCGCCTGATGGTGCCCCTACCGCTCGATCCTCTTCGTCCACCGCCTGGCCGGGACGGGGGGCCGCTGATGGTGCCCTACCGCTCGATCCTCTTCGCCCCCGCGCACAAACCCGCCTGGGTCGCCAAGGCGCTGGCCGCCGGAGCCGACGCGATCGTGCTCGACCTGGAGGACTCGGTCCCCGGCCACCTGAAGGAACAGGCCCGTACGGCCATCGCCGAGTCGGTCGCCGACGTGCGGGAACGCGACGGCCGGGTCGGGCTCTTCGTACGCCCCAACGCGCTGGACACCCGCCTGACCGGCGCCGACCTGGAGGCCGCGGTGGTGCCGGGCCTCACCGGCGTCTTCGCCCCGAAGATCGGCGAACCCGCCGACGTCATCCGGTACGACGCGCTCCTCGACCACTTCGAGCACCGCAACGGCGTCACCGGACTGCGGTACATCGTCCCGGTCGAGACCGTCGGCGCGATCCAGCGCGCCCGGGAGATCGCGCTCGCCTCGCCCCGCATCGGAGCGATGATCGGCCCGACCGCCGAGCACGCCGACATCGCGCGCGCCGTCGGCTACCAGTGGACCCCGGAGGGGGACGAGACCCTCTACCTCCGCAGCCGCGTCCTGCTGGCCTGCCGGGAGGCCGGCATCCACCCGCTCACCGCCCTGTGGGAACGCCTCGACGACCTCGACGGCCTGCGGGAGTTCGCGCGGCAGGGCCGCCGGCTGGGCTTCCGCGGCATGATCGCGATTCATCCGTCGCACGTCGCGACCATCAACGAGGTCTTCTCCGCCTCGCCCGACGAGATCGCCTTCCACGAGGGGCTCGTCGCCGCGTACGAGCGTGCGGCCGCCGCCGGCGACGGCGCGGTCCGGTATCGCGGTCTGCACATCGACAAGGCGCACGCCGACACCGCGCGCGCGTGGCTCGCCCACGTCGCCGCCACGCCCGGGACGCCCCCGGGCGCCGTACCGAGCGGAGGCCGGGAATGAGCGACAAGGTGACCGGCCGGGCACGACAGCCTGTGAACGAGCGGGCGTCGGACGGGCGCGCAGGGGCCGCCGGCCCTCCGCTCGCCGGGGTGACGGTGCTGGAGCTCGGGACGATGTACGCCGCCCCGACGGCCGGCCGGATGCTGCGCGACTTCGGCGCGCGCGTCGTCAAGGTCGAGGACCCGGCGACCGGCGACTACGCCCGGCACTGGACGCCTCAGCACGAGGGCCTCGCCCTCGGCTTCGCCCGGCTCAACGCGGGCAAGGAGTCGGTCGGCATCGACCTGCGGCGGCCCGCGGGCCGTGACCTGGTCCGCCGGCTGGCGGCCCGCGTCGACGTCGTGCTGGAGTCGTTCCGGCCCGGCCGGCTGGAGGAGTGGGGCCTCGGCTACGACGTGCTCGCGGCGGACAACCCCGGGCTGGTGCTGACGCGCGTCTCCGGATTCGGGCAGACCGGTCCGTACCGCGAGCGGCCGGGCTTCGGCACGGTGGCCGAGACCGCCAGCGGGTACGCGTTCACGAACGGCTGGCCGGACAGCCCGCCGACCTCGCCGCCGTTCGGGTTCGCCGACTCGATCGCCGGGATCTCCGCGGCGTACGGCACGGTCACGACGCTGCTGGCGCGGTCGCGAACCGGCCTCGGCGACGTCGTCGACGTCGCGCTGTACGAGCCGCTGATGTTCATCCTCGGCGACATGATCCTGCGCTACACGAGCACCGGGGAGATCCAGCAGCGCGTCGGGAACGGCTCGGGCTCGGCGTCGCCGCGCGGCATCTACCGGGCGGGGGATGGCCGGTGGCTGTCCATCGCCGCCTCGTCGCAGCGGATCGCGGTCCGGCTGTTCCAGGCGATGGGGCACCCGGAGTTCGCCGACGATCCGCGGTTCGCCACCAACACGGCGCGAATGGAGCACAACGACGAACTGCAGGGAATCGTCGCCGCCTGGGTGGCCGCCCGGCCGCGCGCGGACGTGCTCGCCGACCTGGACCGGCACGAGGTCGTCGCGGCACCGGTCAACGACGCGCGGGACGTCGTCGAGGATCCGCACTTCCGGGAGCGCACGCTCGTCGACCTGGCTGGAACCGTCCTCGGCCCGGCGCTGGTCCCCGGCCCCATCCTGCACCTGGGCGGGTACCCGGGGCCCGTGTACGACGGGGTACCGGAGATCGGGGAGCACACCGAGCCGGGCCTGCGCGAGCTGCTCGCCCTGTCGTCCGCGGAACTCGCCGGACTCGGCGCGGAGCGGGTCGTGGGCCCGCTGCGGGCGGGGGTCCGGTGACCGGGGGTGTCGAGGAAGGTCGCGTCCGGCCGGTGCCGCGCGGCGTGCCGATCGACCTCGGCGGCCGGGTGGCGCTGGTGACCGGCGGCAGCCGCGGGCTCGGCCGGTCGATCGCGATGGGGCTGGCCGAGGCCGGCGCCGACGTGGTCATCGCCAGCCGCAAGCTCGACGCCTGTGAGCGGGCCGCCGCCGAGATCGGCGCGGCGACCGGCCGGCGGGCCCTCCCGTACGCCTGTCACGTCGGGCACTGGGACGAACTCGACGGCCTCGTCGACGCGGTGTACGCGGAGTTCGGCCGGCTCGACGTGCTGGTCAACAACGCCGGCATGTCGCCGCGCTACGACACCGTCGCGGACGTCGGCGAGGAGCTGTTCGACAAGGTCATCGGGGTCAACCTCAAGGGACCCTTCCGGCTGGCAGCGCTCACCGGCACCCGCATGGCCGCCGCCGGCGAGGGTTCGATCATCAACATCAGCAGCACCGGGGCGGCGCGTCCCCGGGCGGACATCGTGCCGTACGCCGCCGCCAAGGCCGGCCTCAACGCGATCACCGTCGGTCTCGCGCACGCGTTCGGACCGGCCGTACGGGTCAACGCGATCATGGCGGGCACCTTCCTCACCGACGTCAGGGACTCCTGGGACATGGCGGCGTTCGCCGAGCGTGCGGACCGCTTCGCGCTCCGCCGGGGCGGCCGGCCCGAGGAGATCGTCGGCACGGCGCTGTACCTGGCGAGCGACCTGTCCTCGTACACGACCGGGTCCATCCTCACCGTCGACGGCGGAGGAACATCATGATCATCGACGTGCACTGTCACGCGTGGCCGGACGCGCTCGCCGAACGGGCGCTGAGCGGCCGCGTTCCGCAGCTGGAGCGGCACGGCGACGGCCGGATCTCGAGCCTGCGCGACGTGCTGACCCGTTCGGGGGTGGACCGCGGCGTGCTCCTCGGCATCGCCGACACCGCCCGGCACGTGGACGGCGTCAACCGGTTCGTCGCCCGCGAGCGCGGCGACCGCCTGCTGGGCTTCGGCACGGTGCATCCGGACCTGTCGGCCGAGGAGAACCTCGCGAGCCTCCGCCGGAACGGCATCCCCGGCGTGAAGCTCCACTCGCTGTTCCAGGGGTTCGCCTATGACGATCCGCGCTTGTGGGACGTCCTCGAGGTGTTCGGCTCGGAGATCGCGGTCATCGCCCACGTCGGCGCGGGAGGTGACCGGCGGAGCAACGAGCGGGCCACGCCGGCGATGGTCCGCGACATCGCACGCCGATTCCCGGACCTGCGGCTGATCGCCTGCCACTTCGGCGGCTACCACCGTCTCGACGAGGCCGAGGACGTGCTCCTGGGAGAGAACGTCTACCTGGAGACGTCGTGGCCGCCCACGATGGCCGAGGTCGACCCCGACCGAGTCCGGAAGATCATCGACCGGCACGGCGCCGACCGGGTGGTCTTCGGCTCGGACTGGCCGATGGCCGACCCCGCACGGGAGATCGCGGCGATCCGCGCCCTCGGCCTGTCCGACGAGCGGACCGAGGGCATTCTCGGCGGCAACTTCGCCCGCCTGATGGGGCTGAACGGGAATGACTGATCGTGTGCACGGCAGTGGTGACGTCCTGCTGGAACAGCGCGGTGACGCCACCTGGATCACCCTCAACCGTCCCGAACGCCGCAACGCCTACGACCCGGCGATGGCCGAGGCGGTCGCGGAGGCCATCGACGCCGCGAACCGCTCACGGGCGGTGGTGCTGACCGGCGCCGGAGGCGCGTTCTGCGCGGGCGGCGCGCTCGCCGGCCTCGGCGAGCCCGACGTCACGGAGATGCGCGGCCTGTACCGCGCGTCGCTGCGCCTCTTCGACGCCGTACGGTCCTGCCCCCGACCGGTCATCGCCGCGGTCAACGGTCCGGCCGCCGGCGGCGGGAACGAACTCGTCGTCGCCTGCGACCTGGCGATCGCGGCCGAGTCGGCGACGTTCGGCCAGACCGGTCCGCGCGTCGGGAGCTCGCCGGTCACCGGCGCGACCAACGTCATGGGCGTGCAGATCGGGGAGAAACGGGCCAAGGAACTCGCGATGCTCTGCCGTCGTTACACCGCGGCCCAGGCCCTGGAACTCGGCCTGATCAATGCCGTCGTGCCCGATGACGAGCTCATCCCGACCGTCGACGCCTGGGTGGCGGAACTGGCCGTGCTCAGCCCGCGCTACCTGGAGATCACCAAGGTCAGCTCGAACGTCTGGTGGAACGCCGCCCGCGACTCCTTCAGCACCGGACTGGGCATGCTCGTCCAGTCCATCGGCAGCCCGGACATGGCCGAAGGGGCGCGGGCGTTCCTGGAGAAGCGCCGTCCCCGGTTCCCCGACCCCGACAGCTGAGGAGCTTCCCGTGCACATCGTCGTGGTCGGCGCGTCGCTGGCCGGCGTCCGCACCGTGCAGGCCCTGCGCCGCAGGGGATCCGACGCCCGCATCACACTGATCGGCTCCGAACCGCGTGTCGCGGCCGACCGGCCCCCGCTGTCCAAGACCTACCTCGCTGACCCTGGGGCCGAGGCGCCGCCCCTGCTGTCCGCGGACCGCTTGGCCGAACTCCACGTCGACACGCGCCTGGGCAGGCGGGCGACCGGTCTGGACCTCGGCGACCGGACGGTCGCCCTGGACGCCGGCGATCGGGTCCGCTTCGACGCGCTCGTCGTGGCGACCGGGTCGGCTCCGCGTCTCCTCCCCGGCGTACGGCCGGGCGGCGGCGTGCACGTGCTGCGCACCCCCGAGGACGCCGCCGCCATCCGCGCCGGCTGCCGGCCGGGCGCCCGTGTCGTCGTCGTGGGCGGTGGGTTCATCGGTGCCGAGGTCGCCTGGACCGCCCGTGGCCTGGGCTGTGAGGTCACGATCGTCGAGCCGCGGGCTGCCCTGATGGAGCGCGGCCTCGGGCCGTACCTCGGCGCCGCCCTCACCCGGATGCACACCCGCGCCGGAGTGACGCCGCGGCTCGGCACAGGCGTGGCAGCGGTCGAGCGTGCCGGGGGCGATGTGGCGGCGGTGGAGCGTGCCGGGGGCGATGTGGCGATGGTCGAGCGCTCCGGGGTTGATGCGGCAGCGGTCGAGTGCGCCGGGGGCGATGTGGCGGGGGTGGAGCGGGCCGGTGCCGACGGCGCGGGGACGGACGTCGCCGGTGATCCGGGCCGTCGTCCGGTCACGGCCGTCCGGCTCACTGGAGGTGAGTGCATCCCCGCCGACCTGGTCGTACTCGGAGTCGGGGCGGTGCCGGAGACCGGCTGGCTGACCGGCTCGGGGCTCACCCTGGACGACGGGATTCTCTGTGACGAGCACCTGGCCGCGATCGGCGCGCCGGGTGTGTACGCCGCCGGCGACGTCGCCCGCTGGCACCATCCCCGGTACGGGGAAGCGGTCCGCGGCGAGCACTGGACCAACGCCGTCGACCACGCCGCCGTGGTGGCCGCGAACCTCACCGGCGACCACGTCACCTGCGACGCCGTACCGTACGTCTGGTCAGACCAGCTCGGCGGGCGGTTGCAGATCTATGGGCGGTTCCGGCCCGAAGACGAGGTGCGGATCGTGCACGGCGACCCGGAGGACGGGCGTTTCGTCGCCGTCGCCGGTGACGGCGGAGCGTTGCAGGGGGTCGCGGGATTCGGCGTCACCCGAGAGCTCGCCCCGTTCCGCAGGCTGCTCCTGGCGGGAGGAACCTGGCAGGAAGCACTGGACGCGCATGGTGATCTGGCGAAGGGACTGCGATGAGGTTCGGTCTGGCCATCATGAACGACTTTCCGCCGGAGGTGGTGCCGGCGGAGCGGATCGGCGGGCTGCGCGAGCAGGTCGCCGCCGCCCGGGAGGCGGGTTTCTCCTCGATCTGGATGCTGCAGCACTACCTCGGCACCATGCCGACCCTCCAGCCGCTGCCGACGCTCGCCGCCCTGACCGCCGAGACCGGCGAAATGGACATCGGCACGAACATGCTCATCCTGCCCTTGCACCATCCGGTCGAGGTCGCCGAGCACTTCGCCACACTCGACCACCTGTCCGGCGGCCGGGTGATCGCCGGGTTCGGCATGGGCTACCGGGAGAACGAGTTCCGTTCCTTCGGCGTCCCCTTGGACGAGCGGAAGACCCGGTACGAGGAGTCCGTGGAGATCATCCGGGCGTTGTGGTCGGGGAAGCCGGTCAGCCATCGAGGCGCGCACTTCGCCCTCGACGAGGAGCGGATCAGCCTGCCCCCGGTCCAGCCGGGCGGCCCGCGGATCTGGGTCGGCGCGGGCGCGCACCGCACCGGCGCCCGCCGGGCCGCCCGCCTCGGCGACGGCTGGATCGTGGCACCGCACGTCTCACCGGACCGGCTGACGACGGTGCTCGGCTGGCACCGGGAGGAGACCGAACGGCTCGGAGACGAGCGCCGGCACGAGTACGTCATCCGCCGCGAACTCGTCCTCGACCACGACGGCGACCGCGCACGAGAGATCGGCCTGCGCGCCCGCGGTGCCCTGACCCGCGCGTACGCCGCGTTCAACGCGCCCGACCGGACCGCGTCCTACCGTCACCTGACCAGCGCCGAGGCGGCGAAGGAGGTCGCCGACGAGTCGTACATCTTCGGCACACCGGAGCTGGCCGTCGACCGGCTCCGGGTCCTGGAGCGGCTCGGCGTCGGATACGTGATCCTGCGAATGCAGTGGTACGACCTGCCGCAGGAGCAGGTGCTGGCGACCATGCGCCTGTTCCGCGACGAGGTCATGCCGTACTTCACCGACCGTACGGGCCCACCTTCCGCCACCACCTTCACCGACTCAGCTGCGTGTCAGCCGTGATTCGGCGATGGCGAGACCGGTGATGGCCACCAGCAGGAGGGCCGTGCCCGCGGTCGTCGCCAGGGTGAGCCGCTCGCCCAGCAGCAGCACCGCCAGCGCGGCGGCGCTGACCGGTTCGATCAGCATCACCACCGCCGCGGTGGCCGTCCGTACGGCGGCCGCGCCGGCGAAGTACAGCGGGTAGGCGAGCGCGGTCGTGACGACCGCCACGTACAGCATCATCAGTACGACCCGTCCCAGGTGCGCCGTGTGCGGCCACAGGCCCTCACCCCACGCGAAGGGAAGCATGATGACCGCGCCGATGCCGAACGACCACACGGTGAGCGAGTAGGGGTCCTCGCCGGTGCCGTCTCGGCCGGTCCACCGGCCGAGGACGTTGGCCACCGCGTATCCGGCGGCCGACAGCAGCGCCAGCCCGACGCCGAGGGGACGGACGACGCTCTGCTGGTTGCCCAGGACGAGGATCGCGAGGCCGGCCAGGGCGCCGCCGACCGCGAAGAACCCGATGTGGCGTCGCAGTGCCCGTCATCGACACGATCCCCGGGCACGCCGAGGCGGCCGTCGACATGGCGCTGGCCGATGTGAGGCTTTGCGTGGGCTGAGGCTGGGTGGCATCAATGACCATCGACGAACATGACCGTCTCGTCGAGCGGCGCCCGGCCCGTACGGGCGTAATTCACCGTCACGTCCTCGAACCCGATCGACATGCCGCAGAAGAGGATGAGCTCGCCCGGCGGTGACACGACCTCTGCGACGCTCCTGTGAAACTTCGCCCATGACATCTGCGGGCAACTGTGCAGCCCTTCGGCGCGGAGCAGCAGCATGACGGTCTGCAGATACATGCCGACGTCGGCCCATTGGGGCGAGCCCATGTCACGGTCGATATAGCAGAACAGGGCGGCGGGCGCGCCGAAACAGTCCCAGTTCGCGGAAGCGGCCCTCTGGCGCGCTGTCAGGTCCTCGTGCGAAATACCGAGCGCGCCGTAGCGCTGCTCACCGAAGGCGAATTGGCGCTCGTGGTACGGGGACTTCAGTGCGGGCGGGTACTGCTCGTACTCCGGCTCGTCCCAGGGGTCGCCTGCGGCCAAGCGCTCGCCGGCACGCTTTTTGACCTCGGCCAGCGGCCCGCCGGTCAGCACGTAGGCGTGCCACGGCTGAATGTTCGATCCCGACGGCGACCAGGCCGCGGCGGACAGCACGCGCTCCAGCGTCTCCCTCGGCACGTGCCGATCGGTGAACCCGCGCACCGCCCGTCGGCTCGTGACCGCCTCATAGACGTCCATGATCGCCTGGCTCCCGTCCGCTCGACGTGCTCCACCTCCGTTACATCCAAGATAGTATCACTCGATACCGTATTGGCTGTAACTATCGTCGAGTACGGATCCTCAGCCCTTGGTCCCCGCCTCGGGCATTCGCTTTGGGAGAAAGTCCATGGCCACACTGCTGCACATCGACTCGTCCGTGTTCCCCGGCGAGGCGTCCTCGTCCCGTTCGGTCACGGCCGCCTTCCGCAAGACCTGGGAGGAGCAGCACCCTGAGGGCACGGTGATCTATCGCGACCTCGCCGCCGACCCCGTCCCGCACATCACCGCCGACGCCTGGTCCGCCGGTTACGCCGCCCCCTCCGAGCACACCCCGGAGCAGTCCGCCGCGTTCGCGGCGCGCGCGAAGCTCATCGAGGAGTTGGAGCAGGCGGACGCCGTCCTGATCGGCGCCCCCATGTACAACTACTCGATCCCATCGACCCTCAAGGCGTGGCTGGACGGCGTGCTCCTGCCCGGCCGCACCTCGGGCGAGTCCCCCTCCGCCCAGGGCACCCCGGCCGTCGTCGTCGCCAGCCGAGGCGGCTCCTATGCGCCGGGCACCCCGCGTGAGGGCTACGAGTTCGTGCAGAACTACCTGGAGGTCGTCCTCCGGGACACCCTCGGCCTGGACCTCGACTTCATCGTCCCGGAACTCACCATGGCCACCCGAAACCCGGCCATGTCAGAACTGGTCCCCCGCTACGAGGACTCCCGTAAGCGGGCCTTCGAAGATGCGACCGCCAAGGCCAGGGAACTCGCGGAGCACCTCGCCGCGTAACCCCGGGCCGTGGACGCCGTGTGACGCCTCGATGCGGCACGTCACACGGCGTCGTCGCCGCCTGGGGGATAGGCGAACCGGGTCAGCAGATCCCTCAGCTGACCGGACTCGCCGGACCCCAGATCGGCGACCAGACGTTCGGCCAGCGGCTCCGCCGCGACATGGGCCGCATCGAACAGTTCGAGTCCCTGAGGTGTGATCTCGACTGCCCGCGCCCGCCGGTCCCCTGGAACGGTCTTGCGAACGGCCAGTCCCCGACGCTCCAGATCGTCCACGATCCGCATGATCCCCGCCTTGTCCGACCCCGTCGCCGCCGCCAGGTCCCGCTGCATCGTGGGCCCGCGGTCGACCAGCACGATCAGCACGGCGAAGTGCCGCAACTCGATGCCGAGCGGCCGAAGCGCCTCTGTCATCACCGCGGCCGCGCGCCAGTGCGCGCGGCGCAGCAAAAGGCCGAGAGCGAAAGGCGAGGCGTCCCCGGGACGGTCGGTCGCACGCGAGGCGGTGGTTCGGTGAGGAACGTCGGCGGTCATGAAGCCACGTTACATTCGATATGGTTTCGCGTGAAACTAAGTGCGGCTACGCTCGTCCGGCACCGGAATATCACGGCGGCCGATCCGTCGACCGCACGGCCACCTCTACCTGGACGCCCGAGGGATCAGTCGTCCCAGCCGTCACCGCCCCAACCGTCGCAGCCCCAGCCGCAGCCGCGACCGAAGCCGCCGCCGAAGCCGTCATCGGCGATCGCGACGTTGTTGTTCCGGTTACTGACGCGAACCCCGACGGAGACCCGGTTGACGTTCACGTTGACGTTTCCGCTGCGGGCGTGATGCCGATGCTTCCACGTCGGGACCTGGGCGGACGCGGGCGAACTCGTGAACATGAGGCCTGCGGCGGCAGCTGTGAGCGCCAGCCCGCCGAACGCACTGGTCTTTTTGAGCACGTCATCTCCCTTGCTTGCTTGAAATGGCACCGTTAGGACACTTGCGCCCGATTTGAGCGCTAAGATCCTGCTTCCCGCGCCAGTCAGCTGATAGGGCAAGTGTTCGGTAAGGTCGCTTTAAAATAGGCAGGCCCGGCTGTCCGGCGCGGTCGTCGCCGCCGCAATGACCGCCCTCACGCGCGGCGGCCGCCGTCGACGCGACACGGAGACGCGACCATTAGCAGCCGGTCGATGGCACGGCATCGCGGTTCCAGCGCCTTCCGGCAAGCAGAAGGCATTTTTCGGCCAATTCACTTCCTGCCGCTCAGCGGAAAGCCGCCGTCCAGCGGTTTCGGTGGCGCTTACGGTGTGGGCGCACGACGTTTCCCTGGCGCCAACGGTCCAGGCGGCGGCCTGCCCGGTGAGGGCAGACCGCCGCCGTACGCGACGGGCCGTCAGCGGGTGACTTCGACGCGGGTGTTCAGGCGCAGGTCGGCCGAGGAGGAGCCGACGGAGACGGCGCGCAGGCCCGTGCCCACGGTCCACCGGTGACTCGTGCTGTCCCAGTAGCTGAGCCGGCGTTCGCTCACGTCGATCCGGACGCGACGTGACTCACCGGGCCGCAGGGAGATCTTCTGGAAGCCGGCGAGTGACCGTACGGCCTGGGGCTGGGACACACCGGGCGCGGCACCGAGGTAGAGCTGTGCCACCTCCTGTCCCGCGCGCCGCCCCGTGTTCGTGACGGTGAACGTCGCCTCCAGCCCGTTCCGGCCCGGCCGCACCGAAAGCCCGTGGTAAGAGAAGGTCGTGTAGGACAAACCGTGGCCGAAGGGGAACAGCGGCCGGACATTCTGCTTGTCGTACCAGCGGTAGCCGACGTAGATGCCCTCTGAGTAGTCCTCCTGCAGGTCCACCCCCGGAAAGCGCCTCGGGTCTCCGGCGACCGGCGTACGGGCTTCGGAGGCGGGGAACGTCTGGGTGAGCTTTCCGGACGGATCGACGTCCCCGAACAGCAGCCGGGCGGTGGCCTCGGCGCCTTCCTGACCCGGGTAGTACATGTCGAGGACGGCGGCGGTGCCGTCCAGCCACGGCATGGTGACCGACGAGCCGGTGTTGAGGACCACGACCGTACGCGGGTTCGCCTTCGCCACCGCGGCGATGAGCTCGTTCTGGTTTCCGGGCAGCGACAGCGATGACCGGTCGGAGCCCTCGGTGCCCTCGTCGTAGGCGAAGACCACCGCGGTCGTGGCCTTCTTCGCCGTGGCGGCCGCCGTGGCGATGTCGGCCTGCACGGTCTGCGGCGTGGACCAGGCGAGCCGTACGCTCTGCGCCGCGTCGGCCGGCGCGGTCGTCTTCACGGCGAGCGTGTGCCTGCCGGCGGTGAGCTTCAGCGTGACCGGCGCGTTGGTCAGGCCGTCGGTGGTCGGGATGAGGCTGCCGCTGAAGAACCCGCCCGCGGTGATGACGTCCTTGCCGTCGACGGTCACCGTGCCGCTGCCGCCGGACGTCTGCAGGCCCAGCCGGTAGTCGCCGGTCTCCGGCACGGTCAGGGTCCCGGAGTACGAGAACGACTGTCCGGCGGGCACCTTGTCGCCCCCGGTGCGGTCGATCGGCGTCGCGGGCGACAGCGCCGACGCGGGGATCGGCACCCCGTCGAGGTTCTCGCCGACCGAGTAGCCGACCTGGGCACCGCTTCCGGCCCGTGCCTTGATCGCGTCGAGGGGGGCCTTCGCGGACTCCGGGATCACATGGGCGCTGCCACCGCCGCCGACGAGCGGCGTCCGGGCGGTCGGGCCGACGACCGCGATGCTCTTCGCTGCGCCACCGGTGAGAGGCAGCGCGTCGTGCTGGTTGCGCAGCAGGACCGCGCCGGACTCGGCGACGGTCTGCGCCACCCGCGCGCCGCCCACCGCGTCGCGGGACGGCCTCGCCTGCTTCTTGAGCAACCCGAACCGCTCCATCTGGCCGAGGATCCGGGCCACCGCCTCGTCGAGGGCGGACGTCGGGATCTTCCCGTCCTGCAGCGCGGTGCGCAGCGGCTCCTTGAAGTACGCCGTGAAGATCGGGCCGTACGCGTCGCCCGGCATCTCCTGGTCCAGGCCCTTGGTGATCGCCTCAGCGGAGTGGGTGGCGCCCCAGTCCGACATCACCCAGCCGCGGAACCCCCACTGCTCCTTCAGGATCGAGTTCAGCAGCTGTTCGTTCTCACAGGCGTAGGAGCCGTTGACCTTGTTGTACGAGCACATGACCGCGCCGGCGCCCGCCTCGACCGCCGCGTTGAAGCCCGGCAGCTCGATCTCGTGCAGCGTCTGCTCGTCGACGTTGACGTTCACCGCCGGGCCGAACACCCCGCGGTCGGTCTCCTGGTTGTTCTCGGCGTAGTGCTTGACGGTGGCGATCAGCCCCTGGGACTGGATCCCGCCGACCTCGGCGGCGACGGTCCGGGATGAGACGAGGGGGTCCTCGCTGAACGTCTCGAAGTTCCGGCCCGCGTACGGCACCCGGATGGTGTTGACCATGGGGGCGAGCAGGACGTCTTGGCCCAGCGCGCGTCCGTCCCGTCCGATCACCCGCCCGTAGGCGCGGGCGAGCCCCTCATCGAACGACGACGCCAGCGCGACCGGCGCCGGCATCGCCGTGGCGTGGGCGGTCACCCGCACACCGGCCGGGCCGTCGGTCAGCCGCAGCTCGGGGATGCCCAGGCGCTTCACGCCGGGGATGTATCCGGCCTCGCCCAGGGCCTTGGGGTCGCTGGTACCGCTGACGAACGTGAGCTTCTCGTCCAGCGTCATGGCGCTGACCAGCGACCGCACCGTCGCCGACCATGCCGACCGCCCTGCCGCGGGGGCGGCGATGGCCGGGCCGGCCGTGGCCGAGCCGAGAAGCGTCATCAGCGCGGCGAGCGTGGTGACGCGGAGCGCTCGGCCCGTTCGTCGCCGGGAGACGGGTCGTCTCATGGAGATCCTTTCTCTTGCCTCTGGCGGGGAGCCGTCATCCAGGCGAAAGCCCGGATGACGGTGGATTGAGCGGGGCGCTGTGGCGGGCCCGGGAACCTCGGAACCCGCCGGGGTCGGTCAGCCGAGAGCGGGCGTTCCGAGGCCGGCGCCGCGGGCGGTCATCAGGTCGGTCGCGCGGGCCGAGGCGCCGGGAGCCGACAAGCCGTCCCAGAAGTCGCAGTTGTGCTCGGCGCGGTACTCGCCGAAGGAGATACGGGTGTTCTGCCCACCGGGCCGGAGCGAAAGCACGGCCTTCGCCCTGAGATCCGGCCAGTACGCCAGGCCGTGGAGCGGCGAGTTGGGAGTGCCGGCGCGCGTGAACGAACCCCAGTAGTGACTCATGTCGTCGGCGAGCCGGCGCTGGGCGGCGGTGAAGTACGGCGTGATCGGCGTGCCGTTGTCGAAGCTCGGGAACAGGTAGGGCAGCTCACCCGCGTGCGGTGCGCCCCACTCGTACCCCTCCGGTTTGCCGGGGGTGAGCCCGGGGAACTTCCGGTCGTCGAACTGGTACTGGTAGGTGCGGGTGTGGCGGGCGATCTGCTGGGCGAGGCTCAGCGCCGGGCATCCCCCGATGCCGGCGACCAGGCCGGCATCGGTCATGATCGCCGCGATGGCGTAGACCGGGGCGTACGGGCCGGTGTAGGCGCTGACGGGGTAGCGCTCGAGCACCCCGGAGGCCTTGTCCCCGTACACCGACCTGACCCAGGCCTCGTACTGCGCCGGCGTGTACCCGAGGAACCCGAGGGCGAAGGTCCGGCCCTCGTCGTGGTTGGCGCCGATGACCACCGGTACCCGGGCGAAGCGGCCGGTGTTCACCGCGTCCGCGGGTGCGGTCGGCAGGGGATCACCGCCGTGCACGAAGGAGGTCTGGATGCGGGTGCTCGCGTCCAGGAGTTCCGCGACGGGCTTGGCGCGGAGGCACGCCACCACGGTGGCCGGGTCGGAGCAGCCGACCGAGCGGGCGAACGCGGTGCCCTGCGACTCGGCCTGCGCCCGTGGTACCGACGGGCAGGAGCCGCTCTGTACGATCGCGCGCTCGAAGAGCCCCGCCGAGCCCGGTGCGGCCAGGTGCGCGCACACCGACATCCCGCCCGCGGACTCGCCGCCGACGGTCACCGTGCCGGGGTCGCCGCCGAACGCCGCGACGTTCGTCCGCGTCCAGCGCAGCGCGGCCTGCTGGTCGAGCAGCGCGTAGTTCCCGCTGAGCCCGGGGAGCGTGAGCAGGCCGAAGACGTTCAGCCGATAGTTGGCGGTGACCACGACGACGTTGTTGTCAGCGGCGATCTTCGCCCCGTCGTACTGCTGGGCGCCGCCGTTCTGCAGGCCGCCGCCGTAGATGTAGAACAGCACCGGCAGCCGACGGTGCGCGCTCCGCGCCCCGGCGGGCCGGAAGACGTTGACGTAGAGGCAGTCCTCGGCCTCCGAGCGTGGTCCGTTGCCGCTCGGCAGCTGTGGACAGGCCGGGCTGAATTTCGTGGCCTGGCGCACGCCGGACCAGCGCGGCGCGGGCGCGGGTGCGGCGAGGCGGCGGTCCCCGACCGGGGGCGCCGCGAACGGGATGCCGAGGAACTTGTCGACACCGTGCACCGTGCTGCCCCGGACGAGGCCCTTGTCGGTCCTGACGACGGTCCGGTCACCGCCGCCGGACGCCGCGGCCTGGGCCGGGGCTGCGTACAGGGCCGGCAGCACGAGGGCCGTCCCGATGAGGATGGAGTGAATCGATCTTTGGCGCGGTCGTCGGCGGATCATGTGTACCTGCCTCTCAAGCCGCCCTGGGCCGCGGATTCCGAGGTGTGGTCACTTCGGCTTTCCGCAGCGTGGCGACATAATCGGCCCCCGATCACGAGTGGTTGCCTTCGGCGCCGGACTCCGGTTCGATCTGCAAGAGGAGACTAGGTAGCAGCATCTAACCGGTCAATGAGATTAATTAAGGACCTATTTTGTCCAGCGCTTTACGAAAATTATTAATGTAAAATACTGAACGTAATAGC
The DNA here is from genome assembly GCF_040655075.1 of Actinoallomurus sp. NPDC050550. NCBI lineage: Bacteria > Bacillati > Actinomycetota > Actinomycetes > Streptosporangiales > Thermomonosporaceae > Actinoallomurus > Actinoallomurus sp. NPDC050550. The sequence goes on along the minus strand of NZ_JBFAJC010000005.1, from coordinate 345,917 downwards.
CGGGAGATCCGCTGGAGTTTTGCGTATGACCGACTCAGCCTGGGCGAGCCGGAGGCCGACCGCCGTGCGCCTGATCCTCGACGAGCTGCGCGGGGAGGTGTTCCTCACCCGGGCGGAGCTGATCGAGCGGACCGGGCTGTCCCGGTCGTCGGTGTCCGGCGCGGTCGCGGAGCTTCTGTCGTCCGGGCTGCTGGCCGAGCGCACCGCCGGCCCGGACCCCGGGAACCGCCGGCCGGGCCGTCCGGTCGCCGGGCTGTCGCTCACCTCCGCGGCCGGGCTGGTCGCGGCCGTCGACTTCGGGCACAGCCACCTGTCGGTCGCCGTCGCCGACATGTCCCTGCGGGTGCTGAACGAGCACACCATCGACTTCGACGTGGCCGGCCGCCGGGACGACGCGCTGCGAGCGGCCGAGGAGGAGATCCGCGCCGCGCTCGCGCCGCTGCCGGGTCCCCGGGAGCCGGTCGCGGTCGGCATGGGCCTTCCGGCACCTGTCCTGGCCGCCGACCAGAGCGTGGTGACCAGCTCGATCCTGCCCGGCTGGGGCGGTTCCCGCCCGGCCGCCGAACTCGGCGATCGGCTCGGGCTGCCCGTCGTCATCGACAACGACGCCAACCTCGGGGCGCTGGCGGAGGCCCGGCTCGGCGCCGGCCGCGGCCTTCAGGACCTGCTTTACCTCAAGGTCTCGTCCGGCATCGGCGCCGCCCTGATCCTCGCCGGACGCGTACACCACGGCTTCCACGGCCTCGCCGGAGAACTGGGGCACATCCCGGTGGGCGCCGCCGGCGGCGCGGGCCGCGCTTGCCGGTGCGGCGGCCACCGCTGCCTGGAGTCTCTGGCGTCGTCGGTCGCGATCCTGGAAGTGCTCCGGCCGTCCTTCGGCACGATCGGCCCGGCCCGGCTGATCGAGCTGGCCGACGCCGATCCGATCGTACGGCGCGCGCTCACCGACGCGGGCCGGGCCATCGGCACCGTCGTCGGCGACCTCGCGAACATGCTCAACCCGGCCGCGGTCGTGCTCGGCGGACTGCTGGCCGACGCCGCCGAGCCGGTGCTCGCCGGACTCCGAGAGTCGCTGGACCGGCGCACCCATCCGGCGGTGGGCGACGGGATGCGCCTGGTGGCCGGTGAGCTGGGCGAACGCGGGAGCAGCCTGGGCGCCCTCATACGGGCGACGGAGATCGCCGTCCCGGTCGTCCGGCCGACGTCGCAGGCGCGCGCATGACCGGCGGGGGCAGGTCCCGGCTGCTGGCGCTGATCCCGTACGACACCGCCGTGACGATGGCGGACCTCGTCCGGATCAGCGGGCTGAGCCGGCCGACGCTCGCCGACATGCTCCACCGGCTGCAGGCGGAGGGGGCCGTGCTGTGCGAGCCCGCCGTCGCGTCCGGCGGCCGGGGACGGCCCGCGCAGCGCTGGCGCAGGCGGCCGCCTCAGGGGATGTTCGCCGCGCTCGCGTTCTCGCGTGACTCCGTCCGGGCCCGGGTCGCGAACGCCGATGACGGGGCGTCGGCAGAGTGTGAGGAGACGCTGGACGTCGCCCTCAACGCCAGGGGCGCGCTGGACCGCGGCCACCGGCTCCTGCACGAATGCCTGACGACACTGGACTCGGCGGTGGAGTCGCTGACGAGCCTTACATTGGGTCTGCCCTGTCCCGTCGGTGACGGGGACCAGCCGCAGCCCCGCGGCATCCTGCCGGACTGGGTCGGCTTCCGGCCGGCGGAGTGGCTGCGGGACCGGCTGCCCGGCGTCCGGATCACGGTGGAGAACGACGCGAACCTGGCCGCCGTCGGCGAGATCACCGAGGGTGCCGGGCAGGGCTGCCGCGACCTGGTGTACGTGAAGCTGGCTCCCGGCATCGGCTCGGCGCTGGTCATCGGAGGGCGGCTCTACCGGGGCGCCGCGGGCTACGCCGGCGAGATCGGCCACGTCCAGATCAACGAGATGGGTCACCCGTGCGTGTGCGGGGCCCGCGGATGCCTGGCCATGGAGCTGTACATCGCCGCCCGGCACAGCACCGGCGGCAAGGGCGGTCTGCTGGCACTGACCGAGCTGTTCCGGCGCTGCGACGCCGGAGACACCGCCGCCGGGCGCGTGCTCGGCCGTATCGGAGAGTTGCTGGGCGAGCAGCTCGGCGCGCTGGCCAACATGATCGACCCTGAACGCGTCGTGGTGAGCACGGCCGACGTACCACCGCACCCCGCCGTGCTGGCCGGCATGCGGGACGGGATACGCCGCACCGCGCTGCCCGCCGTCGGCGACCTACCGGTGATCCCCTCGCCACTCGGCATCCGAGCGGAGCCACTGGGCGGAATCGCGCTGGCCAGGGGCGCCCACCTGCGAGGCGCGGTTTGAACGGGGCCCGGACGCTCGACTCGCGGCGGGTCAGGTCGCGCGGAAGCCGAGTGGTCGCGTGCAGCGATATCTCGGCTACGCCAGATCGTCGCCAGAGCCAACGTGACCTGATCCGAGCCGGTCAGGGCACCAGCGGTCCGGCCAAGACGCGCAGCCCCGCCTCGCGATCCCCGGTCCAGGCCACCGAATCCGTATCCCGCGGTTTCCGGCCCCAGAGCATCAGCAGCAGGTCCTCGGCCCTACCCGAGATCTCGGCTATCGGCTCGCCGGGCCCGTAGGTCCAGGACCCGCCGGAATCGGTGGCGATAATCCGGACGGCTTGCTCGGGCTCGGTGGCGTGCCCCCTGGCGATCATGCGGGGCGCCATGGTGTCGAAGACCTCGGCGACGCCGTCGGCGGCGAGCGCGACGTCCATCGGTGTCGCCGAGCCGACCGCGTTCTCGGCGTCCCAGCGATGCATCAGCGTCTCCTGGCTGCGGCGCCGACGCCAGAACCCGACCGTGTGCGGAGGAAAGAACGTCCACGCATCGGTCGAGGGATCGACCGACAGCGCCCGCACGAGCGTGTTCGCCGTTTCGGCGTACCAGGCCTCAAGCGCCGCCTGGTCCCGAGGCGCAGCACCCTCGTCGTAGTCATTGCCGTGTCCCTCTTCCACGGCCGTGACGACCCACAAGTTACCTGCTCCCATATGGGCAGCCAGCTCGAACAGCGTCCAGTCACCGCAATGCTCGACGGAAGCGGACAAGTCACCGTCCAGTGCGGCACCGAACGCGTCGAGTTCGCGTCGGAGAGCGGCCAGGTAATCCATGGCGCCAAGATACAGCGCACCGCCGACGGGACTCACTCGAGTTCGCCGTCTCGGCGGGGCTGGGCGCCTTGTGCCGGCATTACAGTTTTATTCCCGGTGGGAGCTGTTGTTTAAATGCCGGATTCAGGCGAATCGCTTTCCGTATCAAAGTTCGACCTCGGCTGGTCTCGCCCTGCCTTACGAGTAGCAGGCCAAGGTTGAGATTTGCTGCCGCGTGGCCCGGTTCGACTCGCAAATCCCTCCGATAATACGAAATAGCTTTGGCCGGCCTGGTCGCGGCCAGCAGTACGCCCATATTATAGAGCGCTCCGCCAAAGCGCGGATTGATGGCGAGGGTACGCTTGTATTCGCTCTGCGCACCGACGGCGTTCCCGTTCCCCTGGAAGATGGTGCCGAGGTCGAAGTGGGTCAACGCGTTACGTGGGTCTATTCGTGCCGCGGCCGTGTAATAGATCTGGGCGTCCGCCGTGTCGGCGGCTCGCTGGGCAGAGATCCCCGCTGCGAGCAGTCGATCTGCGGATCCAGGCGGAAGGGTTTTCGGGTTGAGGGTTTCTATCTTCTGGAAGAGGCAGCCGCCGGGCCCTATGTATATCAGCGCATAGTGTGACCAGAAATACGAGTGCAACCCGACCGTCCAGGGTACGAAGGTCGATTGCGGGCCGGCCAGAAGGACGTAGTCGGCTTGGCTTATGGCCGACTCCCAGGTCCGAATAAGCCGCGGCTCGAATGGTCCGATGTACGGGGGCGGGTGCGCCGGGTTTGCCGCGAGCCACTGCCCGTAGACGTCGACCGTCGCGGGACAACGCCGGGCCGCGACGAGACGATCGGCCTCGATCAGGGCTGAGGCGCCATCCGATACCACACATGCGCCTGGGCGGATATAGGGGGAAAGCGTACGCCCAGAGTCGACGTACTTGGAGGTAAAGTTGCGCGTGTATCCGATTTGCGCCAGGACGGCGACGTAGCCGACGATCAAAAGAATCACCGTCGCCGTACGCCTCAAGGCCACCACGTTGAGATTTGGTCCATAACGGCCGGCCAATCCCGCACGAGCGAATCTGCCGACGACCACGCCGAGCAGCAAAGCGAGGAACACCGCGGGAAGGTAACCGTAGGTTCTGAAGAACTGGTGCGGAACACACAGCCCGGCTACCGCGACGGTCGCGCCCGCGAGTATGAACCAGTCCAGTGCGACGCGGTCGCCGACCATCACATGGCTGACGACGACCGCCAACGCCAGCGCCAGCAATGCGCCGATGGCGATAGCGGATGCCGCGTGCAGGCGGGGCAGCGCGTCAAGGCCGGTCATCGACTGAAGCCTGGCGCCGATCGGTAGTTCCTGCCACCCCGAGCTTCTTCTGGTGAGCTGGACGACGACCACATCATGTACGAATGCCGCAGGGGCCGGCGCAAAGAACGGGACGAGAGGAACAGCCGCACCAGCGGTGATGCCGCCGAGCAGCCACCTGACCCGCCACCATTGTTTGTGCGCCAAACAGGAAACCGCACAGACGGCCAGCACGGCAACGATCGGCATCAACGCCCAGACTTTGACCGTACAGGCGAAGCCGAAGGCCAGACCACCCGCCAACGTTCGATGCCGACTTGACGTGAAACGACCGGTCGAGTCGAACAGGGCAAGCGTGCCGAGCAGGCAGAATATGAGAAGGTACCCCTCGAGCTCGACCGTATCGGCGGCATCGACGATTCTCGGGGAGCAGGCCAAGGCCACGCCTGCCGTCATCATGGCGATACGCCCGCGATACCGCACGATCAATGTGCCCAGCACGACGACTCCCACCGCGGTCACCGCCGTCAGGAGGCGAGCGATCGCCATCGCAACCGGCTCACCGACGATGTGGCTCAACGCGGCGATAGGCGCCAATATCATCGGCAGGCCTGGCGGGTGCAAGAACGTGAAGTCTCGATAAGGAAGATACCCGTTGGTCAGTCGCAATGCCGCGCCGAAATAAACGCCATCGTTATAAGAGTTGAACTCATGCGTCCCCACAAGGGCGTGTGGTCGTGAGAAATCTCTGGCGAGCACGGCGGCCGACAAGAGACCCGCGAACCCGACGATCGCCCTGCGCCACCACGCCGGCGGTATGCGGAAGACGGACACACTCGAATTGACCGGCGGCGCACCTTCAATCTCCATGCCAACAAGCGTTGAACGTCCTGCTACGCGTCGCGGGGATCGACAGTCGAACACGTAAGAAACGAGAAGAACTTCACGCCGATCTTTTACCGAAGGAGCCACGGCTTTAAGGGTTCGCGACTCACGGTCGCAGGCGGGCAGGCGGGCAGGCGGGCAGGCGGGCAGGCGGGCAGGCGGGCAGGCGGGCAGGCGGGCAGGCGGGCAGGCGGGCAGGCGGGCAGGCGGGTCGCGTCGCCGAACCCCTACTGGAATGCCTCCGGGGACCTGGGCGGCTACCGGCTCGTGCTGTGCCCGCGTTCCTGGTCCAGCCAGGCGTGACCAGCGGCCTGGTCAGGGCTGGCCGGCGGGGGCGAGGCGGTGCGTGTAGTGACCACCATCACGCCGAGGCCGACCGCCACGACCGCGGCGCCCACGTACAGCGGCGCGGTGTAGCCGAGGCCGGCGCTGATCGCGAGGCCGCCGAGCCAGGCGCCCAGGGCGTTGCCGACGTTGGAGGCCGAAACGTTGGCGCTGGCCGCGAGCGGCGCGCCGCCGGCGGCGTCCGTGACACGGGTGATCATGCCCGGGACACTCGCGAACCCGAAGACGCCCATCAGGAAGACCAGGACCACCGACGCGACCCTCCCGTCGGCCAGCAGCCCGAACACCGCGAGCGTGACGGCGAGTCCCGCCAGGGACGCGATGAGCGTACGGTCACGGTCCCGGTCGGCCGCCCGGCCCCCGGCGACGTTGCCGATCACCAGGCCGCAGCCGTAGACGACGAGCAGCCAGGCGACGTCGGTGCTGGAGAAGCCGGTGACCTCGGTGAAGGTGTACGCGATGTAGCTGAACGCCCCGAACATGCCGCCGTAGCCGAGGGCGGTGGCGGCGAGCGTCAGCCAGACCTGCCAGGAACGGAAGGAGCGTAGCTGCGGACGCAGGCCGGTCGGCCTGTGGGCCTCGTCCACGGCGCCCGCCCAGGCCGGAACCCACACGGCGATGGCGGCCAGTGCCAGCACGCCGATCCCGGTGATCGCCCAGAACGTGGCGCGCCAGCCGTAACGTTCGCCGACCAGGGCGCCGAACGGCACGCCCAGCACGTTGGCGACCGTCAGCCCGGCGAACATCACAGCGACCGCGCGCGAGGCCCGCTCCGGCGGGACCATGCGACGGGCGACGAGCGAGCCGATGCCGAAGAAGGAGCCGTGACACAGGGCGGCGACGACGCGGCCGAGCAGCGCCACGCCGTAGGTGGGCGCGACGGCGGACAGCAGGTTGCCGAGGACGAACAACGCCACCAGGCCGACGAGGACGGCCTTGCGGCGGATGCGGGTCGTGGCGGCGGTCAGCAGAATCGCGCCGATCGCGACGCTCAGGGCGTACCCCGAGATGAGCCACCCGGCCGCGGCAGTGGAGACGTCCAGGTCACGGCTCACCTGGGGCAGCAGACCCGCGATCACGAACTCGGTCAGACCGATCCCGAAGCCGCCGAGCCCGAGCGCGACCAACCCGGCGGGCATCCGCCGCACGTCCCCGCCCTGTCGGATGTTCACGTAAACATCATGGTGATCGGCCGCCGAACCGGACAAGACCCAACTCGTCGCCCGCGAAGGCGACCAGATCATGGTCAGCTCAACCGTTGTGAGCCCGGGCTTGGTCCGCTCTTACAACACGGGTCGAACAGTCACCGCCGATCCGCCCACCCCAACTGATTGGCGGCTCAGTAGCGCCCGCGGGCGGGCCGCCCTGCCGGTAGGAGCCGAGGACGGCAGCAGCCGCAACAGCACGCGGTTGGACCCGGTCGACTGTGGCTTTGTCTTCCCCGCGCGTGACCCGTACGGATCGCGGTTCCTCGCACGTGAGTCGCGTCGCCCGGCCCGACGGGGTTCAGCGCCCGCGAGGAATGGACTGCCCTGATCCGACGCCCATTCCGCGCGGGTTCCGCGCGGGCTTTCAGGTCGTCGCGCCGGCGGGCGCGGAGCCGGCCTGGAGCCCGGCGAGGAGTTCCCGCCAGGGGCCGACCGTCGCGAACACGGCCATCGACGCGAGGGCCGCCTCGTGGGCGGCATCAGGGGCGGAGGCGCAGTCGGCGGCCACGGAGACCTCGAAGTCCCGCTGTTCGGCCGAGCGTACGGTCGCCTCGACGCAGGCGTTGGTCACGACGCCGCTCACGAGCAGCCGGCGGACGCCCATCAGCCGCAGGACGAGTTCGAGGTCCGTGTAGAGGAAGGCGTCGTAACGGTTCTTCATGATGACGCGGTCGCCGGGCAGCGGGGCGAGTTCGGTGACGATCTCGGCGTCCCGGCTGCCGCGGACCAGGGGTGTCGTGCCCGGTGGCAGGGCCGCCATCATGCGTGCCGGCACGTCCACCAGGTCGGGCCGGAAGACATGCCGGGTGAAGACGACCGGCATTCCCGCCGCGCGTACGGCGTCGATCATCGCGGCGTTGTTCCGGATCACCGTGTCGATTCGCGGCAGCCCGAACCCGGCGCGTGGGAGGGATCCGTCGGCGCGGCAGAACCCGTTCTGCATGTCGATGACCAGCGCGGCGGTGACCACGGGCGCTCCCTTCCAGCGGGCTAATAGTAGGAATATGATACGCATAGATTTGCGATCGGTCTCGTGTCGGCGGCGCCTCCGAGCAGTCCGGGAAGGTCCGTCTCAACGCCGAGCGAGCGGGCCGCGGAGCATGGAGGGCGCGAAATGACAGTCTCCGGCATTCATCACCGGCCAGGGGTGTTCGTGGGCGGCGTCTGGGACGAGTCCGGCGGCGGGGCGGTCACCCAGGTGCGCAGTCCGGCCACGGGGAAGCCCGTGGGCGAGGTGCGGCCGGCCACTGTTGCCGACGTCGACGCGGCCGTCGCACGGGCCGCCGAGACGTTCGCCGCCGGCGACTGGCGCCACCGCCCGGTCGCCGAGCGCGCCGCCGTCCTTCGGGCCGCGGCGGATCACATCGAGCGGCTCGGCGACGCCGCGGTCGACCTTCTCACCGGTGAGCTCGGCTGCCCGCGCTGGTTCGCCGAGCGCGCCCATGTTCCGAACCCGATCCGCCACCTGCGCTACTACGCGGACCTCATCGAGCGGGAGCCCCTCGAAGAGATCCGGGAGGACGGCGTCAACCGGAGCCTGGTGATCCAGGAACCGGCCGGCGTGGTCGCCGCCATCACCCCGTGGAACGGCCCGCTGAGCGCCCCCGCCCTGAAGGTCGCCCCGGCGCTGGCGGCCGGCTGCTCGGTGATCCTCAAACCTGCGCCGGAGACCCCGCTGAGCGCCTACCTGCTCGCCGACGCCCTTGCCGCGGCGGGCCTTCCTGAGGGCGCGTTCGGCGTGCTGCCGGCCGGGCGTGAGGTGGGCGAGCACCTCGTCCGGCACCCGCGGGTGGACAAGGTGGCCTTCACCGGCAGCACCGCCGCGGGCCGCCGCATCATGGCGCTGTGCGCGGACCGCATCGCGCGCGTCACGCTGGAACTCGGCGGCAAGTCCGCCGCCGTCGTGCTCGGCGACGCCGACGTCTGGTCAGCGAGGCGCAGCGGGCGCGTGTCGAGGGGTACGTCGAGACGGGCCGGGCCGAGGGCGCCACGGTCGTGGGCGGCGGGCGTCCGGGCGGCCTGGACGACGGCTGGTACGTCAATCCGGCCCTCCTCACCGGCGTCACCAACGCCATGCGCGTCGCGCGCGAGGAGATCTTCGGCCCGGTGGTCGCCGTGATCCCGTACTCCTCCGAGGAGGAGGCCGTCGCCATCGCGAACGATTCGATGTACGGGCTGTCCGGGTCCGTCTGGTCCGCCGACGCGGAGCGGGCGTTGCGCGTCGCCCGGCGGCTGCGGACCGGAATGGTCAGCCTGAACGGCTTCCCGCAGGCGTTCGGCACGCCGTTCGGTGGTTTCAAGCAGTCCGGCCTCGGCCGCGAGATGGGGCCGGAGGGCCTGCGCACCTACCTCGAGCCCGTCTCCATCGCGCTCGGTCCCTGACGATCCGATCACGATTTCCTGTGAAGAGCATGGAAAGTACCGATTGCCGGGCTAATTGCCGATGATCGATACTATGATGCTCGAATTACCGGGGATCTACGATGCGCGGCGGCGTCTCCTTGGCATGCCCTCCTCAGCCGCGCATCTTCTGCGCGAAGTGGGGTCATCAGTGCGCATGCAATCGGGTCGATGGATCATGCCGGCGGCGGCCGGAGCGGTTCTCACGCTGGCCGCGGCGTGTTCATCCAGCGGGAGCGCCTCCCCGGCGGGTAAGGAGGCCAAGGCTCCCGACGCGGCGGCCACGATCGCTCCGGCCGACGGGGCCAAGAAGGTCCGCCCGGACAAGGGCGTCTCGGTCACGGCGAGCAGTGGCGTCCTGGAGCAGGTGACCGTGCAGGCGGGCCAGAGCACCGTCGACGGCACTCTGTCCGCGGACAAGAAGAGCTGGAACACCAAGTGGACGCTCAAGCCCGGCGCCACGTACACCGTGACCGCCACCGCCAAGAACGCCAATGGCAAGGTCACGACCGCCACGAGTAAGTTCACGACGCTCAAGGCGTCCTCGACGGTGAAGATCAGCGACGTGACGCCGGACGCGGGAGAGACCGTCGGCGTCGGCATGCCGATCACCGTGACCTTCGACCAGCCGGTCAGCAACCGCGCGGCGGTCGAGAAGGCCCTGGAGGTGCGCTCGACCTCCCCGATGCAGGGCGCGTGGCGCTGGATCACCAACGAGCAGGCCATCTTCCGGACCCAGTCGTACTGGCCCGCGCACAGCAAGGTCAGCCTCGTCGCGCACCTGGCCGGCGTCCGTGCCTCCAACGGCGTGTACGGCACCAAGGACGTCACCCGTAACTTCTCGATCGGCGCGTCCCACATCGCGAAGGTCAACCTCAAGAGCCACAAGAGCAAGGTCTACGTCGACGGCAAGCTCGCCAAGACGATCCCGGTGAGCGGTGGCATGGGCGGCGGCGACTCCCACGGCAACGACTTCCGCACCACGAGCGGCGTCCACCTCACGATGGGCAAGGAGCCCGTGGTGACCATGACCTCGCCGAACATCAAGAAGGGCGAGCCCGGCTATTACCACGAGCTGGTCTACAAGGACGTCCAGATCAGCAGCAGCGGCGAGTACATGCACGAGAGTCCCGGCGAGTACGGCTGCCTCGGGCACAGCAATTGCAGCCACGGCTGCGTCCGGCAGACGCCCGCCGGCGCCAAGTGGTTCTTCAACCTCTCCTACCGCGGTGACGTCGTGGTCATCACCGGGACCAGCCGCGACCTGGAGTGGAACAACGGCTGGGGCTACTGGCAGCTGTCCTTCACCAAGTGGATGAAGGAGAGCGCGCTGAAGCAGCCGGTGACGACGACGCCGCTGACGGGCTGACGGACGGACGACGGACGGCGGGGCCGCGACTGCGGCCCCGCCACGTCTATTTCCGATCATGGAACGTGACCCGTCCTGACCACGTCGAAGGACGGCGAAGAGCACCTTCGGGCATGACGGGAGAGCGATGACGGCCAATCCGGGCCTACTGACACGCGTGGTCGCGGGATTCAAGAAAGAGGTCCCCGCGAACACGATCGAGTCGATCCAGAAGGCCGGGGTCGCGGTCTACCGGGCGCTCGACGAGGCCGAGGCCGTACGCCGTGACCTGACCGCCCGGGGGATCGACCCCTGGGACGCCCCGCTCGCGGCGGCCGCCCAGCAGCTGTACGCCTGGAACGCCTACGTCCTGCAGACCCTGGGCGACAAGATGATCGAGGCCGACTACCGGGCCGACACCCGTACCGTCGGGTACCTCCCGAGGGTGACGGCCGAGCAGGTCTGGGCGTTCTTCGGCCAGGTCGAAGGCTGGCTCTCACTGAGCCGCCAGGCCGCGGCCAACCCGGACTACCGGCCGGATCCCGGCATGACGCTGCCGGCCGACCTGCCCGGCTGGATCGAGATCGAGCCCTGCCCCGCGCCGCACCTGCAGGCCATGATCGCGGCCGGTGAGGCCATCCGGGAGCACACCGAGGTCGCCCTGGGCACCTTCGAGGTCGCGTGCACCCACGACGGCCACCGCGCCGAACTGGCCAGGCTGCGTCAGATCGCCGCCGAGGCGTCGTCCGCCGCCGACTACGCCGCGCACGTCTTCGAACCCGGCGCGAGCCAGCAGCTGCACGAGATCATCGAGCAGCGGCTCCAGCACGCCCTGGGCGCGTACTACCACCTGGGCCAGCTCCTCGCGATGCCCGTCCTGCTCACGACGTACGGCCGCGGCGTGATGGGCGGGGGCGCGGTGGGCGACCGGCTGCCTCCTCCGGGCGCCCTGGGCTTCGACCCCTGGTGCCTGACCGACCCCGGCTCCCTCCATCGCTGGACGAGCGACGCGCAGGCCATCCGGTCGATCGACGAGATGTGGCGGCACGACCCCGACCCCGCCAAGACGCTACGCGTCCAGGAGCAGATCAACGCTGCGCTGTACCGAGGCGACATCGTACGGACCGGATCGATGTACTACTGCTCACCGTGGGCGTCGATCTACCGTGCCGCGCGTTCCGTCGTGATCGGCACTCGCGTGCTGCAGCCCGGTCAGGACTTCACGTACGAGGTCTCCGCCGAGGAGATCCTCAGCGGCGGCCGGTTCGTCCGCGAGATCGTCAGCGGGCCGTTCCAGCCCGCCTCGCGGATCGAGTACGACGACCCGGGCGACCGCCACTGAGGACGGCGTCCTCGCCATCGTGGGAACCTCCGGCTCCCTGGGTGATGATGGGAGCACCCCCATGGGAGCGCCGCCCCCCACGGGAACACACCGCCCCCCTCACGCCAGGAGCCTGTGTGGCAGAGTCGCTGACCTACGCCGACGCCCTGAAGATCCTCGGTACCCGGCACAGCCGCCTGGTCGGCATCGTCGACCGGCTGGCGGCGGCGGGACTCGCGACGTGGACGGTCGCGGCGGCGGCCACCGGACACGACGTGTCGGCCCCTCTCAACCTGTTCGACCTGAAAGAGGAGATTGTCAGGTTCGGGCATGAGACCGTGCGCCGGATCTCGGAGCGGCGCAACGGGCTCTCCCGCTTCGACCGGACGCAGCGGCTCGCCGCGGCCCATGCCGTCCTTGTGGTGTCCTCCTACTTCGAGGCTCTCGAGCAGGCGGACCTGCCGATCGAGCTCGACCGGCTGGAGCTGACCGCCGCCGAACGGGTCGCGACCGCGACCGGCGGCGCTCCGGCGCGAGGGGGCGCCGAACTGCTCGAAGGACTGGTGAACGAGAGGCTCCCGTTGCCCGAACCGCACGTGCCGTACGAGCGCACCCGGGCGGCGATCACGGCGACCTATGAGCTCATGTCGAGGCGGCTCACGACCTTCATCCGCGGCGTCGCCGCCTGGGACGACCTCACCGGCCCCGAACGCACGCGCCTGACGCGGGCGGTCATGGCCGTACCGCCCACCGCTCTGAGCGGCTACGAACAGGCGTTCCGTCGCCTGGCCGCCGACAACCGGGAGTTCGAGGTCTGGGCGAACCTCACCCGGGTCGACGCGCTCGGTGCGGGACTGTCCGAGGTGGGCCGGCTCCTCACCGAGATGGCGGCGAGCCGGCCCGGCGACCGGCCGCGACGCCACCTGCTGCGGAGCTACCGCGCGGCACTCGCCGAGCCGATCGTCGCGGCGGGCCGGACGCCCGAAGGGGTCGTCCTGCCCACGCTCGGCGAGGCGTACGTCAACCCACGCTGCAAGGTGGCGGAGGTCCGGCCGGGGGACAGCCCCGCGGGACAGGAATGGTGGGACCGCCAGGAGCCGACGCCCTACGCCGAGACGTTCCTCTCCGGCTACCTCACCTCGCCCCGGGCGGTCCAGGCCCCGCTCGTCGTTCTCGGCGAACCAGGGTCGGGCAAGTCCAAGCTCACCGAGATCCTCGCCGCGCGGCTCCCGGAGGAGGACTTCCTGCCGATCCGGGTCGAACTGCGGGACGTCGCGGCCGAGTCCCTGATCCAAGAACAGATCGAGCAGGCGATCCTCCAGCAGTCGGGAGAACGGGTGACCCTGCCCGACCTCCTCGACGCGGCCGGCGGGGCACTGCCGGTCGTGATGCTCGACGGTTTCGACGAGATGCTGCAGGCGTCGGGCGTCAATCGGTACGACTATCTGGAGCAGGTACGCGAGTTGCAGCGCCGGCAGCTCGCGATCGGTAACCCGATCGCCGTCATCGTGACGAGCCGCACCGTGGTCGCCGATCGCGTACGGTATCCGGCGGGCTGCATCGCGCTGCAGCTCCAGCCCTTCACCGACGACCAGGTGCGGTACTGGCTGGACGTCTGGAACCGGCACAACGCGGAGATCCTCCAGGCGCGGGCGCGGCGGATGCTGCCGGCCGAGACCGTACTGGCCCATATCGAGCTCGCCCGGCAGCCGCTGCTCCTGCTCCTGCTCGCCATCTTCGACGCGAACGACAACGCACTGCAGCACGCGGGTACGACCGCCCTGGGACAGGCGGGGCTGTACGAGGCCCTGCTGATGGACTTCGCGTTCCGCGAGGTACGCAAGTCTCCGCACAACGCGGCACTGCCGTCCGAGGCTCAGCGCAGGCTCGCCGAAGCGGAACTGGAGCGGCTGGCCGTCGCCGCGGCCGCCATGTTCGCCCGGGGCAGGCAGACCGCCTCCGAGGATGAACTGGACCGGGACCTCGCCGTCCTGCTGCCGGAGCGGGTGGCGACCGCCTCCGACGACGCGTCGGCGCTCAGCCCCGCGCAGCAGGTCACCAGCCGGTTCTTCTTCATCCACCGCTCCGAGGCGCGGGTACGCGACCAGCGGGCACGCAGCTTCGAGTTCCTGCATCCGACATTCGGGGAGTTCCTCGTCGCCTGGCTGACCGTCCGCGCCCTCGGCGACCTGGTCGCCGTCCGGGAGGTCATGAGCGCGCGCTCGACGGCGGCAGGCGGCCGGCCCGACGACGGCTTCCTCTTCGCGGTCCTGTCCTTCGCGTGCGTCGCCGAACGCGCACCGATCGTCGGCTTCCTGGGGGAGCTGCTCCGCCGGACCCCGGCAGGCGATCCCGACCCCCGCAGGACGCTGCTGCGGGAACTCCTCGACGGCGCCCTGTACCCGCACGGCGGCAGGTCGTACGCCGGCTACGAGCCGGCCGGGCACCCGATCACGCGGCGGCTCGCCGCCTACTCGGCCAACCTCACCGTCCTCCTCGTCCTCCTCTCCGACGAGGGGATCACCGTGGCGGAGATGTTCCCCGGTTCCGGTGCCGCCGTGGTGGAGCGCTGGGTCCAGCTGAGTCACCTCTGGCGGGCGCAGCTGTCGTCGTCGGAGTGGGACGGGATCGTGATGACGCTCCGGGTCACGGTGAGTCTGACGGACGACCTCCGGATCCGGCTGAGCCGGGAGGACGGCTCCGCGGTGTCGGTGCTGGACGCCTTCGCCATCTCAGAGCCGGGCTCACGGCCGGAGGCGACCGCCTACGACGTGTACCTCTCCGGCGATCCCATCGGCTCCTTCGACCTTCGGGTGCCCGCCACCAGCGACATCGGGTTCCTCGTCAGGAGGATGGCGTTCCTGCCGAACTGGCGCCTCGGGCTGCTCTTCCTCCAGTCCGTGCCCTTCTTCCAATCCCTGGGCGATCGGATCCGCTGGTCCGCGGACGACGAGACGGCGATCCTGCCCGCCTACCAGCTGGCGCGGCTCGACCACACGCGAGACGCGTCCGACCGGGAACGCGCGGCCGTCTACGGCGAATGCCTCCGTGCCGTCGCCGCCTTCCCGGAGCTGTACCGGCTCGTCCTCCTGCGCCTCCGCGACGACGTCGGCAGGCTGCCGGTGGCGACGGTGGTCGACCTGTTCCGGCAGGCGAACACCGTGCGGCCGACCGATTTGTACCTCGAGGCGATAAACGACCTGTGGCGGCGGCTGCCGGGCGACGGCGGACCCGGGCACGGCATCGACGGCCGGGACCTGGTCGTCGCGCTCGTCAAGGCGATCGAACAGCGGTGGCCGGACGCCGACCTCGGCCGGCTGGCCCCAGGGCTCCGGGTCGCGGCCGCGGGAAGGGAGCGCACCGCCGGCACCCGATGACCCCTCGAGAGCGCGGGCAGCCCTCACTCGCGCGATCGTCACCGTCATCAGGGGCACTTTTCGTGCCCCGAGAGGAGCTGCACCGTCAGCGGGGCCTGGCCCGGGGTCTTGGCCGGGCAGAGCCGGACCACGGGCGGAACCGAGTCGTCGCGGTTGCCGTTGTTGTCGAAGGTGATGTTCCCGCCGGCCCCGGCGACCGACTGGCCGCCCTTGGAGAATCCGCCGATCGCCGTGTTGACCTCGGTCGGCGTGACCTTCTGGCCGGCGCTGAGTGAGTTCAGAGCCGTGGCGACCGTGAGCATGGCGTCGTACCCGTTGACCGCCCAGCCGCTGTCGAGATGCCCTGCGGCAAAGCCGAGATCGGCGAACTCCTGTTTGAGCGCGGTGAAGGCGGGACTGCTCGACCTGGCGAGCAGGTCGGGGTCGGCCAGTGGCGTGTACACCAGACGCACCTTGCCGTTGCGGAACATCGCTGCGTTCAGTGCCGCATTGCGCTGCTGCTCGACGTCCGTGTCCGTCTCCTGGGACCGCATTCTGGCGGCGTCGGAGGTGCTCATCACGGTGATGCTGGAGAATTGGCACTGCCCGTTCGCGGAGAGATCCGCGGTCCTTGTCAGAAATGTCGGCAGGTCGCGGGCGCGGGCAGCGTAGAGGACGTTCACCGCGCCAGGGCTGCTGCAGATCCGCTGCGCGGACTGCCGCACCGTCGTCGGGTCGGTGGGGTCGAACCTCACCTCCTGAACGTTGCCGAACCGGCGGTGCAACAGCGGCAACGCCGTGCATGTGTACGGGTCGTCCATGGTGACCGGGGTCATGATGAAGTTGACCCTGTTCTTGTTCGGGTTGAAGTACTCGGCCAGCCGGTTGATCTGTACGGCGTTGCGATACGCGACCCGGTAGAAGAAACCCTGTCCGACCCCGTTCTTGTACGTGGCGCCGGGGTTACAGCCTCTGAAGTCCGGTCCATCATCCGCGGACCCGTTCTTGTCGAAGCCCTCCGCCGTGATCACCGGCGCCACCATGGGGATGTGCCGCGCGGCGAGCACCTGGGCGGCGTCGGCCGACTGCTGGAAGCTCAGCCCCATTCCGACCACCCCGACGACACCGTCGTCGGCCAGCAGCCTCGCCACCGAGGTCGCCGCCTGTTCGGACGCTCCCATCTGGCCTACGCGCACACGGACGGGGTGGCTGCAGTTGGCCTTGTCCTCATTGGCCTTCGCCTGGGCGGCCGCGATGCCTTCGAGCTGATCCACGGCCCTGCCCCCGGCGTCCTTCGACGTCAAGGTGACCAGCGCGCCGACGGTCACCGCCTTGGAGTTCTTCCCGCACGAGCCGTCCCGCGCGTTACGGTTCTGATCGGCGATCTTGCGCATCACCGCGTTCACCTCGGGCCGGCGGAACGCGTACCGGCCGGTGCTCGTACCGACGCACTCGCCGTCCTTCCGCCAGATGTCGGAGCCGAATATGGCGGCATGGCAGGTCAACCGCTCGTACACCGGACCGAGTATCGACGCGACGCCGGCGGCGAGCGCCAATGCGAGGAGGGACGCGATCAGTCGCCGCCAGGCCGTCCACCAGTCTTTCCAAAAGTCGCCCCCGCCCCACCACCCGTGCCATCTCGGCCGCTGACGTGGCCAATTCGGGAGGATCCACCATTTGTGACGGGGAGGCTGGTCGTGGCCATGCACCGTTGCTCGGTTTCCTTTCTCTCCCCGGCGCTCATGAGCGCGGACACCATCTGACGATCAGGCCAGGGCGTTTGCGAGTGCCTCGTAACGCATCGTGCGGTCAACGAAGCGAAGCTGGATCTGGTCGTCGAGCTGCTGATAACTGCGGCGGACGATCAGATAGAGCTCTATAAGCCCGTCCCGGTTGCTCAGCAACGGGTTCGTGAGCTGATGCAGGCTGGTGACGAGCCGGGTGAGGGCGACTTTGGCCAGGGGGTCGCCAGGCGCCGGGTCGGTGGCCGATGGCGCGTCAGGCGCCGGGGCGCCACCACACCTGGCCAACGGCGGGGTCGCCACGGCTCCGTCGAGCAGCGCCAGCCACTGGTTCGTCGGCAGCTCAGGCAGGAGATCAAAGAGCTTGCGGACAACGCTCCCGACCTCACCCAGCGCGAGGTCGTGGTGGAGCACACCGCTCAGGTCGTCGTGGTCGTCTGCGTGGTCGCGCAGCTTCTTGAAGACCTCGCACCATCCCGCCGCATGCGCCGGATCACGGGCGGCGAGCTCGCGTAGGAGCAGGAGGCGGACGAAAGGGGCCATCGCCGGCTTCCCCCTGAGGCCCGGAGCCGACCACAGCGTCGTGGAGGTGAACAGAACCAGCTCGGCGTTCACCCGATCTCCCATCAGCGGCGCCAGTAGTCGCGCCTCCTCGTTGTCCCGTGCGGCCGCCAGCGTGATCAGATCGTTCCTGAGCTGCTTGTCGCGGTGTTGCCGTGGACTCAGACCGGCGGTGATCGAGTCGAGTACGTGCCGCTCCAGCCGATCGTCGAGGTCGATCAGCGGCCTCGACAGCACGGCGTCCAGATTGTCGATGAGCGCGGGTTCATGATGGAGCTGGTTCAGTACGAGGTCGGTGGCCTTGGCATGTCCGCCGGTGAACCGGTGGATCGTCGATGCGATGACGCTGGTTCCGAGCGATTCCCACAGCCGCCCGCGCGCCATTTGCTGGACGTCCTTCTCCGTCAGCCCGTCGAGAACGACACGCAGGAACGAGCCGGGCCGGCCGATCTCCTCGGCGGTCAGGTGCTCCACGGCCGACTCGGACCATCCGGGTGTACGGCCGGTCGGACCTGTGGTGTCGAACCTGGTGAGACCGCCGCTCGTGGTGACCACCACCAGGGGATCCGGCGGCGCCCCTTGAGTCCTCAGCTCGCTTCGCACCCGGTTCAGGGCTCGCACGAATTCCCTCGCAGAGGGTGCGTCTCCGTTGTCCAGGAGGACGACGGCGTTCGACTGGCGGTTGACGGTCCGCGCGAGGCTGTCCCGCAGATCCGCGAGCAGCGCGGCGATCAGCAGGTGGTCGACGTCCTGCCGGACGGAGGCGCTCGCCTGCTGCGCCTGGCGGCTGAGAAGGACGAGCGCCCGCTCCGGGTCGTGGCGGAAGTCCTGGTCCTGATGGCCGAACCACACCTTCGCGTCATTCCACGCCAGCCTGGCCCGGCGCCGCTCCAGCCTCCCGGCGATCTCCTCGGCCGCAGCCGGTACGAGGTTGTCCGCTCCCGGCGTCTTCAGATATGCGGAGGCGTCGGTGACCAGCGGGACGAGGAGCCTGACCACCGCGCCACGGTCTTGATATGCGTCGATCCGCTTCCGCAGGGTCCAGACGTCCTTCATGGCATCGCCACTGTCGATCGGGCCGTCCATGGCGATATGGGCCAGCACCACCCGGGGGAAGGAGACCTGGTACGTGGGCACCTTCGCGGTCAGCCCGAGCATGACGGCGCGCAGCACGTCGCGCATCGAATCGGCCTGCCCAACGGCCAATGGGTCGACCATCGCCGTGGGTGCCGCCTCGGCGTTCAGTCTCCAGACGTGCCGGAGCACCTCCGATCGGCCCGACCCGCCGATGCCTTCGAGTACCAGGACGGGGCGAACCGTATCCGGCGTCACCTGGTGACCGCCGTTCACTCGGATAAATTGGTCTATCAGTGCGAGCAGGCTCGATCGTCCCGAGAAAGCCATGCGAACCTCCGGCAGCGATACTCCGTCCCTCGGGCCGACCGGCCGTGCAGAGCGGCGTCAAGGGACCGTAACAGACTATTACCAGCGATTCTGTGTACTCGCTTAGCTCGCGCCGAATTTTGCATTATGGCCGACCGTAACCACTGCGGTCCGATAGGTCTAATACCGTTCCGCGATTTCGATCAACGACAAAAGCCGCGAGAGTGGAAAATGATCACAGCCAATTGCATATTGGCTGCGCGTGATCCGATCGGTGGCATGAAATGAGGCCGGACCGACTTCCGTCCGGCCTTCGCGGTCGCGCCGGACTCTCAGGCCGGCTCTCGGCGGATGAGCTCTCGGCCGTGGTCGCGGAGTTCTCGGACGGAGGAGACGCCGAGCAGCTGGAGCGTGCGGGTGAACTGCGCGGTCAGCAGCTCCAGGGCGCGGTCGACGCCGCGGATGCCGCCGGCCATCAGGCCGTAGAGGTACGCCCGGCCGATCGCTCCCGCGTCCGCGCCGAGGGCCACGGCGACCGCGAGGTCGGCGCCGTGCCGGATGCCGGAGTCGACGAGGACGCACACGTCGTCGCCGACCGCGGCGCGTACCTCCGCGAGGGTGTCGATCGGCGGCATGAGCCGGTCGAGCTGACGGCCGCCGTGGTTGGACAGGTGAAGGCCGTCGACCCCGGCGTCCACCGCACGGCGGGCGTCGTCCGGGCCGACCGGGCCCTTCACGACGAGCGGGCCGGCCCAGCGCCGCCGCAGCTCGGCGATGTCCTCCCAGGTCACCGGGCCGAACTGATCGGCCATGTTCTCCATCGTCACCGAGCCGGGCACACCGTTCGCGCCGATGAGGTTCGCGAACTCCAGGCCGGGGGAGCGGAGCATCCGGGTCCAGTAGCCGGGGCGGGATCCGAGGTCGAGCAGGGTGCGGACGGTCAGACTCGGCGGGATGCTCAGCCCGTTGCGCACGTCGCGGCCACGGTGCCCGGACACGGCCGTGTCGACGGTCACCTCCAGCACGCGGTAGCCGGCCGCAGCCGCGCGGTCGACCAGCCCCCAGCTGGTCTCGCGGTCCTTCCACACGTACAGCTGGAACCACAGGTCCGGATGGCCCGCGATGGCCGCCAGGTCCTCGACGGAGGTGGTGCCGACCGTGGACAGCGTGTACGGGACCCCGCGGCGGGCGGCCAGGCGGGCCACGGCGGGCTCGCCGACCGGATGCATCATGCGGGTGTAGCCGGTCGGCGCGAGGACGAGGGGCAGCGCGGCCGGCCGGTCGAACAGCCGGGTCGCGGTGTCGACGGAGGACACGTCGGTGAGGGAGCGCGGCGTGAACCGCCACCGCCGCAGAGCGTCGACGTTGGCGGCCATGCTGATCTCGTCGTCCGCGCCGCCGTCGACGTAGTCGAACACCGCTCTCGGGGTGCGGCGCCGGGCGACCCGGCGAAGGTCGTCGATGTCGTGGCAGTGGGCGAGCCGCCGTCGTACCGGGTCGCGCTCGAACGGCTCGAGCCTGATCAAGGACCGGATCTCCCGAAGATTCACATTCACGCCTTTCATCCGCGACGGTCCGGCCTCAGATGCAGGACATGGTTTCACGGAGATTCAGACGCTCCGCAACCTGTGTCGGAGGGCGCTCGCCGACGCGAACGCGGTCCGCGGGTGCCCGACGCGCTCACGCTCCCCGCGCTCCTCGGGCCGGGCGGCGCGCGTCAGCTCACGCGGAGCGGTCGGTGACGTGGACGGTCTCGGCCCAGGTCGGCGGGGGCGGGGCGTCCTCGCCGATGAGGGCGGCGATGAGGCGGGCCGACGAGGGCTCCTCGGGCCACGGCGTGTAACCGTCGGTCAGCACGATCACGACGCCGGGCCGTTCGGGCAGGGCGAGGGCGGCCGCGATGCCGATCCGCATGTCGGTGCCGCCGCCTCCGGCGAGGGTGACCTGCTGCGCGGACGTCACCCGGGACGCTGCGTGGACGTCGGCGTCGCAGGCCAGCACGGTGACCCGGTTCCCGCCGACGCCGACCTCGCGCAGCACGCCGGTCACCTCGCCGAGGGCCGCCGCCAGTTCGTCCTCGCCCATCGACCCGGACGTGTCCACCACGATCGCGACGGCGGGCAGCGGGCGGCGCAGGCTCGGCAGGACCACGCCGCGCAGTGCGGCGGTGCGGCGGGACGGGCGCCGGTAGGTGTAGTCGACCGCTCCGGCCGCCCAGGCGACCGCCTCGCGTACGGCGCCTGCGAGCACGCGGCGCCAGTCGACGGTCGGTTCGAGGACCTGGTCGGCCCAGCGCTGCCAGCCCGCTGGGAGGGTGCCCCGGTTGCGCTGGTGCGCGCGCATGGCCTCGGCGGTGTGCCGCCGCAGCGCGTCGGCCTCGACCGAACTGACCCCACCGGGGTCGGCGATCTCCCAGTCGCCCGGCGTTCCGTGGGCTCCGGAGCCGCAGTCGGAGCACGTCACCGATGGGGGCAGGTGGGGGAGGTACTCCTCGAACAGCCCGCCCGCGTCGAGGCCGAACGTCCGGGGCTCCACCCGCCCGTCCGGCAGCGCCAGCCCGTCGTCGAGCAGGTCGTCGTTGATCTCGCAGTCCTGGGCCACGTTGACGCGTAGCCGGTCGCCCTGGTCTGCGGCGGGCAGCCGCTCGGCGCGGCCGTGGTGGTCGCGCAGCAGGTGCGCCACCTCGTGGATCCAGACGCCCGCGAGCTCGGGCACCGGCGTCTCCGCGACGAACGCCGGCGACACGTAGCACCGCCAGTGCCGGTCGACGGCCATCGTCGGCACCCGGGTGCTCGGCACGACCGTCAGCGAGTACAGCGCGGACGCGAGGTACGGCCGGTCGGTCGCGGCCCGGTACCGCGCCGCGAGGAGTTTGACCCGGTCGAGCTCGGCCATCGCTCAGCCGCCTCCCGGCAGGGCCCCGGACAGCCGCAGCAGGTCGACGAAGGCGTCGATGCCGCTCGGTACCGCCCAGTCGGTGTCGCGCAGCGCGGCCAGGTCGGCGGCGGCCCGGGCCGCGATGTCGGGAACCCCGGCGTCCACCGCCTTGGCCAGCACCGCCCAGCCGGCCTCCCAGCGCCGCCGGGTCAGGTCGCTCTGGACCGCCGAGACGACGGCGGTCAGGAACGCGAGCTGCCGGTCGCCGCGCGTCGGCAGGGCGAAGGCGTCGGGATCGGCGAGGACGCGGTTCGGGTCGGGCAGGTCGAGCTGTTCGAGGTAGTTGAGCAGCTCCATCCCGGCGCCGTCGCCGACGGCGCCGATCAGCGCGGCCGCGACCGCCTTGTCGTCGGCCCCGGTGGCGTACCCGGCCGCGAGCAGCCGCAGCGCCATCTCCCAGGTGCGCGGCGACGGCCACGCGCCGCCGCGGCTCTCCGCGTCACCGGGCAGGCTGTGGGCCAGACCGGGCCGCGCCGTGAGGAACCCGGAGATCACCCCGCGGGCCCGCGCCACCGCGCTCGGCACGCGGGACGGGTCGACGCGCGGCAGGGACACGGCCGGCCAGGTCCCCGCCATGCCCCGCGCGACCGTACGGGGATCGTGGGTCCAGCGCAGGTGGACGAACCGGTTGGCCAGGGGCGGGCTGAGGTGCCAGCCGTCCGCGGCGCTCGACGGCGGGTTCGCGGCGGCGACCACGCGGACCGGCTCGGGGAGCGTCAGGCTGCCGACGCGGCGTTCGAGGACGACGCGCAGCAGTGCGGCCTGCACGGCCGGGGGAGCGGAGGACAGCTCGTCGAAGAACACGAGGCCGTGCCCTGCCGTGGCCAGGCGGACCGCCCAGTCCGGCGGGGCCATCGGCACGCCCGTGGCGGCGGGGTCGTCACCGACGATGGGCAGGCCGGCGAAGTCGGACGGCTCGTGCACGCTGGCGATGACCGTCTCCAGCGGGACGCCGAGCGAGTCGGCCAGCTGCCGCAGGCCGGCGGACTTGCCGATGCCCGGCTCGCCCCACAGCAGCACGGGCAGGTTCGCCGACACCGCGAGGGCCAGCGCCTCGAGCTGCGGGTTCGCCGCCGGCTCCGTGCGCCGCGCGTCGAGGCGACGGACCAGGTCGTCGGCGGCGGACAGGGCGTCTTTCCCGGATGCGTCGGCGGCGGCCCGCGGATCCTTGGCGGGGATGTCGGCGGTGTTCAATCTTCCTCTTCCTCAAAGGGCCACGGCCACCGGCCGCGGCCGAGGCCGGGGTGGTCGCGATCCAGCTCCTTCTTGAGGAAGGCCAGGTCGCGGCGCTTGCACCGATGGATGTGGTCGCGCACTGACAAGCTCCAGCGGTCGGTGACGTCCCGCCGGGCCCCGGCGGCCAGCAGCTGACGCACGACGGCGACCGGGGCGCCCCGGCCCACGGCGACGAGCAGCGGCGTGCCCCTGTCCTGGTTCACGGCCTCCACCGACGCCCCGGCGGCCAGCAGCGCCCGGACGAGCCCGGCCGACCCGCCACCGCCGACCGCGGCGTGCAGCGGGGTGGACTCCAGGTCGTCCCGGTCGTTCACTTCCAGACCCGCCGCCAGGAGCCGCGGCAGCAGCGCCTCATGGTCGAGCAGGGGGAGCAGGTGCAGGAGCGTGCGCCGCCGGCCGTCGCGGATGAGGGGGTCCATTCCGGCGTCGAGGAGCCGCAGCACCCCCGGTGTGTCTCCGTGCTCGACGCGGGCGAACAGCTCACGCCGCTGCTCGCGCAGCGCCTTCGGCAGCCGGCCCCTGCCGGATCGCACCACCGGGAGCACGGCGAAGCAGCCGGTGACGGTGCCGCCCAGCGCCTCCATGGCGCGTTCCCGCAGCTGCTCGTCCTCCCCGTGCGGCACCCGCAGCGCCCCGTCGCGGAACGCGACGACGTGCCAGTCGCCGCGGCAGCGGACCCGTACGGGGGCGGGAGGCTCGGGATCCGGGGGACCGATCGGGCCGTCGGGGTCCGCCCGGCGGGGGAACAGCGCGGCACGCACCAGCGGGTGCAGGTGTTCCGGGTCCACGTCGCCGTACCGCACGGCGTCGAGGTCCGGCAGCCGCCGCCAGCAGGCCTCGGGCAGCACAGGGGGGCCGGTGTTGACCTGGCGGGCGAGGCTGGCACGCAGGCCACCGCTGTCGAGCCGCTCGAGGAGCACGGCAATCTCCCCGTGGTACAGGGTCGGGATCTGATAGCGGTTCCCGTGGCCGTGGTCCGCCAGTCGCCGGATCTCCGGCTCGAGACGGGTCAGGGCCAGATCCAGCCGCTCCAGGAGGGCCAGGGGCTCCATCCGGTAGGACCGGAGGATGGTGGGCTGGGTGGCGTCCAGCTCGATCCCGGCGGCCGCGAAGGCGGCCTCGACCTCGCCGCGTTCGTGGAGCAGGGTGACCCATTCGGTGTGCGCCGCCGGATCGGCGGGGCCGGGCGCGGCCTCCGGGAGCGCCGTACGAGGGCCGCCGTCGGCCTCGAAGAACGGCGCGCGGTCCCCGCCGCCGCAGCGTTCGCGCAGCTCGCCGGCGTGCCGTACGTCCCACAGGTGCCGCCCCCGGGTCCAGTCGTGGACGCGCCACGCGGCCCACTGTGACCCGTCCCGCTCGTCGACCCGGCCGAAGCGCAGGACGAGGCGCTGCGGCGCGTCGGGCCCCGTGGGCGTCGTCACGTGCAGGCACGGAGTGGCCGTGGACCGGTCCCAGGGACCGGTCGGCCCGGCGTCGGCGGACTCGCGCGCCACGGTCCGTACGGCGCTCAGCACCACCTGATGGTCGACGCGGATCGTCGTTCGGTCGCTCAGGATCCGGGGCACGTGCCAACGCAGCAGATCGGGTGCGAAGTGGCGCAGGTCGTCCTCGATCGCGGCCGCGAGGGCGTCGCCGTGTTCGTGCGCGATGTCGGCGAGGTCGAAGGCGATGTCCACGTTGGCCGCGGCGCAGGCGCCGCGCCAGTCCCCGGCGAGGCGTCGTTCGGTGGCCTGCTCGATCATCCACCGGGGCACGGCATACCGCCGGACCCGCCGCAGGTGTCCCGCTGTGTCCGATGTGTAGGACTTCGACCGCGTACGGCGGCGCGCGGTGTGGGGAGTGCCGATGACGTTCACTCTTCTTCGGTCAGCTCCGGGTACTCGCGTTCGATCCGCTCCGTGATGAAGCCGAGGTCGTCGCGCCCCTGCCACTCGATCAGCCGGTAGAGCGACAGCTCCTCGCCGTGGATCTCACCGGACACGTCGATCCGCGCCCCGGCGGCCAGCAGGGCCCGGACGAGCGCCGTCGAGCCGTCGCAGCAGATGGCCGTGAACAGCGGCGTGCGGCGCTCCGCGTCCCTGGCCTCGATGTCCAGCCCCGCCGCGAGGAGCCGGGCGAGCAGCCCGTCGTGGTCGAGGAGGCGCAAGGTGTGGGCGACCTCGCGCCGCCGGGCGCCGCGCACGCGCGGATCGGCGCCCCGGTCCAGCAGATGCAGCAAGTGCAGCAGCGTGCGTCCTCGGCCGTCGCGCACCCGGGGGTCGACACCGGCGTCCAGCAGCGCGAGCACGCCAGGAGCGTCGCCGTGCTGGATCCGCGCGAACAGCTCGTCCCGCTGGGCGCGCAGGGCCTTCGGCAGCCGTCCGGCCCCCGACGCCCACGTCTCCCGTACGGCGAAGCAGCCCGCGATCGCGCCGCCGAACGCCCGGAGCGCGCTCTCCCGCCGCTGCTCCTCCTCGTCGTGCGGGATGTGGATGACGCCCTTCCGAGACGCGACCTCGTGCCATTCGCCCTTGCACCGGACGCGGACCGGGGCGGGAGGCCCGGGATCGGGCGGTCCGACCGGGCCGTCGGCGGCCTTCCGGGCGGGGAACAGGGCCTCCCGGACGAGCGGGTGCAGCTGCTCAGGAGGCGTACGCCCGTCCCGGAGCAGATCCAGGTCGGGCAGCCGGCGCCAGCACGCCTCCGGCAGCACGTCGGCGTCGTCCGGGTCGTCGTACATCTCGAACGCGGCCACCCGCGCGCGTACGCCCGCCCCGGATCCGTCGAGCTCGAACAGGATGGCGGCGTACTGCCGGTACGGGATCCAGAACCGGTTCCGCCCCGACCGCGCGGCGAGCCGCCGCATCTCGGGCTCCAGCCGGGTGAGGGCCAGCGGCATCCGCTCGAACACGGCGAGCGGATCGACCTCGGGCGCACTGTAGTAGGAGTCGACCTCGACCGGATCGGTGTCCAACTCGACGCCTGCGGCGGCGAACGCCGCCGCGACCTCGTCCCTCTCGTGCAGCAGGGTGACCCACTCGGTGAGCGCCGCCGCGTCGCCGGGGCCGGGCGCGAGGTCGGGAAGGCTTGTACGGGAGGTGCCGTCGGTGAGGCCCGTACGCCCGTCCGGGGGGTTCATGCGGGAGGTGCCGTCGGTGACGCCCGTACACCCGTCCGGGAGGTTCGTGCGCGGGGTGCCGTCGCTGTCGAAGAAGGGTGCCCGGGTCTCGTCGCCGCCGCAGCGTTCCCGCAGCTCGCCGACGTGCCGTACGTCCCAGAGGTGCCGCGCGGCGCTCCAGTCCTGGACGATGTTGCGCCAGAACGCGGCGTACGCCACGTCGGTCTCCAGGTAGACCTCCTCCTGGGGCACGTTCCCGACGCACAGGGTCGGCCGCTGCGGACCGTGGGCCATCCAGCGCGGCGTCCTGATGTACAGGGCCGGTGCGCCCGCCGGATGGTTCAGGATCACCCTCTGGTCCGGGACGAGCGTCGTGTGGCCCCGGTCGAGGCGGGGCAGGTGCCAGCGCAGTAGGTCCGGGGCGAAGTGGAGCAGGTCCTCCTCGATCGCGGCCGCGACGGCGTCGCCGTGCTCGTTCGCGACCTCGGCGAGGTCGAAGGCGATGTCCACGTTGGCCGCGGCGCAGGCGCCGCGCCAGTCGCCGGCGAGGCGTCGCTCGGTGGCCTGCTCGATCATCCACCGGGGCACCGCGTACCGCCGGACCCGCCGCAGCCGCGACGCTTCGTGCGGAGGGTAAGAGCGGGACGGGACCCGTACGGCGCTCATCGGTAGAGGCTCGCGATGGCGTGTACGTCCGGGTGGGGACCTGAGGCCGGCCGCAGCCGGGGCGCGAGCGCTCGCTTGACCCGCCGGGGCACGCCGGGGCCGAACCCGACGTACTCCAGGCGGGTGTCCTCGGGCACGGCGGCCAGCACGGCCTTCGCACCGCGGCCGGTGACCCCCGTACGGCGGAGTTCGAGCCGGCGCAGCGGGCTGCCGGGCAGCGCGGCGGCCAGGGTGGCGGCGCCCGCGTCGCCGGTGACGTTGGCGGGCGCGCCGAGGCTGCGCTCGGAGGGCGGCCGGCCCAGGTCCAGCGCCTCGAGGCCGCCGAGGGCGTCGGCCAGCGCGCGGGCGCCCTCCGGGCCGATGCCGTTGCCGCCGAGTCCCAGCCGGACCGGGCGGGCGGGATCGGCCGCCGCCGCGAGTGCGGCGGCCCCTGCGTCGCCGAGGTGGTTCGCCGGGACGTACAGCTCGCGGACACCGGCGTCCCGGATGAGCGCGGCCAGCACGTCGGCCGCCTCGGGGCCCAGCCCGTTGCCGCCGAGGAAGACGCGTTCCACCGGTACGGGCCGGTCGGCGAACGCGGCGAGCATCGCCCGCAGTCCGTCGGCGGTCAGGCCGGTGTTCACCAGGTCGACGGTGCGGATCGTGGTGTTCCGGCGCAGCGCGCCGGCGAGGGCGCGCACTCCCGCGTCGCCGATCGGGTTGCGCTTCAGCCAGAGCGCGCGGACGGTGGTGTCCGCGGCCAGGCGGTCGGCGAGCGCCTCCGTACCCGCTTCGCCGATGCGGTTGCAGCCGAGGTACACCGTCTCCACACCGTGCCCGGGGACCAGCGCGTCCGCGACCGTCCGGGCTCCGTCGTCCCCGATCGCGTTCGTGCCGAGCAGCACGTGTACGGCGTGCGGCGAGGCGGCGGCGACGGGCAGCAGCAGGGCGGCGCCCGCCGGGCCCAGTCCCTGTTTGCACAGGTCCACCCGGCCGTCCGGGCGCACCGTGCCGAGCGGGAACGTCTCGTCCGCGGCCACCGGGGCCGGGTCGGCGAGGCGGGCGAGAAGCGGCGCGAGGTCCGCCGGATCGGCCGGCGGAACGTCGGGGTGCTCGATCGCGGGGCAGCGTACGGGCGTCGGCTCGGTCATCACCAATCCACCGGTCGGTAGTCCTTCAGGAACAGGCCGGACAGGCGCTCCCCGCCCACCCCGCGCACGATCGGGTCGTAGACCCGGGCCGCGCCGTCGATGACGTCCAGCGGCGGGCGGAACCCCGCCTCCCGCTGCACGGCCTTGTCCGGGTGCGGGCGCTCGTCGGTCACCCAGCCCGTGTCCACGCTGGTCATGTAGACGCCGGACGCCGCGTAGTCGGCCGCAGCGGTACGGGTCAGCATGTTCAGGGCGGCCTTGGCCATGTTCGTGTGCGGGTGGCGCACGGTCTTGTGGCCGCGGGAGAAGCTGCCCTCCATCGCCGACACCTGCACGACGTACCGGTCCGGCCACGGCGACGCCTCCAGCAGGCCGCGCAGCCGCGACGTCAGCAGGAACGGCGCGAAGGAGTTGACCAGGTGGACCTCCAGCCACTCGGCCGGATCCACCTCGTGCAGCCGGAGGCTCCAGCTGTTGATGTCGCGCAGGTCCAGCGGCTGCCCGGTCTCGTCCGTACGCCCGGCGGGGAACAGCGCCTCGAGGGTGTCGTCCCACGCCGCGACCGCCGTCATGCCGTCGGGGGAGCGGTCCGGGAGCCCGGCCACCGGCACGGGCTCGCCGGTCCCGGCCTCGGAGAGCGAGGGCGCGCCGGGTCCGACCGGCGGACGGGGGCGTGGGAATGCGCCGGGCGCGGCAGGCGCATGGGGAAGCGAGGGCGCGCCGGGCGCGGCTCCCGGATGGGGCGGTGAGGGCGCGCCGGGCGTGGTCGCCGGTCCTAGGAGCATGGAAGCGCCGATGGCGGGCGCGGGCCCGAAGGGCACCGAAGCGCCGCCGACGGTCGCGGCATCGGTCACGTCGATTCGGGCAGCGAGGCCGGTGAGGGGGTCGTGCTCGGCCGTGCGCACCTCACGGTGGTACGCGGCGGGGCGGCGGATCGTCTGGGCGGCGTTGTTGACGAGGATGTCCAGGGACGGGAACTCCCGGTGCGCGGCCTCCAGCAGACCCGCCACGGCGGCCAGGTCGAGCAGATCGACCCCGTGCACGCGGAGCCGGTCCAGCCAGTCGCCGGCGTCGGGAACGGCCGCGAACCGGCGCGCGGCGTCGCGCGGGAAACGGGTGGTCACCAGGACCTCCGCGCCGTCGCGCAACAGCTTCAGCGCGAGCTGAAAACCGATCTTCACCCGCCCGCCCGTCACGATCGCGCGGCGGCCGCGCAGATCGCACCGGGCGTCCCGGCGGGCCAGATTCTCCTCGGCGCACGCCGGGCAGAGCAGGTGGTACTCGGGATGCATGAGCCGGTAGTGCGCCTTGCAGACGTAACAGCGCCGCGCCTTGACCAGCAGCCGCCCGGATCCCGCGGTCCGGTCGCCCGGCGGACCGGGCCGAAGGCCGGGGTCCTGCTCCGGTGAGCGCATCGTCGGTGCGGGCCGGTGGTCCGGCGGTACGGCATGCCGCTCCGGCGCGACGGGCCGGTCGCTGGGTGGGCCGGACTGCAGGGCGGGGCCTTGCTCCGGGGGGCGTGCCGACGGTCCAGGCGGCGGCATGGGATGCCGCTCCGGTCGCGCCGACGTCACGGTCCGGTCGCCCGGTGGGCCGGACTGCAGGGCGGCGCCTTGCTCCGACGGCGCGGGCGGGTCGCCTGGCCGACCGGGCTCGGGGTCCTGGTCCCGGTATCGGGTCGCGGCGGCGGTCGCCTCGCGATCGTGCCGTCTGCGGTCGGCGTGCCGGGACGCCTTCCGCGCCTTCTTGCCCGCCCGGTACAGCTGCGCGGCGGCGTCGTGCACGGCCGCCCAGCGGGGGTCGTCCGGATGCGCCGCGCGGGCCCGCTCCATCACGCGTAGGCACGCGTCGATCTCGGCCTGGTCGGGGGCGGTGCCGGATCCGGCCGGGCGGCTCCCGGGCCGGTCGGGATCGACGACCACGGACACCCCCACCGATCTGCTCCACGAAAAAAGGGCAAGGCCGGCCGGATTCGAACCGGCGTCCTCCAACCTGCTGTAAGGCGCGACGACCTCTGCGCTACGGCCCTGCCGCGAGAGAGCGTAGCGAACAACCCGGACACTTCGGGATTGAACAGGAGGGATGCGCTTCCTAGGCGCGCAGACCCGGCCCGTCGGCGGCCGGTGCCGACCGCCAAGACGCGCCCGCTCTGTGGCCGGTGCCGACCGCCCGGATCGGCCGGTGTGAGTGACAGGGCCGGCCGGATTCGAACCGGCGTCCTCCCGCTTTGGCGTCAGGCGCGACGACCTCTGCGCTACGGCCCTGCCGCTGGTGAGGGTAACGAATGCGGGGCGAGACCGACCGGATTCGAACCGGCGTCCTCCTGATCTGGAGTCAGGCGCGACGACCTCTGCGCTACGGCCTCGCGCGAGAGAGCGTAGCGACATCAGGCGGCGGGCAGGGCGAAGGGCCGTCACCCGCGGATCGGTGCCACCTGACGCCGGGGGATTACCGGCGAAATGCCCGGAGGCAAAACCGACATAAATACTTTCGCCATTAAGGGAAATGCTTTACCGCTGGAATATTGACGGCCGGCCGCAGTGCATCTTGAATAAGTGGCTGGGAGGCTTTCACTGATGAAAACCTATGGCTATGACTATGTTTTCGCGTTGAACGTCGACACGGTCAACGAGATCCTGACTAGCAATCTCGAGAGCGTCGACCAGACCATTGACTATTTAGCAGTGGACCAGGACAGCGGGTCGACGATCACGCTGAACGCTCGGCTCGCGCCCTGGCAGATGGTGGGCGGGCAGAATTCCTTGGTCAATCTCAACATTCCCATCGAGCAGGAATCGCTCGCGCTGACGGGCGGATCGATCGTCGGCAGCTACGACCTCAGTGGCGTCACGCCCGAACTGCAGATAACACTCGGCTGGGTCGGAACAGGCGACCAGCAGGTGGAAAACGGAAGTGGCGACCAGACGCATTTGACCTTCAACCCGGATCCCGGCGCGGACCAGAACAATCCCGGCTACGTCGCAACCTTGAAGATCAACGATCCCGATAACCGGCTGGACGCGGTGGCCACGGGGATCCTGTCGGGGTTGATGGCCGACGCGCTGTTCGCGAACCGGGACAAGGTCGCCTACGTCTTCGCCGACGTGAACCCCACGCCGCCGGAGCTGGCGTCGTGGCTCAATCCAGGCGAATGGCAGTACTTCGTCTCTCAAGGCGGCGACGGCGACGGTGCCCTGTGCTTCTTGTGCATGTTGAACGACGGTGATGCCTTCCCGTCCCAGCCCTCCTTCGACTCATCGGCCCTGTCGTGTGGACGGCCAGCTCGGGCTTCAGCCTCAACTACGCCGGCCTGAACGCGTCGCTCCGACTCGGAGGCGACCCGCTCTTCGTCTGACCTGGAGGTCCGGACATGAAGCATTTGAAACGTTCACTCAAGGGGGCGCACCCGTGACCGCTTCTCCAGACCAGCGATTCGTCCAGTTGCGGTGTGCCAACGCGCGACTCGGGAGTGCCACCACGACGATGACGTTCCTGTCCGCAGCGGACGGGACAACCCTCAGCGTGGCGAACAACGGGGTGCTCGCGGACATCGCAAAGCGCGATCCCCAGCGAGCCGAGCGGCTCTGCACCGGGATGCAGCAGCTCATCGGTCGTAACGATGCGGTGATGCGCTGGCTCGAAGCCGACCCGGCGAATACCGCGTTGTTCGCCACCGATCCCATCGCCGCGCTACGGTGCGCGTTGCCCGACCTCCCAGAGGACTTCTTCAGCGGGTGGCAGTGACGTGCCGAGCAACGGCGGTCGCTCGACCGCCGGCGGTGTCCGCTGGACGGGGAACCGGGACGGGGGCGAGACCGGCCGGATTCGAACCGGCGTCCTCCTGCTTGCAGAACAGGCGCGACGACCTCTGCGCTACGGCCTCGCCGCGAGCGAGGATAGCGACACAAGGGGCGAATGATCCCTAAGGCCGTCGGCGGCCGATAGTGGACCGCCCTATTGCCCTGGTTCGGTAGGCGTCTTACGTTCCATCCGGAAAGCGCTTTCCCAGCCGAGGCAGGTGGTTCGATGGTGCGCGCGACGGCGGAGCGATCGAGATGGGGTCGGGTACGGGGACGGGTCCTCGCGGCGGCGGTGCTCCTGGCATGCGGGATGGCGGTCACGCCGACTGCCGAGGCGGCCGCCCGTCCGGCGTCCGCCACGCAGCCGGGGCACGGCTGGGTGGGGTCCTGGGAGGCGTCACCGGCCCAGGGCGTGACCGGTCCGGCCGGCACGCTGTCCGGCTCCTCGCTCCGGAACATCGTGCACCTCAGCGCGGGTGGCGCGGCCGTACGGATCCGGCTGTCGAACAGGTTCGGCACCGAGCCGCTGACCCTCGGGCATGCCACCGTCGCCGTACGGGCGGGCGCGGACGGCGCGGCGGCCGTTCCCGGCACCATGCGCGAGGTGACCTTCCACGGGGCGCGATCCGCCTCCGTGCCGGCCGGAGCGGACCTGGCCACGGACCCGACCCCGCTCGCCGTACGGCCCGGGACGGACCTGCTCGTCACCCTCTACCTTCCCGCCGTCGCGGGCCCGGTGACCACGCACTCGCTCGCCCAGCAGATCTCGTACGACGCTCCCGGCGGCGACCACGCGCGGGACATGTCCGGTGACGCCTACACCGGCACGGTCGGGCAGCGGTATTACCTCACCGGCGTCGACGTGCTGAACCCGCCCACGCGCGGCAGCCTCGCCGTCCTCGGCGACTCGATCACCGACGGCTACGCGTCGACCGTCGGGGCGAACCACCGCTGGCCGGACTACCTCGCCGACCGCATCCGCGCCCTGCCGCCGGTGCGGCGCCTGGGCGTGCTCAACGCCGGCATCAGCGGGAACCGGCTCCTGCTCGACGGCGGATCCTTCGGCGTCAACGCGCTCGCCCGGTTCGATGAGGACGTCCTGTCGCGGACGAACGTCCGTACGCTCATCGTCCTCGAAGGGATCAACGACATCCAGCAGACGCCGCACCAGACCGACCCGAAGAAGCTCGAGGCGGCGTACGAGACCATCGCGGCCCGCGCCCACGCCCGGGGCATCAAGGTGATCGGCGCGACGATCCTGCCGTTCAAGGGCTGGAAGGTGTACGACGACACCCTCGAGGCCACCCGGCAGGCGGTCAACGCGTACATCCGCACCAGCCGCACGTTCGACGGCGTCGTCGACTTCGACGCGGTCACCCGTGACCCGGCCGCCCCGCTCGCGATGCTCCCCGCGTACGACTCCGGCGACCACCTGCACCCGAACGACGCCGGCTACCGCGTCATGGCCGACGCGGTGGACCTGGCCGGGCTGTGAGGCCGAGGCGGGCCGCCGGCCTCACCGAGACCGCCGGCCCGCCGCACGTCTCAGAAGCTGACGGCCGACAGTTTGTCCGGGTTCCGGATGACGTCGAGTTCCGTGATCCGGCCGCCGTCGACGGTGAACGCGACGACGCTCAGCACGCCGCCGACATCCCGCATGACCAGCCCCGGAGCGCCGTTGATCTCCACGATCCGCACAGCGTCGACCGGAATGCGGGCGTACGCCAGCAGCCTCCGTGCGACGTTCGCCGCGCCCCGCTCGACATGGCGCAGCGCCGAGACCTTTCCGCCGCCGTCGCCCCGCCACGTGACATCGGGATCGAGCACCGAGACGAGCCCCTCCAGGTCACCGTCCCGGCACGCCGCCACGAACGCGGCGACCACCCTCCGCTGCTCGGTGTACGTGGGCGGGAAACGCGGCAGGCCCTGCTCGACGTGCTGCCGCGCGCGAGAGGCGAGCTGGCGCACCGCCCCCGGCGAGCGTCCCACGACCTCGGCGACCTCGCCGAAGGACAGCCCGAACACGTCATGGAGCAGGAACGCCGTCCGCTCCGCCGGTGACAGACGCTCGAGGACGACGAGCAGCGCCATGCTCACCGACTCGTCGAGCGTGACCCGGTCGGCGGGGTCGTCGACCTCCTTGACGAGCGGTTCGGGCAGCCACGGGCCGACGTACCGCTCACGCCGTACGCGTGCGCTGCCCAGCGCGTCGAGCGCCAGCCGGCCGACGGCCGTCGTCAGCCAGGCGCGCAGATCGCGGATCCCGGCCGGATCGTCGAGCCGGCGAAGGCGCAGCCACGCCTCCTGGACGCAGTCCTCCGCCTCGGCCAGGGAGCCGGTCGTCGCGTACGCCACGTTGAGCAGCCGCGGCCGCTCCGCTTCGAACGCCCGCGCGAGCTCGTCTTGATCGGCGGTCCCGTCGCGGTTCGACCCTGCCGCCGTCATCGCGCCTCCAGCCATGATGCGAAGCGCGTCGATCCGCGCACGTCGGGCCGATCGCTGGTGAGCGCACCCGAGCGCAGCGCCCGCCCGATCCCGCCGGGCAGCGGCAGGGGCAGGGGCAGTACGCGGCGGCCGGTCACCGACCGCCAGGTCCGGGCGACGTCCCGGATGTCGGCGACCTCCGGGCCGGCCACGTCGACGCGCCGCCGGTACGGGGCGCCCTCCGCGGCATCGGCGACCGCCCGCGCCACCTCGGCGACGGCGATGGACTGCAGCCGGCCCCGCGGCACCGGCAGCACCCGCCACCGCGCGCCCGACGCGAACGTGGCGTCGACCAGCTCATGGAACTGCGTCGCGCGCACGATCGTCCACGGAACGCGGCCATCCTCGACGACCCGCTCCTGCTCGGCCTTCACCCGGAAGTAGCTCATCGGAATCCGGTCACAGCCGACGATCGACACACAGACATGGTGCCCTACGCCCGCAATCTCCTCCGCGGCCAGCAGTCGCCGCGACCCCTCGACGAGGGTGTCCGCCGCTTGCTTCTGCGCGTTGGCCGCGTCGACCACGACCTCGCATCCCGCCAGGGCCTCGTCGAGCCCTTCTCCGGTCGTCAGGTCGACCCGGTACTTCTCCGCGCTCCGGCTCAGCACCCGCACGTCGTGCCCGCGCGAGCGCAGCTCCTCGACCAGATGCCGGCCGAGCGTCCCCGTTCCTCCAGCGACAGCGATTCTCATGCCCTAGAGACGACATGGCCGCTGAATGTGTTACATGCCCCCTTGCGTACTCGCTCCAGGTCCGCGGTCACGGTTGCCGGGCATTTTGTACATCCGGACCGGGATCGGCTGAGTTTGTAGGCCACGGCCGGTCGTGGAGGCACGCCCTGGAGCGCGACACGGAGATCATCAATCAGATACTTAGCGTGATTGATCGAATACATCTAGTAGCGTCGCTCGCGAAGTCGATCTACGAGGGCATCCCTCACGACAGAGCGGGAGTTCAGTGCTGATGTCACAACGATTCAGATCCGCGCTCACCGCGCCGGCCTGCGCCCTGTTGGCGCTGGCGGTCGCGGTTGGAACGCAGGTGGCGGCCGGTACCGGTGCGCACGCCGCCCCCAGAGTGCGGCAGACGCGGACCGTCTACGCGCCCTGTGTCCGGCAGGGGCAGGCGACCTACCCCGTCGACTACTACTGGAAGAACCCCATCGGCTGGCGGCTGGGCAGCGGGTCGGTGTCGGTCACCACCTCACCGTCCCTGTGGGGCGGGCAGATCGCACCGGGCAGCACCTTCACCCTCACTCTGACGCACCGCACGGCTCAGTGGCCGTGGGTGGTCTCCCAGTACCGCACCACGTGGGATGTGTCGTCACTGCTGGCCTACGCCGATGTGGTCGGCCAGTCGGGGGCCGGCAGCATCAGCGGCACGACCCTGACGATCCCCTCGCCGGGAGGAAAACGCGACGCCCCCCCGCAGGTCATCACCTTCCGAGTCAGGCAAGGCACCATCGGCGGGAGCATGACCATCCGGCCGGTCGGGATCTGGAGCAACAACTCCGCTCCGGGCCAGCTCGGAAACAACACGCCCGCCCCGCCGATCCAGATCGTGAACGGGCAGTCCATCTCGCCCACCAACGCCGCCGACGACACCGCCACCACCCAGGGCAAACCCGTCAGCGTGCCCGTCCTGGCCAACGACACCGCGACCGCACCGACGATCACCAGCGTCACCCAGCCTAAGGCCGGGACCGCGACGATCTCCGGCGGTAACGTCGTCTACACACCCGCTCCGGGCTTCGTCGGCGCCGACACTTTCACCTACACCATCGCCACCGACTGCGGAACCGCCACCGCCAAGGTCACCGTCGCCGTACCATGCACCGATACGCCCGTCACCCTGACCAACGGCAGCTTCGAAGCGCCACCGGTGACCGGGTTCCAGATGCTCCCCGACGCCTCGACCAACCCGGCCATCGGCTGGCACACCACCGCCACCGACCACCTGGTGGAGTTCTGGCGTACCGGCTACAGCGGGGTCCCATCAGCTGATGGGCAGCAGTTCGCCGAACTCAACGCCAACATGTTCTCCACGCTGTATCAGGACCTGCCCACCGTTCCCGGAACCGTCATGACCTGGTCGCTGTATCACCGGGGCGTTGCGGGCACCGACACCATGCATGTGCTCATCGGAGCCCCTGGCGCGACTGTGGCCCAGATCCCCGCCGGAGCCTCCTCACCGGACATCACCGACGGCAACACCGGCTGGCGCCGCTACACCGGGACGTACGTCGTCCCGCCTGGGCAGACCGTCACCCGGTTCTCCTTCGAGTCGGTGTCGACCGCGGGCGGTAATCCATCGACCGGCAACCTTCTGGACGGCGTCGTCTTCGAGACCCCACGCTGCCCGCCCACGGCCAAGACCGCGGCGAAGGCGTAGTGATCGACCGCTGACCCGCAAATGCTCCTGTGCAGCAGGGGGTTGTGGTGATCGCCCTGCTGTACAGGAGCTTCGGTGTCCGTCCCGTTTCGGCCCGCGGCCAAGTCGTTCAGGAGCGTGCGCGGCGACGCTTTGGCTTCGGCGGCGGGCCGTTCAGCCGGAGAAGCGCCTCCCGTACGGCGACGCGCCCCGCCATCCGAAACGCTCCGTCGTGCGAGTCGACCTCATGCACGTGGATCTTCTGGAGGACGACCGCGACCGCGAGCGGTGTGCCGGTCACCTGCTCCGCCAGCTCCTCCCGGATGCCTTCGGCCAGCGCGGCGCGGTATCCGGGCAGCTCGGGGTGGAAGTGATCCTCGACGGTGGCGCTGTCGGCGACCTCGAACGTGAAGCCTTCCTCCCACGGCTCGAAGTCCACGAGGACGATCGCGACGTCACTGGGACAACTCGTCTGCCGCACATACCGCGCCCACACTCCACGGATCGGACACGGCGGAAACGCACCTTCCATGCTCCGAACCTAACGACCTGGTCGCCAAACTGCCACGCCTGCGCCGAATGATGACCGGCATATCCAACTAGAACCTCGACCGCACCGCTCCACTGATCGACGAACTACGCAAGATCGCCGACGCGCATCAGGCCACGATCGGCCAGGTCGCACTGGCGTGGCTGATCACCTACTACGGGGACACCGTCGTCGCCACACCGGGCGCTTCCAAACCACACCACGCCGAGGAGGCCGCCGGCGCGATGAGAATCGCGCTGACCAACGAGGAGACCGAACGCCTCGCCGACCTGTCGATGAGGGTCACCCGGCTCTGACCGTCCAGGTCGTCACCTCGACGCAGTCGCTTTCGTTCGAGCCGCTGAAGGTGCTCTTTCGTCAGGTCTCCGGGGTATTCATTGGTTCCTGATCGATGCGACCGTTACCTCGACGCAGTTGCCCTCGTTGGATCCGCTGCGCGCGCTCTTGCGCCAGGTCGCACCGGTGAGATCGGCAGTATTCATGGTGCTGACGCTATCTCTTTGAGGAGTCGAAGCGAAGAGGGAGGATCGAGGGCTGCGCCTTGGAAGTAGGTGAAGATCCTCTCGTACGTGACGACCTTGGCCTCGTTCTCGATGAACGTGCATTGGGTGAAGTCCTCGACGACCGTCGCTATCAGCTGACCGGGTGGCCGGAGCGACAGGATATGAAACGGCCCTGCTATGCCGAGATGCACGTTGGCGGACAACGGAAGCACATGCAGCGTGACCGGCGCTAGGCCGGATACATTGATCAGCTGCTCGAGTTGGTCCTTCATTATCGAGTGGTCACCGACCTGCTGCCGCAAGGCGGCTTCACCGATCACCACCTCAAGGCGTGGCGGGCCGGGTTTGGTTAGAACCCGTTGTCGTTTCATCCGAAACCGCACGAGCTCGGCGCTGTTCCGTCTCACACTACGGAGCCCGGCTTTCATCAGGGCGAGGCATAGGCCTCGGACTGGAGAAGGCCAGGGATGACGTTCGGCTCGAAGTTGCGAATTAGCGCTGAGTCCTCTTCAAGACTGGCGAGGTCGAGAGCGGCGGACGAGATGCGCCCCTCATAGGCGCGCCCCCACTGCTTGTGGTCGTGCTTGGCGAGGTGGATGAGGGACTCGCGGAGGGGGCCTTTGGGGACGCCGTAGAAGTCGAGCAGGTCGGTAAGTTCCTGCGGGTCGACGGGGTGCAGGCCGTTCTCGAGCGTGCTGAGCCAGCCCGTGGAACGGCCGTAGCGGCGGCTGGCCGTGTCCACGGTCATCCCGTTCTCTTCACGGGCCTTGCGCAGCGCCGATCCGATCCGGCGCAGGCGTACGGAGGGCGCTTTCGCGAAGGGCATCTGCCCGGCATGTCACCGTCCGCGCCGAATCGAATACGGAAAGTCGCGCAGGGTGAACGTTCAGGAGGTGTGGCGTTTCGCCGGGAAGCCGTGCGTACGGGCCGCGATGACGACCAGCAGGACCGGGGCTAGAAGGAGCAGGAGGCTCCACGGGAACGATCCCGGGCCAACGTGGTCGAGGAGGACGCCGCCGATGATTCCACCGCCGGCCATGGCGACGCTCCACAGGGTGACAAGCATGGCCTGTGCGGCGTCGCCCTGGTCGCCGCCCGCGTCGCCGACGGCGGTCTGCAGCAGGGTGGGAACGCCTCCCCAGCCGAGCCCCCACAGCGCTGCGGCGCCGTACACAAGTGCAGGGCTTCCGGCGAACAGGGCCAGCACGGCTGCTGCGGCGGCGACGAGGAGGGTGGCGGCGATGGTGAGGGTTCGCAGTCGGCGGTGGATGTGCGCGCCGACGACCCAGATGCTCACCATGGAGGCGACGCCGAACACCAGCAGCACCAGGTCGGTGGAGCCGCCCATGCCCCGCCGGTCGAGGAAGGTCGCGATGTACGCGTAGAGGATCGTGTGGGCGAGCACGAACACCAGGGTGACGAACAGGACCGGTGTCACACCGGGGACGCGCAGCGCGGCCAGGATGGAGGGCCGGTCGTTCTGCCGGCGGCCCGGGTGGTCGGGGACAGCCGCGCCGATCCAGGCGAGGAGGACGACGGTGAGCGCGGTCATGCTCAGGAACGCCGTCTGCCAGTCCAGCGACTTGCCGAGAAAGGTCCCGGCGGGCACGCCCAGCGACAACGCGATCGGGATGCCCGCCATCGCGATGGCCAGCGCCCTGCCCTGGAGATGGGCGGGGGCCAGGCGGCGTGCGTATCCGGCCAGCAACGCCCAGGCCAGGCCCGCCGCCACTCCGGCGACGAACCGGGCGGCCATGGTGAGGGGATAGTTCGCCGAGAGGGCCGTGACCGTGTTGGCGGCGGCGAACCCCGTCATCGCGGGCAGCAGCAGGCGCTTGCGCCGCCATCCCGCCGTGGCGGCGGTCAGGGGGATCGCGGTCAGCGCCGTGGCGAGCGCATAGATCGTCACCAGCTGTCCGGTCGCGGACTCGCTGACCTGAAGGTCCGCGCTCATCGCGGGCAGCAGGCCCGCGGGCAGGGTCTCGGTCAGACTGGTGATGAAGACGGCGGTCGCCAGCGCCAGCAGCGCCGACAGGGGGAGCCGGCGGTTCTCGGCAGGTGAGTGGACAGGTCGCTCTGTATTGCTCAGGGCCATGCCCGTATGCTCAAACCTTCACATAGATGTGAAGGTCAATCCGGGGCCCTATGAGGTGACGCACATGCGCATCGGCGAGTTGTCAGAGCGCACGGGCACGTCCCGGCGGCTGCTGCGCTACTACGAAGAGCAGGGCCTGATCGTCTCCGAGCGCTGCGCGAACGGCTACCGCGATTATGATCCACGCTTCGTCGACCGGGTCATCCAGATCAGGGGCCTGCTCGACGCCGGGCTGCCGACCCGGATCATCAAGCAGATCCTGCCGTGCCTCGACAAGCCCCGGTCCATCCACTTCCCGGACGCGACCCCCGAGATGATCGGCACGCTGGAACGGGAACGCGACCGCATGACCGATCGCATCGAGTGCCTGACCCGCAACCGGGACGCCATCGCCGAATACCTCGAAGCCGTACTCGGCGGCGTCCGCGATCGCCCGTGAGAGGCGAGCCATAGACCCCGCTGTGATCCCTGGCCGTCGCTGCGCCATGGGAGCAGTGAAAGCCGGGGATCAAGGGCGCGATGCTCATCAGGCCACGGGGATGACCTCGTACACG
Organism: Actinoallomurus sp. NPDC050550; assembly: GCF_040655075.1. Taxonomy (NCBI): domain Bacteria; kingdom Bacillati; phylum Actinomycetota; class Actinomycetes; order Streptosporangiales; family Thermomonosporaceae; genus Actinoallomurus; species Actinoallomurus sp. NPDC050550. The sequence continues at coordinate 305,495 of NZ_JBFAJC010000005.1, read as the reverse complement.
TTGGGAGCGGCCCTCTCGATCAGGTCGCCCACCCGCTCTCTGGTCGCCTTGACGACCGGGTGGCTGGCCGTGGCCCGTTTGAGCTCACCCTCACTCGTCCAGTGCATGAAGTTGATCACCTGGGTTCCGTCCAGGCTGCGGAGTAGGTGCATCGACAGCAGTCCCGGAACGTCTGCCGCATCGCCGGCGCCGAGGATGCAGTCGATCAATTCCTGTTGCTTTTCGGGCCGTACGGTGAAGACGTTGAGGGCCAGGACGCCGCTCTGATCGGCTGTCGGGATCACGTTCATGACGGTTCCTCTTTCCGGGAGATGTGTTGCGGCGGCCGTTGCCTCGTCTGGGTTGCCGGTCCGCTCGTCCCCGAGGTTAGAGAAATATCTGTGCCTCGTGTGTAACACTTAAGGCCGTGCGTGAACACTCGCCTGGACCTCGACGCCGTGGTCCCCGCTCCGACGCTCAGCGCAATGACCGGCTCATCCTCGAGGCGGCAGCGCGCGTGCTCGCCGAAGACCCCAAGGCGACGATTCAGCGCATCGCCGACGAGGCGGGGGTGGTACGCCTCACTGTCTATCGGCGCTATCAGAACCGCGACGCGCTGCGTCGCGCGATCTTCGAGGCGGCCGCCTCCGAGGCCGGGAAGGTCATCACGGAGATCGACCACGACATGGATCCGGTCGACGCGCTTCGGACGCTCATCATCGAGATGGCGGGGATCGCCCAGCGCTATCCGCTTCTGTCCGTCGGGACCGATCTTCAGCCCTTGCCCGGGGACGTACGGCGCCCTACGCCGCCACCTGCCGGCAAGGCGATGCAGGAGGCCGTCATCGCACTCGTGCGACGAGGCCAGGAGCGGGGGAGCCTGCGGGCGGACCTCCCCGCCGAACTCCTTCCGCAAGCGATCGCGGGCACCCTGCGAATCACCCTCCGATTCGCCCGAAGCCTGAAGACCGACCCGTCGACGATCGGGACCCAGGTCGCCGACCTGCTCCTGTACGGCTTCGCGACTCAACATCACGTTTGACCCGAACGAGCGGATCGGCGG